>NZ_JAVLSB010000036.1:0-104056 GCF_031583775.1 Pseudomonas rhizozeae
CCGTCAACCCTTAATTTCCAGTTTATTCGGCTTTGAGCGTAATACGTGCAAATGCCTTTTTACCGGCCTGGCAAACATGGGTCGCGCCCAGCTTATATATAAAGGTGCGATCAACCACTTCACCATCGATACGCACACCGCCCGAACCCAGCAGATCACGAGCTACCGCAGAGTTCTTCACCAACCCTGCTTTATTGAGCACGGCCGCGATCGGCATATCTTCAGCAGCCGTCAATTCCACTTCCGGCAAATCGTCCGGCAACTCGCCATCCTTCATGCGATTACCCGCAGCGCGATGAGCGTTCGCCGCCGCCTCGTCACCATGGAAACGCGCGACGATTTCTTCAGCCAGTTTGATTTTGATGTCACGAGGATTGGCACCTGCCTCGACGTCCGCCCGAAACGCATTGATCTCGTCCATGGAGCGGAAGCTGAGCAACTCAAAGTACCGCCACATCAGCGCATCAGGAATCGACACCAGCTTGCTGTACATCACCCCCGGCGCCTCCTGAATGCCGACATAGTTGCCCAACGACTTGGACATCTTCTTCACGCCATCCAGGCCTTCGAGCAACGGCATGGTAAGAATGCATTGTGCTTCCTGACCGTAGCTGCGCTGCAGTTCACGCCCCATCAACAGGTTGAACTTCTGATCGGTACCGCCCAACTCGACGTCCGCGCGCAGAGCAACCGAGTCATACCCCTGGACCAGCGGATAGAGGAACTCATGGATGGCGATCGGTTGATTGGTGGTGTAGCGCTTATCGAAGTCGTCACGCTCAAGCATGCGCGCAACGGTGTACTGCGAGGTCAGACGAATGAAGTCGGCCGGCCCCATTTGATCCATCCAGGTGGAATTGAATGCTACTTCGGTCTTGGCCGGATCCAGAATCTTGAACACCTGAGTCTTGTACGTCTCGGCATTATCGAGCACTTGCTCACGAGTCAGCGGCGGACGCGTGGCGCTCTTGCCGCTCGGATCACCGATCATCCCGGTGAAATCGCCGATCAGGAAGATCACCTGATGCCCCAGCTCCTGGAACTGGCGCAGCTTATTAATAAGCACGGTGTGACCCAAGTGCAGATCCGGAGCCGTCGGGTCGAAGCCGGCCTTAATACGCAGCGGCTGGCCGCGCTTGAGCTTTTCGATCAGCTCGGACTCGACCAACAGTTCTTCCGCACCACGTTTGATCAGCGCTAGCTGCTCTTCAACCGACTTCATAACAGACCCGCAAGGCTCAGATTCAAAGGGGACCAACCATACAATATCGCGCACCAAATACAAGTTTTGCCCGGCGCACGGACAGCAATCCACAGACGCAACGTCTGCAGGCTTGCTTCAGCGATGATTTGGTTATATTTTATACAGTTATTTCATCTTCATCATGTCATTCATCTTTTCCAATTCATCTTTTCAAAGTCAAAATTACCTATGACCACTGAACCGTCTAAAGCGCCGCCGCTTTACCCGAAGACCCACCTGCTCGCTGCAAGTGGTATCGCCGCCCTCCTCAGCCTGGCACTCCTGGTATTCCCTTCCAGTGACGTTGAAGCCAAAAAGACGACCTTAAGCCTGGAGCTGGACAGCCCCGCTGAACAACTGACACAAGACCAAGACGCTGCTGACGCCGTCCAAGCCACAAATGAGCCAGCCGCCTCGCCGTTCGCGCAAATCGAAAACACCACGGAAGACACCCCGGAAACCGCCGAAGCCGCCCCGGTACCGGTAGAGCCGCCAGCGCCCGTGGTTGAAGAGAAGAAAGCACCCGGCCACCGCGAAGTCATCGTCTCCAAGGGCGACACCCTGTCGACGCTCTTCGCGAAAGTCGGCCTGCCCGCCACCTCAGTGCACGAGGTACTGGCCAGCGACAAACAAGCCAAGCAGTTCAGCCAGCTCAAGCACGGCCAGAAACTCGAATTCGAGCTCAGCCCCGACGGCCAACTGACCAACCTGCACAGCAAAGTCAGCGACCTCGAAACCATTACCCTGACCAAAAACGACAAGGGTTATGCCTTCAATCGCATTACCGCCAAACCGACCGTGCGCACCGCGTATGTCCACGGCGTAATCAACAGCTCACTGTCGCAATCCGCTGCCCGCGCGGGCCTGTCGCACAGCCTGACCATGGACATGGCCAGCGTGTTTGGCTACGACGTCGATTTCGCCCAGGACATCCGTCAGGGCGATGAATTCGACGTGATCTACGAACAGAAAGTGGTCAACGGCAAGGCTGTCGGCACGGGTCCGATCCTGTCCGCGCGCTTCACCAACCGCGGCAAGACCTACACCGCCGTGCGTTACACCAACAAACAAGGCAATAGCAGCTATTACACCGCTGACGGCAACAGCATGCGCAAAGCGTTCATCCGCACCCCGGTGGACTTCGCCCGCATCAGCTCGAAATTCTCCATGGGTCGCAAACACCCGATCCTGAACAAGATCCGCGCCCACAAAGGCGTCGACTATGCCGCTCCACGAGGCACGCCGATCAAGGCTGCCGGGGATGGCAAAGTCTTGCTGGCCGGTCGCCGCGGAGGTTACGGCAATACTGTCATCATCCAGCACGGCAACACTTATCGGACGCTGTATGGCCACATGCAAGGTTTCGCCAAAGGCGTCAAAACCGGTGGCAGCGTGAAGCAGGGCCAAGTGATCGGCTATATCGGCACCACCGGTCTCTCCACCGGCCCGCATTTGCACTATGAATTCCAGGTCAACGGCGTTCACGTCGATCCGCTGGGTCAGAAGTTGCCAATGGCCGACCCGATTGCCAAAACCGAACGCGCGCGCTTCCTTGCACAAAGCCAGCCGCTGATGGCACGCATGGACCAAGAGAAAGCCACGATGCTGGCCTCGAGCAAGCGTTAAGCCATGCCTCTTTATATAGGCGTGATGTCCGGGACCAGCCTCGACGGCTTGGACATTGCGCTGATAGAGCAAACTTCGGCGATCAGGCTGGTAGCCACCCACTACATCGCCATGCCCGAGCCACTGCGCGCCGAGCTGCTCGGCCTGTGCGCCAGCGGTCCGGATGAAATCGCCCGCTCAGCCATCGCCCAGCAACACTGGGTGACGCTCGCAGCGCAGGGCATTCATACGCTGCTTGAGCAGCAACACCTCAAACCCGCAGACATCCGCGCGATTGGCAGCCATGGGCAAACCATCCGCCATGAGCCTGCACGTGGCTTCACCGTGCAGATCGGCAACCCGGCGCTGCTCACCGAGTTGACGGGCATCACGGTCGTCAGCGATTTCCGCAGCCGCGACGTCGCTGCCGGCGGCCAAGGCGCACCGCTGGTTCCTGCATTCCACGAAGCACTGTTCGAACAGCAGAAGGGAAATCGCGCCGTTTTGAACGTTGGTGGCTTCAGCAACCTCAGCCTGATCGAAACCGGCAAGCCCGTTGCGGGCTTCGACTGTGGCCCGGGCAATGTCTTGCTGGATGCCTGGATTCACCAACAACGCGGCGAACATTTCGACCGCGACGGCCAATGGGCGGCTAGCGGCAAGGTCGAGCCAGCGCTCCTAGCAGCACTGCTCAGCGATCCGTTCTTCGTCACCCAAGGTCCGAAAAGCACCGGCCGCGAAGTGTTCAATTTGCCGTGGCTGACCCAACACCTTTCGCGACTGCCGAACTTTGCGGCGGAAAACGTGCAGGCGACTCTGCTCGAGCTGACTGTCACGACCATTGTCGAGTCACTGCAAAAGGCTCAGATCGACACTCAGGAATTACTGGTCTGCGGTGGCGGCGCGCACAACGCCACGCTGATGAAGCGTCTCGCGAGCCTGCTGCCGAACGCCAATGTCAGCAGCACCGCCACCTACGGCGTGGACCCGGACTGGGTGGAAGCCATGGCTTTCGCCTGGCTGGCTCACTGTTGCATGGAAGGCATTGCGGCCAATCGCCCGAGCGTCACCGGCGCCCGGGGCTTGCGCATCCTCGGCGCGATCTATCCCGCCTGACGCGCTCGCTCACAAACCACGCACAGCAAAACGCCGCAGGACCCAAAGGTTCTGCGGCGTTTTCGTGTAGCCGTGACTGCAATCAGATCGAGAAGGACGACCCGCAACCGCAAGTGGTGGTCGCGTTCGGGTTCTTGATGACAAAACGCGAACCTTCCAGACCTTCCTGATAGTCCACTTCAGCACCGGCGAGGTACTGGAAACTCATCGGGTCGACCACCAGGCTCACGCCTTCGCGCTCGACGATGGTGTCGTCATCGGCTACGTCTTCATCGAACGTGAAGCCGTACTGAAACCCGGAACAACCGCCGCCCGTTACGAAAACGCGCAGCTTCAAGCGATCATTCCCCTCTTCATCGACCAGGCTCTTCACCTTGTGCGCGGCACCGTGGGTGAATTGCAAAGCCGTGGGGGTGAAGGATTCGACGCTCATGCTAACTATCTCCCGGCGTTACGCCGCCATAATGCGTGATGACGCGCATTATCCGCTTCTCCTAGAAAATTGGTCAACTATTGTTACGGTATATCAATCAAACGTTTTCCCGGTGCGCAATGCAAAAAGGCCCAGCAAATGGGCCTTTGTGCCAGCTGGCAATCGCTTACGGCAGCATGCCGGCGTGGGACAAGCCCAAGCGCTCATCCAGACCAAACAGGATGTTCATGTTCTGCACTGCCTGACCCGACGCGCCTTTGACCAGGTTATCGATCACCGAGAGCACCACCACCAGATCACCGTCCTGCGGCCGATGCACAGCAATCCGGCAGACGTTGGCACCGCGCACGCTGCGGGTTTCCGGATGGCTACCGGCCGGCATTACGTCGACGAACGGCTCATCGGCATAACGCTTTTCGAACAGTGCTTGCAGATCCACTGAGCGATCAACCACGGTGGCGTACAGCGTGGAATGAATGCCACGAATCATCGGCGTCAGATGCGGCACGAAGGTCAGCCCGACCTCCTTGCCCGCGGCACGACGCAGCCCCTGACGGATTTCCGGCAAGTGACGGTGACCTTTCACCGCGTAAGCCTTCAGGCTTTCCGAGGTCTCGGAATACAAAGAGCCAACCGAGGCACCGCGACCGGCACCGCTGACCCCGGACTTGCAGTCAGCGATCAAGCGCGAGGTGTCCGCCAGGCCTGCTTCGAGCAACGGCAGGAAACCCAATTGCGTGGCCGTTGGATAGCAACCCGGCACCGCGATCAGGCGTGCTTGCTTGATTTGCTCGCGATTGACTTCCGGCAAGCCATAGACTGCCTCTTCCAGCAATTGCGGCGCACCGTGCGGCTGGCCGTACCACTTCGCCCATTCGTCGGCGTCTTGCAGACGGAAGTCAGCCGAGAGGTCGATGACCTTGGTGCCGGCCGCCAGCAGTTCGCCGGCCAAGGCGTGGGCAACACCGTGCGGCGTGGCGAAGAACACCACATCGCAAGCGCCCAGGGTCTTGATGTCTGGAACACTGAACGCCAGGCCGTCGTAATGGCCTCGCAGGTTCGGATACATGTCGGCAACGGCCAGGCCAGCCTCGGATCGCGAAGTGATGACCACCACTTCCGCCTGCGGATGCTGTGCCAGCAGACGCAGCAGTTCGACACCGGTGTAACCCGTGCCGCCGACGATACCGACCTTGACCATAAACCTGCCCTCAACGAACCCACTGGAAAGCCGACGATAATAGGGCCCGTATCGTCCTGCGACAACCGCGAAGGTGACGATCGGCGGCCCTAGCTACTACTATCCCGGCTACCGTGAACCTGGGAATAATCAAAATGCTCTATCTGTGGCTTAAAGTGTTTCACATCGTTAGCATCGTTTGCTGGTTTGCCGGGCTGTTCTACTTGCCGCGGCTGTTCGTCTATCACGCGCAAAGTGAAGACACCGTCAGCAAGGAACGCTTCAGCCTCATGGAGCGCAAGCTGTACCGCGGCATCATGGGCCCGGCAATGATCGCGACACTGATCTTTGGCGGCTGGCTGATCGCCCTCAACCCGAGCGCGTATTTCGGCCAAGGTGGCTGGATGCACGCCAAACTGACGCTGGTGGTGATCCTCATCGGCTATCACCATATGTGCGGCGCACAGGTGAAGCGCTTCGCCCGTGGCGAGAACACCCGCAGCCATGTCTTTTATCGCTGGTTCAATGAAGTGCCGGTTCTGATATTGCTGACTATCGTAATTCTGGTCGTCGTTCGGCCGTTTTAACTTCTATCAGCCATTCGCTCCGGGGTACCTGCCATGTCGTTGCCCGCTCTGCTCGAACAACATCTGCGCTTGCCCGTCGTGGCGGCGCCGATGTTCCTGATTTCCAATCCGCAACTGGTGCTGGCCTGCTGCCGCAATGGTGTGGTCGGCAGCTTCCCCGCCCTCAACCAGCGCGAAAGCAGTGGCTTCAAGGCCTGGCTGGAGGAAATCGAAGCAGGGCTGGCCGCTCTGGACAACCCCGCACCCTATGCGGTGAACCTGATCGTTCACAACAGCAACCCGCGCCTGCAAGCAGACCTGGATATCTGCATAGAGCACAAAGTGCCGATCATCATCACCAGCCTCGGCGCGGTGAAAGAGTTGGTGGATGCGGTGCACAGCTACGGCGGCCTGGTATTCCATGATGTGACGACTCGCCGGCATGCCGAGAAAGCCGCCGAGGCCGGGGTCGATGGCTTGATCGCGGTGGCGGCCGGCGCGGGCGGGCATGCCGGGACTTGGAGCCCATTCTCACTGATCGCGGAGATTCGGCAATTCTTCGACAAGACTCTCCTGCTGGCCGGGTGCCTCAACCATGGGCATGAGATTCTCGCCGCGCAATTGCTCGGTGCGGATTTGGCCTACTTCGGAACGCGATTTATCGGCACCACTGAAAGTCATGCGCCTGACGCCTACAAACAGATGTTGCTGACAGCCCGCGCCGCCGACATCGTCCATACTCCAGCCGTGTCCGGGGTTCCCGCGAGCTTCATGCGCCAAAGTCTGGAAAATGCCGGCTTCGACATGGCCGCGTTGCAGGCCAAGGGTGAGGTCGACTTCGGCTCCAAACTCAAACCCGTCAGTGACGAAGCCAAAGCCTGGAAAACCGTATGGTCCGCTGGCCAGGGCGTTGGCGAAATCGACGATTTGCCGAGCGTAGATGAACTGGTGGCGCGCCTGGATGCCGAATACCGCAAGGCCCTGGAACACGCGGCGCAATTGCCCAAGCGCTGGCCGCGCTGACAGCCCCGCCATTATCCTGGCCACTGACGATCCATCGAGACAAGGAAGTGCTGCATGAGCGATACCCGATACAAGATCGTGTTCGATGGCGCCCTGCAACCCGAGGTCGACATCACCACGGCCAAACTTAACCTGGCTGATTTGTTCAAGACCGATGTCGCGGCCATCGAGCGTTTGTTCAGCGGCCAAACGGTTGCGCTCAAGCGCGACTTGTCCCACGCCGATGCGCAGACCTACTTGAATGAGCTGACCCGGACCGGTATCCACGCACGTATTGAAGCGGAAGTCGTGGCCGCACCGATTGCGCCGACTTCCACGCCGGTGAGCGGCTCGCTGACGCTGGGCGACGAATCGCCGTACAGTCCGCCCCGCGCAGCGGTGGGCGAAGCACTGGCAGAATATTCGCAACTGAAAGTCTTCGGCATTCAGGGTCGCATTGGCCGCTTGCGCTACCTCGCCTGGTCAATGGTCGCGTTGGCGGTGATCGGCGCCGTTGCCCTGTTCCTGCTGATTGCGATGTTCAGTGAAGACATGACCGTCCTGGCCATGGTCCTGACAGCGATTGCGGTCATCGCCTATCTCTACGTCAACATCACCATCAGCGTGCAGCGCTTGCACGACCTCGGCTGGTCCGGCTGGTTGTGGCTGCTGAACCTGGTGCCGTTCATAGGCGGATTCTTCCCGTTCCTGCTGATGTTGCTGCCGGGCAATACCGGACCCAATCGATATGGCCCACCGCAACCGCCCAACAGCACGGCGGTCAAGGTGATCGCATCGCTGTGGCTGGTGTTGATTGCCATCGTGTTCATCAGCGGCATCACCGGCGGCTTGACGACCCTCCAGGAAGAATACGAGAGCAGTTCGATCATCAGCGAAGAAAGCGCCGCGCCCGCCGATGACACCACTACCGATGATGTAGAGGCCGAGTCACCCCCGGCCGCTGTAGACTACGAGAAAGAATAAACGCGCTTGGTGCCCGGACGTCTCTGTCCACAGGCGGCAAGCCGTTGCGATGGAGAACTGCATGACCCGTTACGCTCTGATCACTGGCGCTTCCAGCGGTATAGGCCTGGCCATGGCCGAAGCGCTGGCTCGCCGCGGCCGCAGCCTGATTCTGGTGGCCCGACAACGTGATCAGCTGGAAAGCATCGCGATCGAACTGACCCAACGCTTCGGCGTCGAGGTGCTGTTCCGTGCCTGTGACCTGGGCGAGCCCTTGCGGCTGTCCGGCTTCCTGCTGGAACTCGAAGAAGGTGACCGGCAGATTGATCTGCTGGTCAATTGCGCCGGCATGGGTACCTGCGGACCGTTCCTGGCGCAAGACTGGATGACCGAGCAGGATCTGATCGAGGTCAACATCCTGGCCCTGACCCGACTCTGCCACGCCATCGGCAACAGCATGGCACTGCAGGGCGGCGGGCAAATCCTCAACGTTGCGTCCGTCGCGGCGTTCCGCCCAGGGCCTTGGATGAGCACGTATTACGCCAGCAAAGCCTATGTGCTGCACTTCTCCGAAGGCCTGCGGGTCGAGTTGAAAAAATGCGCGGTAAAGGTCTCGGTGCTGTGCCCCGGCCCGACCCGCACAGGTTTTTTCCGCACCGCGAAATTGAACGACAGCAAACTGGCCGACAGCACTTTGCTCATGAGCCCCGAAGAAGTCGCGCTCTACACCGTGCGCGCCCTGGAGAAGAACCGCGCAATCATCATTCCCGGCCAACGCAACCGCTGGCTCGCCTTTCTACCGCGGCTGAGCTCGCGCTGGCTGACACGCACACTCACGGGCATGGCCAACAAGGCCTACTGCCCGCGCTGACCCCTACCAGCAAAAGGCTGGGCGCGAGTGAACCCCTTGAGTACACTCGGCCCGGCCCACTCAATGGAGAAACAGCTGTGGATACTCTGTTCACCAAGATCATCAACCGGGAAATCCCGGCCAAGATCATCTACGAGGACGACCAGGTTCTGGCGTTCCACGACATCGCCCCACAGGCCCCGGTGCATTTCCTGGTGATTCCGAAAAAACCGGTGCGCACCCTCAACGATCTGACCGAAGACGACAAGGCGCTGGCCGGACATATTCTGTTCACCGCACAACGCCTGGCCCTCGAACTGGGTTGCGAGAAAGGCTTCCGCGTGGTGATGAACTGCAACGAAGAGGGCGGGCAGACGGTCTACCACATTCACATGCATGTGCTCGGGCAACGCCAGATGAACTGGCCACCGGGCTGAGAGCGAGCCATCACTGCCGAGTGGGCACCGCTCACTCGTGCATGACCCAGCGCAAACCTTCCCCGGCCGATTGGGTTAAACTGGCCGCCGAGTTTCTTCCCGGAGGTCAGCATGACTACCCAACGTCACTACTCGCCGATCGATCGTCTCCTGCTGCAAGCCGATGCCGCCATGCGCACGCTGCTGCCGTCCAGTGGCCAGCCTTATCGGCCATCGCCGGCCATCGTGCAGCCCGAGGCGAAAATGAGCGACGAAGATACCCGCCATGTCGCCGGCCTGATGCGCATCAACCACACTGGCGAAGTCTGCGCCCAGGCGCTGTACCAGGGCCAGGCGCTGACCGCCAAGCTGCCGCAAGTGCGTGCCGCCATGGAGCACGCCGCCGAAGAAGAGATCGATCATCTGGTCTGGTGCGAACAACGCATCAAGCAACTCGGCAGCCACACCAGCATCCTCAATCCACTGTTTTACGGGATGTCGTTCGGGATTGGCGCGGTAGCCGGGTTGATCAGCGACAAGGTCAGCCTCGGTTTTGTCGCTGCCACCGAACACCAAGTGTGCAAGCACTTGAATGAACACCTTGAGCAACTGCCGGCGGAGGATGAAAAATCCCGGGCGATTCTCGAGCAGATGCGCATCGACGAAGAACACCACGCCGAAAGCGCGCTGGATGCTGGCGGTTTCCGCTTCCCGGCGCCAGTGAAGTTCGGCATGAGTGTATTGGCCAAAGTCATGACCAAAAGCACCTACCGGATCTGAGCTGCGCCAGACATGAAAAAGGCGACTACTGCCAAACAGTAGTCGCCTTTTTTTGTGCTTGAACTCTTACGTCGGCATGTTGCGCGCGTAGAAGATTTCCAGCATTTCGTGCTTCACGCGATCCGTCACTTGCGCCCGTTGCTCAGGCGACAGGTTGCTGGTCGCGTCGCCGAACAGGTAGTTGTCCAGTTCGAAGTTCTTGAGCAGCATCTTGGTGTGGAACATGTTCTCCTGGTACACGTTGACGTCGGTCATCTGGTAACCGTCGCGCGTGTCCTCGGACAAGTAGTTCTGGATCGAGTTGATCTCGTGGTCGATGAAGTGCTTTTTACCTTCAACGTCACGGGTAAAGCCACGCACGCGATAGTCGACGGTGACAATGTCCGACTCGAACTGGTGAATCAGGAAGTTGAGTGCTTTGAGCGGTGAAATCACTCCGCAGGTCGACACGTCGATGTCCACACGGAAAGTGGCAATCCCGTCCACCGGATGGATTTCCGGGTAGGTATGCACTGTGATGTGGCTCTTATCGAGGTGGGCCAGGATAATTTCGGGCAATGGGCCTGGGGACTCTTCGATCTGGCTCTCAGTCGGCGTTACCGGCTCTTCCGAGATCAGGATGGTCACACTGGCGCCTTGCGGGTCGTAATCCTGACGGGCGATGTTCAGGATGTTGGCCCCAATGATATCGACAACTTCCGTGAGGATCTGCGTGAGGCGCTCGGCGTCGTACATCTGGTTGATGTATTCGACGTAGGCCTGCTGGTCTTGCGGGGTTTCCGCGTAGCAGATGTCATAGATGTTGAAGCTCAAGGTCTTTGTCAGGTTATTGAACCCGTGGAGCTTGAGTTTGCTTTTCACCGTTAAAAACTCTCTATGTATTGCGGCCCGGCCGCGTGATCAAGCATGCCCGTCAGATGCGAACGACGCACCTGCGTAGGACGGTTAACACCTCTTCGCGATGGCGATTTTGGTTGTCTGTTCGGGTGGCGCGGCCAGTCGGTTGACGGGCCACGACCCTGAAAAAAGTGGCGCATTATGCAGACGTCGAGCGGTGATCGCCAGAGTCTGCACTGCTTTTATGATAGTTGAATGTCGAATCAGCCGACTTCGATGATCTCGTAGTCGTGGGTGATCTCGACACCCGCGGCGCCAAGCATGATCGACGCCGAGCAATACTTCTCTGCCGACAACTCGATCGCGCGCTTGACCTGCGCTTCTTTCAGCGCCCGGCCCTTGACCACGAAGTGCATGTGAATCTTGGTGAACACCTTCGGGTCTTCGGTCGCCCGCTCGGCTTCAAGGAAGGCCTCGCAACTTTCCACGGCCTGGCGCGACTTCTTGAGGATGCTGACCACGTCGAAGTTGCTGCAACCACCGACGCCCAGCAAGAGCATTTCCATCGGCCGGACACCCAGGTTGCGGCCACCAGCATCGGGCGGGCCGTCCATCACTACCACGTGACCGCTGCCGGATTCACCGAGGAACATGGCTTCGCCAGCCCATTGGATGCGTGCCTTCATCGCCAAGACTCCACTGTTAAAAAAGGGTCGCCAGCTTAGCACAGCGACTATTGTCGACAGCGGAACACGCGCGTCGGAAACCAACACCATAGGTGTAGGTAATTTCTCGAATTTTCACGGACGTGTCTGTTAAGCTGGCGCCAATTCGCTGGCGCACAGCCAGTGCTTAGCGACCTGCCCTCGCGACACAAAAAAATAAGCCAAATCACACCGTGCAGTCTTTTCGGGATACAACCATGGTTGCTATTACCCCCACACCCAAAATCAAGAACCTCGACAAGTTGCTGATGCATTGTCAACGCCGTCGCTTCCAGGCCAAGAGCAATATCATTGGCGCGGGCGATCGTTCGGAGTCGCTGTTCTTCATCATCAAAGGGTCGGTCACCATCCTCATCGAGGATGACGAAGGTCGCGAGATGATCATCGCCTACCTCAATGCCGGCGACTTTTTCGGGGAATTGGGGCTGTTCGAACAGGCCGGCCAGGAACAGGCGCGCAGCGCTTGGGTTCGGGCCAAGGTTGAATGTGAAGTTGCGGAAATCAGCTACGCGAAATTCCGTGAATTGTCCCAGCAAGACCCAGACATTCTCTACGTCCTCAGCGGACAAATCGCACAACGCCTGCGCAACACCACTCGCAAGGTCGGCGACCTGGCGTTCTTCGACGTCACCGGTCGCGTCGCCCGCTGCCTGCTGGACTTGTGCAAGCAACCGGATGCCATGACACACCCGGACGGCATGCAGATCAAAGTGACCCGCCAGGAAATCGGGCGGATCGTCGGCTGTTCGCGGGAGATGGTTGGCCGCGTGCTCAAGGATCTGGAAGAACGCAACCTGGTGGACGTCAAAGGCAAGACCATGGTGGTCTACGGCACGCGTTAACCCTGGAACATTTGCGCCAGCATTCGGCGGTATAACCCGTCGAGTCGCTGCAGTGCATCCGGCGCGGGGTATTTTTCGTGCAGGGCGATATGGCTATCGGCGCGCACCCGCTGCTCAATACCGCACGCTTGATTGAAGCGATTGACCGCTGCCACCATCGACTCGCGCTCGTCATCCAGCAGCATCGCCCCGTGCACCAGACCAACGGGGCGGGTGCCGCCCTGGCTCTGGCGCCAGCGCTGGGCCGTGCCGACCATCTTGCGACCGTCGAGGTTGACGTTGAAACGACCGTCGCAAAATGCGCCATCGATTTCCCCCAACGACGCCACGCCACCCAACTCATCCAGCAACTCACAGAGCGGATCGCAGAGCCGGCGATAGCCGCTCTCGATGCGATTCTGATCACCCTCGCTGCGCGGTGGTGCGTACACCAGGGCAATGTTGACCGTCGAGGCTGATTGCGGCACCGGCTCGCCGCCGGTTTCCCGCAGCAGGACGGGCCAACCCGCGGCGGCGGAGACTTCACAGGCGGATTCGAATTGCGGCAAGCGATTCAAACGGCGCGGCATGACCAGGGCGCGGTCGCTGGGCTGCCAGAACAGCAGGCCGAACTCGGCGTCGCCAGCGCAGACTGAGGCCAGCAAATCCTGTTCGGCTTGCAGGCCGGCGGCGATGGTCAGGGACGTCAGTAAAGTCATGGCTACTCCGCGGAGGCTGATGCCGTCTTCGCGAGCAGGCTCGCTCCCACACTGGATCGCAGTGAAAACCTGTGGGGGCGAGCCTGCTCGCGAACGAGTCGACTCGGTCTAAAGACGATCAGTCCAGTGTAGAACCGCTGATCGACACGCCGCGCTCCGGGAAGAACAGGCGTTGCAGTTCGGTGCCCGGGCTCTCCGCGCGCATGAAAGCTTCGCCCACCAGGAACGAATACACGTCGCTGATTTCCATCAGCTCCACGTCCGCGCGGTTGAGGATGCCGCTTTCGGTGATCACCAGGCGATCGCGGGGGATGCGCGGCAGCAGGTCGAGAGTGGTTTCGAGATTGACTTCGAAGGTGTGCAAATTGCGGTTGTTGACGCCCACCAACGGCGTGTCGAGGGTTTTCAGGGCCCGCTCCAGTTCGTCACCGTCATGCACTTCCACCAGCACATCGAGACCAACGGTTTTCGCCACCGCGGCGAGTTCGGCCATTTTGCCGTCGTCCAGTGCCGAGACGATCAGCAGGATACAGTCAGCACCGAGGGCACGGGCTTCGACGATCTGGTACGGATCGATCATGAAGTCCTTGCGGATCACAGGCAGACTGCATGCGGCGCGCGCCTGTTGCAGGTAGGTATCGGCGCCCTGGAAGTAATCAATGTCGGTGAGCACCGACAGGCAGGTGGCCCCGCCCTTCTCGTAGCTCTTGGCAATGTCGGCGGGCACGAAGTCCTCGCGGATCACGCCTTTGCTCGGTGAAGCTTTCTTGATTTCCGCAATCACCGCCGGTTGTTTGGTCTTGGCCTGGGCCAACAGCGCCTGGGCAAAACCACGGGGGGCATCGGCAGCCTTGGCCAGGACTTCCAGCTCGGCCAGGCTCACGCGCGCACGACGCTCGGCGACCTCCTCGACCTTGCGCGCCAGAATGTTTTCCAGAACCGTCGGTACACTCATCCCTCATTCTCCACTTTGAATACCGCGGTAAATGCACCCAACTCCTCGAGCTTCTCCCGAGCGAGCCCTGTGTGCAGTGCGTCATGCGCGAGCGCCACGCCCTCTTTCAGGCTGGTGGCATGGTCGGCGGCGTACAGCGCGGCACCGGCATTGAGCACAATCATTTCGGCGGCTTTCTGGCCGTTTTCGGTCTTGCGCTTGCCCAAGGCATCGCGGATCAGCTCCAACGACGCGGCCGGGCTGTCGACCGCCAGGCCGTGCAGGCTCTGGCTCTTCATGCCCAGGTCTTCCGGCTCGACCCAATATTCGCTGATCTGGTCATTCTTCAGCTCGGCGACGAAAGTCGGCGCGGCGAGGCTGAACTCGTCCAGACCATCCTTCGAATGCACCACCAGCACATGCTTGCTGCCCATACGTTGCAAGACCTCGGCCAACGGCCGGCACAGTGCCGGGTTGAACACGCCGACCACCTGATGTTTCACGCCGGCCGGATTCGTAAGCGGGCCGAGCATGTTGAACAGGGTGCGCAAGCCCAGATCACGGCGCGGGCCGGCGGCATACTTCATGGCGCTGTGGTGCGTCTGGGCGAACATGAAACCGATGCCGACATTATCGATGCAGCGGGCCACCTGGACCGACGTCAGGTTCAGGTAGATGCCGGCTGCTTCGAGCAAATCGGCGCTGCCGCTCTTGCCCGAGACTGCACGATTACCGTGTTTGGCCACGGTGCAACCGGCCGCCGCCACTACGAACGCCGAGGCGGTGGAGACGTTGAAAATATTGGCGCCATCACCGCCGGTCCCGACCACGTCCACCACACCATCGAGAGTCTTGAGTTCGACCTTGTCCGCCAGCTCACGCATCACCGAGACCGCGCCGACGATTTCATCGATGCTTTCGCTCTTCATGCGCATGGCCATCATGAACGCGCCGATCTGCGCGTCGCTGCACTGGCCGGTCATGATTTCGCGCATCACGTCGCGCATTTCATCGGTGCTGAGGTCGAGGTGATCGACGATACGGCTCAGGGCTGTCTTGATATTCATGGGAAGTCCTTAGCGCGTGCCGCCGGTTTGTTTGAGGAAGTTGGCGAACAGCTCATGGCCCTGCTCGGTGAGGATCGACTCGGGGTGGAACTGCACGCCCTCGATGTTCAAGGTTTTGTGGCGCAGGCCCATGATCTCGTCGACCGAGCCGTCTTCCAGTTGGGTCCAGGCCGTCAGTTCGAGGCAGTCCGGCAAGGTTTCACGCTTGACGATCAGCGAATGGTAGCGGGTGACGGTCAACGGGCGGTTAAGCCCGGCAAAAACGCCCTTGTCCTCGTGAAATACCGGACTAGTCTTACCGTGCATCACTTGCCGGGCCCGCACCACGTCGCCACCAAACGCTTGGCCAATGGCTTGATGTCCCAGGCAGACGCCGAGGATCGGCAGCTTGCCGGCAAAATGGTTGATGGCTTCGATGGAAATACCGGCTTCTGTCGGGGTGCACGGGCCGGGGGACACGACGATGCGCTCAGGGTTGAGGGCTTCGATTTCGGCAATGGTGAGTTCATCGTTACGCACAACCTTGACCTGGGAACCCAGCTCACCAAGGTATTGCACAACGTTGTAAGTAAAAGAGTCGTAATTATCGATCATCAGCAACATGGCGTTGAAAACCTCTTGAATACACTGACTTTAAATACGCCTTCCAATGAATGACCCGCGGAATCGTGCACATTCAGGCGCTGTGAGTGCGCCAGCGAAGCGGCATTTCAAACGGGTAAAGAAGGCAAAGCGGTACAGGTCCGGCGAGGCCGGCAGAGAATGTTCAGGCGCGCCAACGCCAACGGGCGTGTGCCTTGATGACTTGATCCAAGAGTTTGCTGACGATCAACACGGGGAAGGTCTCATTCATACGTCTCGGCACAGTAACTTAGCTGGGCAGAGCGTGCAATATGGCGAATGCCACGTCATCGCCGGGTTGGCGACCGATGGCAAAGCGCCGGAAGTTTTTGCTACTGTCGTTTGGCTCCCTACAACAATAAATAAACGGACTTGCTCATGATCAAACAGACGCTGTTTGTACCGCTGGCCAGCTGTCTCCTATCGATGGCCTGCGCCCAGGCGATCGCCGCCCCTACCCCCTATTCCAACTTCATCGTGTTCGGTGACAGCCTCAACGATGCCGGGCAGTTTGCCGACCCGGGCGGACCGGCCGGTTCCACCCAGCGTTACACCAACCGCATCGGCCCGACCTACCTGGACGGCAGCGGCGAAGTGCGCAACCTCAACGCCACCCAGTTGCTGGGTGGACAATTGGGCTTCACCCCCGACCAACTCGCCGGCTCGACCTCGCCCGTGCGCGCGAGCCAGGGGCAAGTCGATGGCAACAACTGGGCGGTGGGCGGCTACCGCACCGACCAGATTCTTGATTCGATCACCGGCACCTCCACCGTCGGCGCTCGCAGCCGCGCGGGTTACCTGCCGGCCAATGGCTTTCGTGCCGATCCCAACGCGCTGTATTACGTGTCCGGCGGCGGTAACGATTTCCTCCAGGGCCGCATCCTCAGCCCGGCGCAAGCGGTGGCCGGCGCCGATCGCCTGGTCGACAGCGTGCAAGCCCTGCAAGGCGCCGGCGCTCGCTACATGATGGTCTGGCTGCTGCCCGACATTGGCCTGACTCCGGCCATCAACGGCACGCCACTGCAAGCGTTCACCAGCCAGTTGAGCAGCACCTTCAACCAGGAACTGGTCACGCAACTGCGCACGGTCAACGCCAACGTTATCCCGCTGAACATCCCAGTGTTGCTCAATGAAGTATTCGCCGATCCGGCGAGCTTCGGCCTGGCGGCGGACCAGAACCTCACCGCCACCTGCTTCAGCGGCGACGGTTGTACCGCTAACCCGGTGTATGGCATCGGTGGCTTGACGCCGGACCCGAGCAAGCTGATCTACAACGATGGCGTGCACCCGACCGAGGCCGGGCAACGGTTGATCGCCGATTACGCCTACTCCCTGCTGGCCGCGCCGTGGGAACTGACGCTGCTGCCGGAAATGGCCCACTCCACACTGCGCGCTCATCAGGATGAACTGCGCAATCAATGGCAGGCGGATTGGGAGAACTGGCAAGCGGTCGGCCAATGGCGGGCGATCGTCGCCGGCGGTGGCCAACACATTGATTACGACACGCAGGACAGCGCCGCCAGCGGTGACGGCAGCGGCTACAACCTGAATATCGGCGGCAGCTATCGACTCAACGATGCCTGGCGCGTTGGTGTAGCGGCCGGTTTCTATCGGCAGAACCTGGAAGCGGGCCACAACGATTCGGACTACAAGCTCAACAGCTACCTGGCGACCGCATTCGCCCAATTCCAGCAAAACCGCTGGTGGGCTGACGCCGCGTTAACCGGCGGCAAGCTGGACTATGACAACCTCAAGCGCAAGTTCGACCTGGGCGCCAATGAACGCGCGGAGAAAGGCGACACCGACGGCAATCTCTGGGCCTTCAGCACCCGACTCGGATATGACATCGCGCAACCGGGCAACGACTGGCATCTGTCGCCGTTCGTCAGCGCCGATTATGCGCGGGTGGAAGTCGACGGCTATTCGGAAAACAGCAACCGCGCGACCGCCCTGACGTATGACGACCAGACGCGCATCTCGCGGCGCCTGGGCGCTGGCTTGCAGGGCAAGTACCAGATCTCCCCGCAAACCCAAGTGTTCGGCGAGTACGCCCACGAGCGTGAATACGAAGACGACACGCAGAAGGTCAACATCGCGCTCAATACGCTACCGGATAACGGCTTCAAACTGGAAGGCTATACCCCGCAAAGCCATTTGAACCGGGTCAGCCTGGGGGTCAGCCACAAACTGACCCATGACCTGGCCCTGCGCGGTGGCTACACCTTGCGCAAGGACGATGACTTCACTCAGCAGGGGATCAATGTGGGGATTGTGCTGGATTTCTAAAAGGTGGGGCTTTTGAGCTTGTGGCGAGGGAGCTTGCTCCCTCGCCACAAAAGCGCTTAGCCTTCCGGACTCTGTTCTGCCAGCGCCACCGCGCGGAACATCGCCCGGCGTTTGTTCAGTGTTTCTTCCCATTCCAGCGCCGGCACCGAGTCGGCGACGATGCCGCCTCCGGCCTGCACATGCAGTTCGCCATTCTTGATCACCGCCGTACGGATCGCGATCGCAGTGTCCATGTTGCCGTTCCAGGCGAAGTAACCCACCGCCCCGCCATACACGCCGCGCTTGACCGGCTCCAGTTCGTCGATGATTTCCATCGCGCGGATCTTCGGCGCACCCGACAAGGTGCCCGCAGGCAGAATCGCCCGCAACGCGTCCATCGCCGTCAGCCCGGCTTTCAACTGCCCGGTGACGTTGGACACGATGTGCATCACGTTGGAATAGCGTTCGATGACCATTTTCTCAGTGAGCTTCACCGAGCCGACTTCCGAGACCCGCCCGGTGTCGTTGCGGCCAAGGTCGATCAGCATCAGGTGCTCGGCGATTTCCTTATCGTCTGACAACAGGTCTTTTTCCAGCGCCAGGTCGGCCTCTTCATTGGCCCCGCGCGGGCGCGTGCCGGCAATCGGGCGCACGGTAATCAGGTTGTCTTCGACCCGCACCAGCACTTCCGGCGAACTGCCAACAACGTGGAAGTCGCCAAAGTTGAAGAAGTACATGTACGGCGTCGGGTTGAAGCAACGCAACGCGCGGTACAGGTCGATTGGCGCAGCCTTGAAGTCGATCGACATGCGCTGCGACGGCACTACCTGCATGCAGTCGCCGGCGAGGATGTATTCCTTGATGGTGTCGACGGCTTTTTCGTAATCGTCTTGAGTAAAACTGGAGCGGAACACCGGATCGGCTGCGGCCTGCTTGCTGAAGTCCAGACCACGGCGCGGGGTGATTGGCTGACGCAGTTTTTCCAGCAATTCCTCCAGGTGCGCCTGGCCTTGTTCGAAGGCATCGGCCTGGGATGGATCGGCCAACACAATCGCATGCATCTTGCCGGCGAGGTTGTCGAACACCACCACCGCGTCGGACACCATCAACAGAATGTCCGGCACGCCCAGCGGATCCGGGTTCGGGCATTTGCCCAGGCGTTTCTCGACATAACGCACGCAGTCGTAGCCAAAGTAGCCCACCAGACCACCGTTAAAACGCGGCAGACCGGCGATGGTTGGAACGTTGTAGCGGGCCTTGAACGTTTCGACGAAGGCCAGCGGATCTTCAACGTCGTGCCTTTCGACTTCGACACCATCAACGGTCACGCTGACATGGTGGTCATGCACCCGCATCACGGTGCGGCACGGCAGGCCGATGATCGAATAGCGGCCCCACTTCTCGCCGCCCTGCACTGACTCCAACAAATAGGAGTTCGGCTCGTCGGCCAGTTTCAGGTAGATCGACAGCGGCGTGTCGAAGTCGGCCAGGGTTTCGCAGGCCATCGGGATACGGTTATAGCCGGCAGCGGCCAAACGCAGGAATTCTTCGCGGATCATGAGGTGCCTCGTGGCTTGATGAGCTAACAGTCAGGTATGCAAACGCGCCGGGATGCCGGCCAGGATCAAGTCAGGCGCGCCAACGCCAACGGGCCAGGGCCTTGATGACTTTCATCCAGAGTTTGCGAGTGACCACCACGATGGCGTTTCCAGAAGGGGATTGAACGTCGGCCAACGTTATCCCAGAGGCCGGGTCCAGGCAACCGGGAATTAGCTTGCGCAGATCATCGATCACCAGCGCCGGCGACTCTTCGGCAATCGGCCGGCCATGGTTGTAGCCATAACTGAGCGCCACGCACTTGACCCCCGCCGCTTTCGCCGCCAGCACATCGCTGCGCGAATCGCCGACAAACAACGACTGCGACGCCGGGATGTTGGCCATTTTCATCACGAAAAACAGCGCTGCCGGGTCAGGCTTCTTTTGTGGCAGGGTATCGCCGCCGATGATCCACTTGAAGTAGCGGCCGATCTTCATCTGATCCAGCAACGGCGCGACAAAGCGCTCCGGTTTGTTGGTGATCAGCGCCATCTCCACGCCGTGCTTGTTCAACCATTTGAGGGTGTCGCGCACGCCGGGGTAAACCACCGTCAGTTCGTGATCGCCTGCGTAAAAGCCGTTGAACAGCTCCAACGCATGTTCGGCCTCCACCTCATCGACGCCTTCGGCATTGATATGGTCAGCCAAGGCCCGGCGCACCAACATGTGCACACCGTTGCCGACCCACTCGCGCACCGACTCGATGCCGGCGGGCCGGCGACCGAGCTTGAGCAGCATGTTATCCACCGCCGCCGCCAGGTCCGGGACCGAATCGACCAGCGTACCGTCCAGATCGAACATCACCAGCCGTGGCAGCCGCCCCGGGAACAGCTGCTCAAAACCGCTCATGGACGGGCCAGGGCCAGTTCGGAGCGCATCTTGTCGATCACTTCCTGGTAGTTCGGTGCATTGAAAATTGCCGAGCCGGCCACGAAGGTATCGGCGCCAGCAGCGGCGATTTCGCGGATGTTGTTAACGTTCACACCGCCGTCGATTTCCAGGCGAATGTCACGCCCAGAGGCATCGATCAAGGCGCGAGCCTGGCGCAGCTTGTCGAGGGTGCCGGGGATGAACTTCTGCCCGCCAAAGCCCGGGTTGACGCTCATCAGCAGGATCATGTCGACCTTGTCCATCACGTACTCAAGCACGCTCAGCGGGGTCGCCGGGTTGAACACCAGGCCAGCCTTGCAGCCGCCCTCGCGAATCAGTTGCAGCGAGCGGTCGACGTGTTGCGTGGCTTCCGGGTGGAAGGTGATGTAGGTCGCGCCAGCCTCGATGAAGTCGCCGACGATGCGATCCACCGGGCTGACCATCAAGTGCGCGTCGATTGGCGCAGTAATGCCGTACTTGCGCAACGCCGCGCAGACCATAGGACCGATGGTCAGGTTGGGCACGTAATGGTTGTCCATGACATCGAAGTGCACGAAGTCGGCGCCGGCGGCCAGGACGTTGTCCACTTCCTCACCCAGGCGGGCGAAGTCGGCGGAGAGAATCGACGGAGCAATGACGAAGGGCTGCATGACGCACCTTTTCTGAGCAGAATCACGATGGCGCGCATTGTATACCTCATGCTTTGGCGCGCGCACCGTGCCCTGATGATTGGGTTCTGCGTTAATACGCCGCGCGGTAGATCTTCTCGATGTCCACGGCGCTGAGCTGGCGCGGGTTGTTGCGCATCAGACGCTCGATACCCGCCGCCTCCACCGCCATGTCGTGCAGCGCATTCTCCGGCACGCCGAAACTGCGCAAGCCTTGGGGGATTTCCACCGCTGCACAGATTGCCGTCATTGCGTCGACCGCTTTGTCCGCGGCGTCGGCAGCGCTCAGATGCGCGGTCTTCACGCCCAGGGCTTCGGCAATATCCTGCATGCGCTCGACGCAGGCCATCTTGTTCCAGGTCATCACGAAGGGCAGCAACAGTGCGTTACTCACCCCATGGGCGATATTGAAGCGCCCGCCCAGCGGATAGGCCAACGCATGCACCGCACCGACCCCGGCATTGCCGAACGCCATCCCCGCCATCAGGCTCGCAGTGGCCATGTCCTCCCTCGCTTGTAGATGGGATGGATTGGCGTAGGCCTTGGGCAACGACTTGGCAATCAACTTGATCGCGCCAATGGCCAGGGCATCGGTAATCGGCGAGGCATTCACCGACAAATAGGACTCGATGGCATGCACCAGCGCATCGACACCACTGGCGGCGGTGACACTTTTCGGGCACGTGAGCGTCATCTGCGGGCTGACCAGTGCTACATCTGGCAATAGATAGTCACTGACAATACCCTTCTTCAACTGCGCGACCTTGTCCGAAAGGATCGCCACGTTGGTCACCTCCGACCCGGTGCCGGCGGTCGTCGGAATCGCAATCAGCGGCGGCCCCTTGCGCGGCACCTGGTCGATGCCAAACAAATCCTCCAGCGCACCGTGGTAACCGGCATAGGCCGCAACACTCTTGGCAATGTCGATGGCACTGCCGCCGCCCAGGCCGATCAGGCCGTCATGCCCGCCATCGCGGTAGACCCGCATACAGTCCTCGACAATCGCAATCTCCGGATCCGGCAACACCCGATCAAAAATCTCATAGCTACGACCGCCCAACTGCAACAACGCCAACTCCACCGTCCCCGACTTGACCAGCGCCGCGTCCGTGACAATCAGCGGATTATCGACATCCAACCGCGTCAACTCCGCGGCAAGCTGCTCAATGGCACCGGCGCCGGTGAGCAATTTATGAGCAATCTTGAAAGAGGAAATAGCCATGTGCGCAGCCTCTTATAGGAATGGGAGCTGGCCACAAGCGTAGCTCGGGATTTCGGGTTGTCAGCTATTCAGCGGATGAATGATCAAGCGAGGGCTGCCGCGCAGCCCAACGGGAGCAAGCTCCCTCGCCACAGGGTTATGCGGATAGCTCCACGTTATCCAGCGCACGGTTCACCGCCAACTCCGCCAACGACACCATCTGCTGAATCGCCAACGCCGTACTGCGCTGCGCGCCCTCCAGATCAAAGGCATGATTGCTGGCCATGACATTTATAGACGCCAGCGTTTCGCAGGCGTGGGCGAGGAGCGATTCGTTATCGACGTCGGGGGCGATGATGAACATGGTGCTGGACTTTTTAGGTTTGGCTTCAGGGGCCTGCGACAAGTAATAGTCGAGGGCTCGCTGAGCTGCAGCGCGATCCTTCAGTAATTCTTCAGCTATGTAGGCTTCGGAAAGAGGATCAGCTGTGTTGAAGGGTGGATCGGGAATAACTTTGTCCATGGAAAACTCCTATACCTGAATGAAACCACCAAAATCTGTCGCTAAACAAAAGAGGGTGGCGGCTGTGCGCAGGTTAGCGAACCGGGGGTATAGGAGCCCGGCAGACCCGAAGGTCTCCCACGCACAGCCACCGCGACACGATATAGCAGACATAATAAAAACGCCTGAATAAAGTTCGAGACACTGCTGCGCCCATACCTGATCGGGTCGCTAAACCCGGTCGCTGAATTGGCAGCGACAGATAGAGGTTAGGGTGTGCGCGTCTGACCGTCGACCTGAAAGATGTGTGGGAAAGTTCGGGATTTATTGGCTGGTGAATAAACATCGTTAAATGGGTGGACGTCTTCGCGAGCAGGCTCGCTCCCACATTTTGAATTGGGTACATCTGACAGTGATTGGTCGGCTGGCAGGCCGTCATCGCGGGCAAGCCAGCTCCCACAAGGGTCGGAGGTGTCCCAATAATTGCGTACATCCATCAGGTCGAGTGTCAGCTCGCCTCGCTTTTGATTCACCCGCCCCGTCGGGAGGCTGAGTGGAGGTGTTTATCCGGGGATTGGCGCGCAGCGCCGCATGACGCAGTCATGCTCATCGCATGTAGGTGCAGCGAAGCCAACCGGAGGGCGATGCCCCCGGATGAATGCCGGAGCGAAGGAACCCCGAGCCTAGGCGAGGGGCCGTACGTCAGGGGCGAGCGTTTTGGGTTACCTTTTAGGCGTTTGTAAAAGGTGACTCGCTGTAAGAGCGAAACCATAAGCAGCCGTTACCGCAGCAACGGATATGTACACCAGAAAAGCCCCGCCGCTCGAAACTCAGCCATCGCTGGCAATCCAGCTCCCACAGGAAAAGTGCATACCTCAGACAACACCGGCAAAAACCTCAAACCTGCGCCGTCCGCAACTTCTCACTCCGCCCCCGCAACCACTCCAGCGTCAGCAACAACACCACCGAAAATGCAATCAACAACGTCGCCGCCGCCGCAATCGTCGGGCTCAAATTCTCCCGGATCCCGCTAAACATCTGCCGTGGCAACGTCGCCTGCTCCGGCCCGGCGAGAAACAGCGTCACCACCACCTCATCAAACGACGTGGCAAAGGCAAACAACGCCCCGGAGATCACCCCCGGCGCAATCAGCGGCAAGGTCACCCGGCGAAACGCGGTCAGTGGTGAAGCCCCGAGACTGGCAGCCGCGCGTACCAGATTGTGGTTAAACCCCTGCAAGGTCGCCGACACGGTGATGATCACAAACGGCACGCCCAACACCGCGTGCACCACGATCAGCGAGAAGAAACTGTTGCCCAGGCCCAACGGCGCAAAAAACAGATAACTCGCCACACCGATAATCACCACTGGCACCACCATCGGCGAAATCACCAGGGCCATCACCAGCGCCTTGCCGGGGAAGTCGCCACGGGTCAGGCCGATGGCCGCCAGCGTACCGAAGACCATCGCCAGCACCGTCGCGGCCGGGGCGACGATGATGCTGTTCTTCAGCGCGCGCATCCATTCCGCCGAGGCGAAGAAGTCGTGGTACCACTGCAGCGAAAAGCCCTGCAGCGGGTACACCAGGAAGCTGCCCGAGTTAAACGACAGCGGAATGATCACCAGCACCGGCAGAATCAGGAACAACAGAATCAGGCCGCAGAGGATCCGCAAGCTGTAGAACCACACCCGTTCGATGGGCGACATATAAGGACTCAGCATTTCGTTCTCCTTAGCTCAGGCGCAGGCGACTGGCGCCCACCAGCCAGCTGTAAATCAGATAAAGCACCACGGTCGCCAGCAGCAACAAGCCGCCCAGCGCGGTGGCCATGCCCCAGTTGATGCTGGTGTTGGTGTAGAACGCCACGAAGTAGCTGACCATTTGATCGTTCGGGCTGCCGAGCAGCGCCGGGGTGATGTAGTAGCCGATGGCGAGGATGAACACCAACAGACACCCAGCGCCGACGCCGGCGTAGGTCTGCGGGAAGTACACCCGCCAGAAACTGGCGAACGGGTGGCAACCGAGGGAAATCGCTGCCCGCATATAGGTGGGCGAGATGCCTTTCATCACGCTGTAAATCGGCAGGATCATGAACGGCAACAAAATGTGCACCATCGAGATGTAGACCCCGGTGCGGTTGAACACCAGCTCCAGCGGTTTATCGATGATGCCCATGGCCATCAACCCGCTATTGATCAGGCCGCCGGATTGCAGCAACACGATCCACGCCGCCACCCGCACCAGAATCGAGGTCCAGAATGGCAGCAGCACCAGGATCATCAGCAAGTTGCTTTGCCGCGACGGCAGGTTCGCCAGCAGGTAGGCCAGCGGATAGGCTAGCACCAGGCAAATGGCGGTGATCACCAGGCCCATCCAGAAGGTGCGGGCGAAGATGTCGAGGTAGATCGCCTGGTCCGGGGTGGCCGGGGCGATTTCGCCGAGGTCGTCGATGCGGTGATCCACCGACGCTAGCAAGTAGTAAGCGGTCAGGTTACTGGTATTACGGCGCACTGCTTGCCAGTAGGCCGGGTCGCCCCAACGCTCGTCGAGGCCTTCCAGTGCTTCTTTATAAGAGGCCGGTTCAGTGGCGAACGGCAAGGCGCGGGCGGTTTTGGTCAGCAGGCTGCGGTAGCCGGCCAACTCCATATTCAAGCGCTTGGACAGGTCGCCCAAGGTCTGGTTTTTGCGCGCTTCGGCGAGGTCTTCGCTGGCGGCTTTGTAGACCGGTTCAGCGGGCAGGCCGCGACCGTCCCAACTGGCGATGGCCGCCACAGTGCGCGGCATGCCGCCGACCACTTCCGGGTTGCCGACGCTTTTGTAGAGCAGCGCCACGATCGGCACCAGGAACACCAGCAGCAGAAACAGCACCAGCGGCGCAATCAAGGCCTGGGCCTTCCAGCGGTTGAGCCGCTCGGCGCGCTTGAGGCGCTGCTTCAAAGTGGGGCTGGTGCCCTCGTTCAGGGGAATGGCGGTGGCCATGGCGTACTCCGGGAAACTTTGGTCAATACAGAGACGGCGAACCGCCCCTGTCAGGTTGAAACACCACAGCCTGTGGCGGCGAGTCTTTGTGGCGAGCGAGCTTGCTCGCGCCGGGCTGCGAAGCGGCCCCACAATCGAGCTGACAACGCCCATCGTGTGAGTGCTGCGCACTCAAGCGGGAGCAAGCTCCCTCGCCACAAAAGCCTCCCCGCACGTGGGCAGGGTTATTACTTCGCAGCCCAGGAATTGAAGCGCTGCTCCAGTTGCTCACCGTTATCCGCCCAGAAGCTGACGTCGATCTGCACCTGGTTGGCGATGTTTTCCGGGGTGGTCGGCATGTCTTTCAACACGTCCTTGGCCAGCAACGGCACGGCTTGGGTGTTGGCCGGGCCGTAGGCGATGTTTTCCGAGTAGGTCTTCTGCTGCTGCGGCTGTACCGAGAAGGCGATGAATTTTTTCGCCGCTTCCGCACGCTTGGCGTCCAGGCCTTTAGGGATCGCCCAGGCGTCGAAGTCGTAGATACCGCCGTTCCACACCACTTTCAGGTTGCTTTCTTTTTGCACGGCGGCGATCCGGCCGTTGTAGGCCGAGCTCATTACCACGTCGCCCGAGGCAAGGTACTGCGGCGGTTGCGCACCGGCTTCCCACCATTGAATGCTGGGCTTGAGCTCATCGAGTTTCTTGAACGCGCGGTCCTGGCCGTCTTTGCTGGCCAACACTTTGTAGACGTCTTTCGGCGCAACGCCGTCGGCCATCAACGCAAATTCCAGGGTGTACTTGGCGCCTTTACGCAGGCCACGTTTGCCCGGGAATTGCTTGGTGTCCCAGAAATCGACCCAACTGGTCGGCGCGGTTTTGAGCTTATCGGCGTTGTAGGCCAGCACGGTCGACCACACGAAGAAACCCACGCCGCACGGCTGAATCGCGCCTTTGACGTAGTCTTCGGTTTTGCCGAACAGTTTCGGATCGAGGGGTTCGAACATGTCTTCGTCGCAACCGCGGGACAATTCTGGCGACTCGACTTCCACCAGGTCCCACGACACGCTCTTGGTATCGACCATGGCTTTGACCTTGGCCATCTCACCGTTGTATTCGCCGGCGACGATCTTGCCGTTGCCCGCTGCTTCCCACGGTGCGTAGAAGGCTTTGACTTGCGCCGCCTTGTTTGCCCCGCCGAAGGACACCACCGTCAGGTCCGGGCCCGCCGCCATCGCGTGTGCCGCACCCATCAGGCCTAACGTCAGCGCTGTGAATTTCAGGGATTTCAACATTGATAGTGTTCTCCACGTGCAGGGTTGGTGTTGCAGGGGGCGATTAGTTCGCCTCTAAAAGGGGATCGAGCGCTCGAACGTGCTCGACTTGCCAGCCAAGCGGTACCACGTCGCCAACCGCGAGCCCGGGATCGAGCTCGGCAATCGGTTGTTTCACAAAAAAATCGGTCTTGCCGCAGACTTCCAGGCGCACACGTACGTGGTCGCCCAAATAGATGAATTCCGCCACGCGCCCGGAGAAGCGATTGACGCATTGATCGCTGGAGCCGTTGAGGCTGACGCGTTCCGGGCGGATCGACAGGGTCACCGGCTCGCCGGTCTGACCGACGTTGACCGCCAGCGCCTCGACCTTCTCGCCACGGCCCAACTCGACCACGCAGCGGTCGCCGGTGTGGCTCAGCAGGCGGCCGTTAAGGCGATTGTTCTCGCCGATGAAGTTGGCGACGAAGGTGTTCTTCGGTTCTTCATAAAGAGTGCGTGGCGCGGCGATCTGCTGGATCTCGCCCTGGTGGAACACCGCCACGCGGTCGGACATGGTCAGCGCTTCACCCTGGTCGTGGGTCACGTAGACCACGGTTACGCCCAGGCGCTGGTGCAGGTGTTTGATTTCCATCTGCATGTGTTCACGCAGTTGTTTGTCGAGGGCACCGAGGGGTTCGTCCATCAGCACCAGTTGCGGCTCGAACACCAGCGCCCGGGCCAGCGCCACCCGCTGTTGCTGACCGCCGGACAGTTGCGCCGGGTAACGCTGGGCGAACGCATCGAGCTGGACCATGCTCAGGACTTTCTTGACCTTGTCGCTGACATCGCTTTTGTTCAGGCCGCGCACGCTCAGCGGGAACGCCAGGTTCTCGGCGACGGTCATGTGCGGGAACAACGCATAGTTCTGGAACACCATGCCGATGTCGCGCTTGTGCGGCGGCACGTTGTTGATCGAGCGCCCGCCCAGCTGAATCTCCCCGGCAGTGGGGGTTTCGAAACCGGCGAGCATCATCAGACTGGTGGTCTTGCCGGAACCGGAAGGCCCTAGCAGGGTAAGGAACTCGCCCTTGCGAATCTCCAGATTGAGGTCTTTGACGATCAGGTTTTCGCCATCGTAGCTTTTTTGCACTCCACGAAAGCTGACCAGCACATCACTGGCCCCTGCGTTTGAATTGACCTCGCTCATACCCACACCTTTGTTTTATGACGGCTGTGGACTAAGCCTAGTGGACCCTGCAAGCCACGCAAATCGGGGCGCAGGAGAGAATCGCCTCAGCCGGATGGAAGGTTGGGGGTAGGGATTGCCCTACAAGGATGGCGGGGTTGGGTAAATGCAGCGGCAAGTGGTGAGCAAAAAGCCGCAAGTAAAGGCAGAAGCGGGATTACGGGGTGTCGCAAATGGATATGTGTCCGAGAAATCTGTGGGAGCGAGCCTGCTCGCGAAAGCTGACTGACATTCAACATTGGCGGCGACAGGCACACCGTCATCGCGGGCAAGCCCGCTCCCACAGGGATCACAGTGTTCTTTAGAGCAGCTTATGCTCCATCGCATATTTCACCAGTTCCGCCAGCGAGGTGATCTTGAGCTTCTGCATCAACCGCGCCTTGTGGGTGCTGATGGTTTTGCTGCTCAGGGCCAGTTGCTGGGCGATGTCGTTGACGTTGGCGCCCTGGGCCAGGCGTTCGAACACCGAGAACTCACGTTCGGACAACAACGAGTGCAGCGGCCGCGAATCGGTCAGGCCGACTTCGAACACCATGCGGTCGGCCAGGTCCGGGTCGATGTAGCGCCCCCCGCCCGCGACTTTGCGAATAGCGGTCAACAACAGCGCCGGATCACTGTCCTTGGTCGCATAACCGGCCGCGCCGACCTTAAGCGCCCGCGCGGCCATTTGCGCTTCGTCGTGCATCGACAGCACCAGGATCGCCGGCGGATTGTTCAAGGCACGGATCCGCGGAATCGCCTCCAAACCATTCACGCCCGGCATGGAAATATCCAGCAGCACCACTTCGCAGGGCACATGACGCAGGGTTTCGAGCAGTTGTTCGCCATTGCTCGCCTCGCCCACCACCAGCAAGTCCTTGGCCAGGCCAATCAACTGCTTGATGCCCTCGCGGACGATGGTGTGGTCTTCGGCTACCAGTACACGGATCACGGCGTTCTCCAGGTTCAAGATCATTCGCGAGCAGGCTCGCTCACAGGTGTCGCGGTGCTCAAGCCTCATCCAATGGCACTTTCACACTCAAAGTTGTGCCCTCCCCCGGTTCACTGTCCAGGATCAACTCGCCGCCCATGATCAGCACCCGCTCGCGCATGCCCACCACCCCGAAGGACGTCGACCTACCGGTCTGGGGAACAAAGCCTACGCCATCATCACTGACCGTCAGACGCAATACGTTACCCTCCAGGGTCAGCGACAGCTCGACAGTATGCGCCTGGGCATGGCGCATGACATTGGTCAGCGCTTCCTGAAGGATGCGGAACAGGCCAATCGCCTTGGCATCGCTGAGGACCGGCAGGTTGTCCGGCACTTGCACCAGGCACGGGATCTGCGTGCGCGCCTCGAAGCGCCGGGCTTGCCATTCGATGGCTGAAGCGATACCGGCATCGAGAATCGGCGGGCGCAACGCCGTGGCCACATCGCGCACCAGTTGGAACAACTGCGCGATCAGGCGTTTCATGCTGTTCAGGCGTTCGTTCAAGCCAGGGTCGAGGTGCGCGTAGGCCAGTTCGCACATCGATGTCTCCAGTTTCAGCACAGTGAGCATCTGCCCCAATTCGTCGTGGACTTCCCGGGCGATGCGCGCCTTTTCCTCTTCCCGCACGCTCTCCAGGTGCGCCGACAATTCCCGCAGCTGTTCACGGGAGCTGGCCAGTTCCAGTTCGATGCGCTTGCTCTCGCTGATGTCCCAGACGATGCCGTCCCAGACATAAGCGCCGTCCTCCAGTTGACGGGTAATCGCCTTGATTTCGGCCCAGCGCTGCTGGCCTTGGCGCGTAAGAATGCGGCCCTGCCACGACCAGTCACTGTCGGTATCCAGCGCCCGATCCTGGGTCTGGTGATAACTGGCCTTGTCGTCGGGATGCACCAGGCTGCGCAAGCCCATGTCCGGATGCCCGAGGGTCGTCGGCGAGTAGCCCACCAGCGTTTCGCTGCCCTCACTGATGTAGGCGAAGTCGAGTTGCCCGGTGACTGGCGCCCGTTCCAGGCGAAACACCAGGCCGGGGACGTTGGCGGCGATACCTTGCAGCCGGGCTTCACTCTCCTGCAACGCCGCCAGGGCGCGTCGGCGCTCGGTGACATCGGTGAGGTAAACCACCAGGTATTCGCCGTCGCGAAAGCGCAGGAAACTCAACGACACGTCCGTCGGCAGGATACTGCCATCGGCGCGCACGCACAGGGTTTCGAAACTGGTCGGGCCGTCCTCGCTGGCCCGGGCGCGTTTCCACAGGTTGAGCCAGCGGTCCATATGCAGGCCCGGCTCGAAGTCGATCAGCGGCCGGTCGATGATCCCGCCGGCCGGGTACCCGAGCATGTGTTCCGCCGCGCGGTTGGCGTAGCGCACATGGCTGTCCCAATTGACCCAGAGAATGCCCACGGTGCTTTGATCGATGGAAAACTGGGTCAGGCGCAGCGCCTCTTCACTGGCGGCGCGGAGGGCAATGTCTTCGCGAGCCGCGCGCAGCCGAAGCTCCAGGCTGTGTTGCTGGCGCCGCTGCCAGAACACCACGGCGAGTGCACTGAGCAGCAACAGCGCCAACAACAGGGTGAGGTTCTGCCAAAAGCCGGGGGATTCGCTCAGGCGCGGGTATTTGGGCTGCAACCAGCGGCTGTGCAATTGCTCCAAGTCCTTGGCCGGAATCGCCCGCAAGCCATTTTCGACGATGCCGGCCAATTCCGGCCAGTCGCGGCGCGTGGCCACCCGCAGCAGCTGCGGCAGGCCAATGTCACCGACCACTGCCAGCCCGGCGAACTCGGGCTCTGCCGATAAACGTCCGAGCTGCGCTTCATCGACCACCGCATACCGCGCCTGCTGGCTCAGCAACAGTTGCAAGGCCTGGCGATCCTGGGGCACGCCTTGCAGATTGAGGTGCGGATAATTGCCGCGCAGGTAATCGGCAATGGCGCTGGGCATGCGCACGGCGATCCGCGACTGGTCGTCGACCTTGTCCAGCTCCACGGCGCCGTTGCCCTTCTGGTCACCCACGACCAGTTGCGGCACGCGCATATAAGGGTCGGAAAACTGCCACAAGCGCAGCCCGGCCGGGGTTTGCGTGAGGCCGGGAGCGAGGTCGACTTCGCCGTCACGCACGGCGGTTTCCAGTTGCACGAGATCGGGGAAATTACGCCAGCTCAATTGCACGCCGAGCACGCTGGCCAGCCATTTCATCAATTCGACATTGGCCCCGGACAAGCGCTGCAAGCGCCGATCGTATTGCGCATACGGCGCTTGCAGTACCAGCCCGACCCGCAATTCGCGGTGCTCGGCCAGCCATTGCCATTGTTCGGCCGACAGTTGCACGGCGTGCGCTTGCGGCACTTCGGACGCAGCGCCGGCCCAGCCCATCAAGGGAAACCATAAACAGCCGATAACCAGCAGGCAGCGAAAACGCATCATTGAAGTCTCAACACTGACAAATACTGACCAACCTATTAGGCTGCCGGAATCACTTCTGGCCTGGAATATCCGATGCCCCGTTCTTATCGCTTGGCACTGCCAGCATTGTGCCTGTCGCTGATCCTGCCTTGCGCCTTTTCTATCGAAGCCGCCGATTCGGCCCCTGACGCAGCGAAACCGGCGGAAGAAAAACCGCTCGAGCGTCAGCCATTGCTTGAGCGTAGTCAGGAAGACGCGACAGCCCTTGAACGAAAAGTCCCGATTCAGGAGCAGCAACAACTGCAAGCCGGTGCCGACACCTTCCTGGCCTTGTGGAAACCGGCGAATACTGCCGAGCCCAAGGGCGCGGTGATTATCATCCCCGGCGCCGGTGAAAGCGTTGACTGGCCGCAAGCAATCGGCCCGTTACGGCGCAAATTGCCGGACGCCGAGTGGAGCAGCCTGAGCATTACCCTGCCGGACCTGCAAAGCGACGTCATTGCCCCGCGCACCGCCGAAGCCCCGCCGCCCACGCCAACTGTCGCGCCTACCAGCAAGGACGCCACCACCGCCGCGCCGATCGAACAAGTCGCCGGTGGCGAGGCCGACGTGCCGGACAAAGTGGCGGCCGAAAGCAGCGAAGAGCAATCCAGGGTCGACGCCGAGCGCATCTTCGCGCGCATCGACGCGGCAGTGGCCTACGCCGAACAACAGAGCGCCCGCAGCATTGTGATCCTCGGCCACGGCACCGGCGCCTATTGGGCGGCGCGCTACCTCAGCGAGAAACAAACCGCGCAAGTCGAGAAATTGGTGATGGTCGCGGCCCAGACCCCGACCGCAGTCAAGCCTGAACTGGCGGAACTGACGCCGACCCTCAAGCTGCCCACCGCCGACATCTTCTATATGGACAAAGCGCTGGATCGCAACGCCGCCCTCGAACGCCTGCAAGCCAGCAAACGATTGAAGACCTCAGCATTCAGCCAGGTTTCGCTCAAGGCCTTGCCCGGCAACACCCAGGCCCAACAAGAGCAACTGTTTCGTCGGGTTCGGGGCTGGTTGAGCCCGCAGAGTGTCGAGGCGGATAAGCTGTAGACCGGGTTGGCTTCATTCGCGAGCAGGCTCGCTCCCACACTGGATAGTCGGGCCTGCTGTCATTCTGTGGTAGCGAGCCTGCTCGCGAAAGGCACCACCCGATTTGGCGGTTAGCGAAAATCCCGTCGCTCACGAATCAACGAATAGGCGCTGTGCAACTCGCGGGTTCGCTCGGTCGCTTCGCGCACCTGCGCGGCGGTCGCTCCGTTGCCGGCAATCTTGTCCGGATGGTGGCGACTGAGCAGACGCCGATAGGCCCGCTTGATCTGCGCAGGTTCCGCGGTGGCCGACACGCCGAGCAAGCGCAAGGCGTCCTGGTACGTGCCGCCGCTGCTGTTCAATGAACGCTTTTGCGGTTCATAGTCGGCGGCCAGCGCCTTGACCTGCTCCGGCGTCCAGCCCAGCCAGCGCCCCCACTGAGCGATCAACGCCTGCTCCGCGTTGCCCGCCCGGCCGTCGGCCCAGACCATGCGCCAACAGGCGCGCAATACGCCTTCGGCCGCATGCGGCTGACGGCTCAAGCGCCGCAGATAACCGCGCAATCGATCATGCCCGGTCTTGCCACGGTTGAACGCCGCAATCGCCCGGCGCTGTGCCGAATCGGTCATGTCCAGCGCGCGCATTTCCACCCGCGCCTGCTGGATATGCCCGTCCACCACCACGCCGTCAGACTTGGCCAGCCGCCCCAGCAACACGAACAGCAACTCGTCGTTGCGCAGCATCGGCCGGCCGCCGAGTTTCTCGCGCAGGTGCGCCAGGCTTTGCAATTGCAGGCGCCGATCCAGCGCCTGCCCCAACAGCGCGCCGAGCATGGCCCCCGGAATGCTGGCTATGGCGAAGCCGGCTCCGGCTCCGATCAGAGTCCCTGGCCACAACATATCAACGTCTCGCTTCTAACAAGGTTTCCACTTCTGCCAGACGTTCGTGAGTGCCCACGTCGATCCAGTGTCCGCGCCAGTGCTCCCCGCTGACCTGACCATCGGCGATGGCCTTGCGCAGCAGGGGTGCCAGTTTGAAAGCACCGTCGGCGCAGCCGTTGAACAAGACCGGATGCAACACGGCGATACCGCTATAGGTCAGGGTATCGGCGGCGGATCCCGCATCCTGAACCTGACCTGCGATCAAATTGAAATCGCCGTTCGGGTGATGCGCCGGGTTGTCCGCCAACACCAAATGCGCCTGGCCGACCAGGGGTTGGCGCAACGCGCTGAAGTCGTAGTCGGTCCAGACATCGCCGTTGACCACCACGAACGCGTCGTCACCGAGCAACGGCAATGCGCGGAAAATCCCGCCGCCGGTCTCCAGCGGTTCGCCCTCCGGCGAATAAGCGATGCTCACGCCGAAGCGCGAACCATCGCCCAGGTAATCTTCGATCTGCTGCCCGAGCCAGGAGTGGTTGATCACGATCTCGGTAAAACCGGCCGACGCCAGCGCCTTGAGGTGGTATTCGATCAACGGCACCCCCGCCGCCCGCACCAGCGGCTTGGGGGTGGTCAGGGTCAGCGGGCGCATGCGCTCACCTTTGCCTGCCGCCAGAATCATGGCTTTCATTCGGCGGCTCCCCGGGCTGGGCGCAAACTCGCCAGCAACTCCCCAAGTTCCGCCAACTCTGGCCGGCGTTCCAGCACCGCTTCTATATAAGCAAAGAAACGCGGCACGTCCGCCAGGTAACGCGGCTTGCCATCGCGGTGGCAGATGCGCGCGAAAATGCCGATGACTTTGAGGTGGCGCTGCACCCCCATCAAGTCGCTGGCACGCAGGAAGTCTTCAAAATCCGGCTGCACCGGGATATTCAACGTTGCGGCCTGCTGCCAATAGTCCTGCAACCAGCCGCGCACCCGCTCTTCGGGCCAGCTGAGGAACGCATCCTTGAACAGGCATGTCACGTCGTAAGTGACCGGGCCGTACACCGCATCCTGGAAATCCAGCACGCCTGGGTTCGGTTCGCTGAGCATCAGGTTGCGCGGCATGTAGTCTCGGTGTACCAACACTTTAGGCTGCGCCAGGGCGCTGTCGATCAGCAGATCACTGGCCCGTTTCCACAAGACTTGCTGTGCAGAATCCAGTTCGATGCCCAGTTCGCGCTTCACGTACCACTCCGGGAACAGCTCCAGTTCCCGGCGCAGCAATGCCACGTCATAACTCGGCAGCGGCGCGACCATCGGCAACTGCTGAAAAGCCAGCAGCGCTTGGAGGGCATCTCGGAACAAATCATCGGCGTTTTCGCCATTGATCACGTCCAGGTAGGTCTGATTGCCCAGGTCATTGAGCAAAAGAAACCCGCGCTCGAGGTCTTCGGCGTAAATTTTCGGTACGTTAATGCCGGATTTTCCCAGCAAAAAAGCGATATCCACGAAGGGTTTGCAGTTTTCCTGGGGGGGCGGCGCATCCATGATGACAAAACTTCGACCCTCTCCCTCCCAGCGAAAATACCGCCGGAAACTCGCGTCGCTGCTGGCCGCAGTCAACGTGGCCGGGGGCACGGGGCCCCAATTCTGTTCGGCGAAGAGCGTTGCCAACTGTTCATCGAGCCAAACTTTCAGGTGTTGCAAGCGTACATCTTGATCAGGCATTGCAAGGGTCTCCGACGGCGCTAGCCGTCAAGCGGGTCATGCTTTATTATCCAGCATCTTTTTCAGACCATCGAGAGGCGTGCGGCCCACACCGCGGGCAGATGGCACGCAGGAAGCCCGGACTAATAAGATGGCATTGAAATCCCCCGCGTTTCGTAAAAAATTTCCGTTGCTGGTAACCGGCGGTTTGCTGGCCCTGCAACCTTTAGCCACTCCATTCGTGGTCGCTGCGGAACAGTATGACTGCTCAGTCTCTGCTTCGGGTGCCTGGGATTGCGCGCCCAAATCGCCAGCGGCTGCATTGCCTCCGCGTCCGGTGCATGACGGCAGCGCCGTTTCGGCCAGTGGCGAAGCCGCGAGCGAAAGCGCCGCCACCCAGGACGGCGGTCCCAAGCCTGTGCTGGTCACCGAGTCCAAGGGCCGTGGCCTGAAGTCCCGCAGCGAAGACTACAGTCACCTCGACTGGGTCCCGCGCGAGAAGCTCACCGCCGCGCAATTGGCTGAAACCGGTCCTTACTGCTCCGGCGCCTATATCGAACCGACACGTCCTGGCATGAATGACAAGACGGCGAAAAGTGACGCGCCGACTTTCATCGGTGCCAAGGCCTCGCGTTATCAGCAGGATGAGCAGATCGCCACCCTCGCCGGTGACGTCGTCCTGCGCCAGGGCAGCATGCAAGCGGAAGCGGACGAGGCCAATCTGTATCAGGCCGAAAGCCGTGGCGACCTCAACGGCAATGTGCGCATTCGTGACAATGGCGCGCTGATCGTCGGCGACCATGCCGAAGTGCAACTCGACACCGGCGAAGCCCAGGTCGACAACGCCGAATACGTGATGCACAAATCCCGTATCCGCGGTAACGCGCTGTACGCCAAGCGTGCCGAAAACGCGATCATCCGTCTCAAGGACGGTACGTACACCACTTGCGAACCGAACAGCAACGCCTGGCAATTGAAGGGTAACAACATCACCCTCAACCCGGCGACCGGCTTCGGTACCGCAACCAACGTGACACTGCGGGTCAAGGACATTCCGGTCCTGTACACGCCGTACATCTATTTCCCGATCGACGACCGTCGTCAATCCGGCTTCCTGCCGCCGACCATCGGCAGTGGCAGCGATACCGGTTTCCTGCTGGTCACGCCGTACTACTTCAACCTGGCGCCGAACTACGACGCCACGTTGTACCCGCGTTACATGAGCAAGCGTGGCTTGCTGATGGAAGGCGAATTCCGCTACCTGACCAAATCCAGCGAAGGCCAATTCGGCGCGGCGTTCCTCAACGACGAGGACGACGATCGCAAGAATCAGAGCGACTACAAAGACACCCGCTACATGTACAACTGGCAGCACAAGGGTGGCCTCGACTCCCGCGTGTTCACGCAGGTTGACTACACCAAGATCAGCGATCCTTATTACTTCCAGGATCTGTCCACCGATCAGATTGGCGTGAAGAGCGAGGACTACGTGAACCAGCAGGGTTCCGTCAGCTACCGGGGTGATAACTACACAGCTCGACTGAACGCTCAGGCGTACCAACTCGCGACGGTGTCGAACCTCACGCCGTACGATCGTCTGCCACAGATCAACTTCGACGGTCGTCTGCCGTACCACCCAAGCGGCCTCGATTTCACGTACAACACTGAAATCGTGCGCTTCGATCGGGATCTGCGTAGCGGCAACTTCGTTCAGGAAGATGGCGTGACCACCGAGCCACGGCTCGACAACAATATCGTAGGCTTGGCTCGTGCAACCGGTGACCGTCTTAATGTCGCGCCGGCCGTCAGCCTGCCATTGGACTGGACTTACGGTTTCCTGAAACCAACGCTCAAGTATCAGTACACCCAGTACGATCTGGACCTGGATGGCACCGGTAAAGCACAGATCGCCGCTCAGAGCCCTGAAGGCGACCGTCTCAACGGTACCTACAGCCGCAACCAGAACCGTGGCGTGCCGATTGCGAGCATCGACAGCGGCCTGTACTTCGACCGCAATACCACCTGGTTCGGCAAAAACTATCGCCAGACCCTGGAACCACGCCTGTTCTACCTCTATGTACCTGAGAAAGACCAGGAAGACATTCCAGTCTTCGACACCAGCGAATACACCTTCAACTACTCCTCGCTGTTTCGCGACAACCGTTTCTCCGGCTCCGACCGTGTCGGCGACGAGAACAAGCTGTCGCTGGGCGTGACCAACCGCTGGATTGAAGAAAACGGCTTCGAACGTCAACGCATCAGCGTGGGCCAGGCCCTGTACTTCAAGGACCGCAAAGTCCAACTGCCAGGTATCGACGCCCGGACCCGCGAAGACACGCAGTCTGATGTGTCGCCATACGCCCTGGAATACGAATACCGCTGGAACCGTGACTGGCGCGCCACCGCCGATTACAACTGGGACCCGGACAGCCGCAGCCCTCGTTCGGGTAGCGCGATGTTCCACTACCAGCCAGAAGACAACCCGAACAAGGTCATCAACGCCGGCTATCGCTATCGTAATGACCAGATCCGTTACGACCAGAACACCGGTAAGTGGTCGGTGGGCGGTGGTGACTACGGCGCTCCAGGCCAGCCTGGCTACGTGAAGGACTACTACAAGATCCAACAGCACGACTTCTCGGTGATCTGGCCGATCGTGCCGCAGTGGAACGCCATCAGCCGCTGGCAGTATGACTACAACCGCAACCGTACACTGGAAGCCTTCGGTGGTTTCGAGTACGACAACTGCTGCTGGAAACTGCGCCTGATCAACCGTTACTGGGTCAGCTATGACGAGTTCAGTCAGAACGCCCCGGAAAACGAAAAAGGCGACCACGGCGTCTTCCTCCAAATTGTTCTGAAGGGACTCGGCGGCCTCACCGGCGCCAAGGTAGAGAGTTTCCTCGACAAAGGCATCCAAGGTTATCGTCAACGTGAAGACCAAGCTTTCTGATTGTCTGCGCCCGCTGATGCTGGGCGCGTTGTTCCTGGGTACCGCGGCGAACGCCGCGGTGCAGTCCATCGATAAAGTGGTCGCGATCGTCGACAACGACGTGGTGATGCAGAGCCAACTGGACCAACGGGTTCACGAAGTCGAGCAAACCATCGCCAAGCGCGGCTCGGCGCCACCGCCGGCCGGCGTGCTGGATCAACAGGTGCTCGAGCGCCTGATCGTCGAAAACCTGCAACTGCAGATTGGCGAACGTTCCGGCATCCGCATCACCGATGAAGAGCTGAACCAGGCGATCGGCACCATTGCCCAGCGCAACAGCATGTCCGTGGATCAATTCCGCGCCGCCCTTGCCCGCGATGGTCTGTCCTATGACGACGCCCGCGACCAGGTTCGTCGTGAAATGATCATCAGCCGTGTGCGTCAGCGCCGTGTGGCCGAGCGTATTCAGGTGTCTGAGCAGGAAGTGAAGAACTTCCTCGCGTCCGACCTGGGCAAGATGCAGCTGTCGGAAGAATTCCGCCTGGCCAACATCCTGATTCCTACGCCGGAAAGCGCAAACTCTGACGCCATCCAGGCGGCGGCGAAAAAAGCCGATGCGGTGTACCAGCAACTGAAGCAAGGCGCTGACTTCGGTCAGATGGCCATTGCCCAGTCCGCCAGTGAAACCGCCCTGGAAGGCGGCGACATGGGTTTTCGTAAAGCGGCCCAATTGCCTCCTCCGTTCGACCGCATGCTCGGTACCATGGCGGTAGGCGACATCACCCAGCCAATGCGTACGCCGGGCGGGTTCATCATCCTGAAGATTCTCGACAAGCGTGGCGGCGAAACCCAAATGCGTGATGAGGTGCATGTGCGCCACATCCTGGTCAAGCCAAGCCCGATCCGCGATGAACTGAAAACCAAGGCGCTGGCTGATTCGCTGTACAGCCGTATCGAAGCCGGCGAAGACTTTGCCGAACTGGCGAAGAACTTCTCGGAAGACCCAGGCTCGGCGCTGAACGGCGGCGACCTTAACTGGATCGACCCGAACGTCCTGGTGCCCGAGTTCCGCGAAGTGATGGCCAAGACCCCACAAGGTCAACTGTCCAAGCCGTTCCAGACTCAATATGGCTGGCATGTCCTGGAAGTCCTCGGCCGCCGCGCCACCGACAGCACGTCCCAGGCCCGTGAGCAGCAAGCCATGACCGTACTGCGCAACCGTAAATACGATGAAGAGCTGCAAACCTGGCTGCGTCAGATCCGCGACGAAGCGTACGTAGAGATCAAACTCCCTGGTGCAGACCAGGCAGCGCAGTGAAACCCCGGCGTTTCGCGCTGACTCCCGGCGAGCCAGCGGGCATAGGTCCAGACCTGTGCCTGCTGCTGGCCACGCAAGCCCAGCCCCATCCCCTGATTGCCATCACCAGTTGCGACCTGCTCATCGAGCGGGCCGCGCAACTGGGTGTGGCCGTCAACCTGTTGCCGGTGACCCCGGACAACTGGCCCGACCTGCCCGCAACCGCCGGTAGCCTGTACGTCTGGGACACCCCACTCAGTGCCCCGGTAATCGCGGGGCAACTGGACAAAGCCAACGCCGCTTTCGTTCTGGAAACCCTGACCCGCGCCGGTCAAGGCTGCCTCGACGGGCATTTCGCCGGGATGATCACCGCCCCGGTGCACAAGGGCGTGATCAACGAATCCGGAATCGCCTTCTCCGGCCACACCGAATTCCTTGCTGACCTGACTCACACCGCACAAGTGGTGATGATGCTGGCGACTCGCGGCCTGCGCGTTGCGCTGGTGACCACCCATCTGGCGCTGCGTGAAATTGCCGATGCCATCACGTCGGAACGCCTGGAGCGGGTCACGCGCATCCTGCATGCCGACCTGCAAGATAAATTCGGCATTGCCCAGCCACGCATCCTGGTCTGCGGGCTCAACCCCCACGCCGGTGAGGGTGGCCACCTGGGCCATGAAGAAATCGACATCATCGAACCCACCTTGGAGCGTCTGCGCGGTGAAGGCATGGACCTTCGCGGCCCCTTGCCCGCCGACACTCTGTTTACCCCCAAGTATCTGGAGCACTGCGACGCGGTGCTGGCGATGTACCACGATCAGGGCCTGCCCGTGCTGAAGTACAAAGGCTTCGGCGCAGCGGTCAACGTGACCTTGGGCCTGCCGATCATTCGTACCTCGGTCGACCACGGCACTGCCCTGGATCTGGCCGGCAGCGGCAAGATCGACACCGGCAGCCTGCAAGTCGCCCTGGAAACCGCCTACCAGATGGCCGAGACCCGTTTATGACCGAGCACTACCAACACAAGGCGCGTAAACGCTTTGGCCAGAACTTCCTGCACGATGCCGGCGTTATCGACCGCATCCTGCGCGCCATCCGCGCCAAACCTGAAGACCGCCTGCTGGAAATCGGCCCGGGCCAGGGTGCCTTGACCCAAGGCCTGCTGAACAGCGGCGCGCAACTCGATTTGGTGGAACTGGACAAGGACCTGATCCCGATCCTCAACCAGCAGTTCGCCGGCAAGAGCAATTTCAACCTGCACCAGGGCGATGCGCTGAAGTTCGACTTCAACAGCCTCAACGCCGCGCCGAACAGCCTGCGGGTGGTCGGCAATCTGCCGTACAACATCTCTACTCCGCTGATTTTCCACCTGTTGAACAACGCCAGCATCATCCGCGACATGCACTTCATGCTGCAGAAAGAAGTGGTCGAGCGCCTCGCCGCCGGGCCGGGCGGCGGTGACTGGGGCCGGTTGTCGATCATGGTTCAGTACCACTGCCGCGTCGAACACCTGTTCAACGTCGGCCCCGGCGCGTTCAACCCGCCGCCGAAAGTCGACTCGGCAATCGTCCGCCTGGTGCCGCACGCCGTGTTGCCGCACCCGGCCAAGGATCATCGCCTGCTCGAGCGCGTGGTGCGCGAAGCCTTCAACCAGCGGCGCAAAACCCTGCGCAACACCCTGAAACTGTTGCTGAGCAACGCCGAAATCGAGGCCGCTGGCGTCGACGGCAGCCTGCGCCCGGAGCAACTTGATCTGGCGGCATTCGTGCGTCTGGCCGACAAGCTCAGCGAACAAGTCCTACAGGCGCCTGCCGCCGACTGACGGACGCCGCGTGTTATCGGGTAGGACACGAGCGCTCGTCTCTGGTTTACTACCCGATACTTGCCTAGACTGAGCTCCATCAGCTACGCCCCGCGTCCCGCTTCGCTTTTAAGGCCTTTTGCATGTCCGATCCTCGTTATCAGGTCGACGTCAGCGTCGTCACCCGCTATCTGGCAGAACAATCGCAACCCGAGCACAACCGTTTTGCCTTCGCCTACACCATTACCGTGCAGAACAATGGCCAGCTACCGGCCAAGCTGCTGACGCGGCACTGGGTGATCACCGACGGTGACGGGCATGTCGAAGAAGTGCGCGGCGCCGGCGTGGTAGGCCTGCAACCGCTGATCGAGGCCGGCGCGAGCCACACCTACAGCAGCGGCACGGTAATGAACACCAAGGTCGGCGCCATGCAAGGCACTTACGAAATGATTGCTGACGACGGCAAGCACTTCGATGCGGTGATCGCGCCGTTCCGCCTGGCCGTCCCCGGGGCCTTGCACTGATGGCCACCTACGCGGTCGGTGACGTGCAAGGTTGCCTGGATGCGCTGCAATGCCTGCTCAAGCAAGTGGCCTTCGATCCGCTCAAAGACCAGCTGTGGCTGGTGGGCGATCTGGTCAACCGCGGGCCGCAATCGCTGGAAACCCTGCGCTACCTCTATAGCATCCGCGAGTCCGTAGTCTGCGTGCTCGGTAATCATGACCTGCACCTGCTGGCGGCCGGACGCAACATCGAGCGCCTGAAGAAAGCCGATACCTTGCGCGAAATCCTCGAGGCCCCGGACGGCCAGGAGCTGCTCGAATGGTTGCGCCAGCAAAAGCTGTTGCACTACGACGAGCAACGGGACATTGCCCTGGTGCATGCCGGCATTCCACCGCAATGGTCGCTGCGCAAAGCCCTCAAATATGCCGCGGAGGTGGAAGAAGCCCTGCGGGATGACAATCTGATCGAGCCGTTCCTCGATGGCATGTATGGCAACGAGCCCGCCAAATGGGACAGCGACCTCAAGGGCGTGACCCGGTTGCGGGTCATCACCAACTATTTCACGCGCATGCGCTTCTGCACCAGCGAAGGCAAGCTCGAACTCAAGGGCAAGGAAGGCGTCGACACCGCGCCGCCAGGCTACGCGCCCTGGTTCAGCCATATAGAGCGCAAGACCCGTGGCCTGAAGATCATCTTCGGCCATTGGGCGGCACTCGAAGGCCGCTGCGACGAGCCCGGCATTTTCGCCCTCGACACCGGTTGCGTGTGGGGCGGCGCCATGACGCTACTGAATGTCGATACCGGCGCGCGGCTGCTTTGCGAATGCGATGAGCAGGGCCACGCCAAGCCCCATCACCACCCTCTTCCCGAACACATCACGGCCGCCGCGGCGCGCTAGGTCGCGCCATCAAGTCAGGCCACAGGAGCCCGCCATGAGCGAATTCAAACGCATCCCTCCAGAACAAGCCCAGGCCCTGCGCGAACAAGGCGCGGTGGTGGTCGACGTACGCGACCCCGCCACCTATGCCGCGCTGCATATCAGCGGCTCGAAGCATCTGGACAACCATTCGCTGCACGCCTTCATCCAGGCCGCCGACCTCGATGCACCGACCGTGGTGGTCTGCTACCACGGCAATTCCAGCCAGGGCGCTGCCGCCTATCTGGTCAGCCAAGGGTTCTCCGACGTGTACAGCATGGACGGCGGTTTTGAGCTGTGGCGCACTACCTATCCAGCGGAAACGGCCCAAGGCACCTCTGAATAATTTTTTTCACGTCGCGCAGGCCCCGGCTTCCGTGGGCTTGCGCGGCGGCGGACGAACGGTCTGCCACAACTAATTACGTATCTCGCCTTTACCTCCTGAATTCCCAACTATCCTTAAGCCCAGGCCATCCAAAACAGGGGAGAGCCGGTACACCGGCGCGCGGGTCATCGGGAGTAGCTTTCGGGGCGATGAGCCTTGAGGGGTTCTGGGGGGTAAACAGCAGCTGCATATCCGGCTGCTGCCAGCATCGACTGAGTGATCCGGCGTCGGCTCCACGTATCGAGCGAGGTGACGTCATGAGTATCTTTAGCCACTTCCAACAACGCTTCGAGTCCACACGCCAGGAAGAATTCTCGCTGCAAGAGTACCTGGAGCTGTGCAAGCAGGACCGTAGCGCCTACGTTTCCGCCGCCGAGCGTCTATTGCTGGCCATCGGTGAACCGGAGCTGCTGGACACCTCGACCAATTCGAGGCTGTCGCGCATCTTTTCCAACAAGGTGATCCGTCGTTATCCGGCCTTTGAAGACTTCCACGGGATGGAAGAATGCATCGACCAGATCGTGTCGTATTTCCGCCATGCCGCCCAAGGCCTGGAAGAGAAGAAACAAATCCTTTACCTGCTCGGCCCGGTGGGCGGCGGTAAGTCGTCCCTGGCCGAGAAGCTCAAGCAACTGATCGAGAAAGTGCCGTTCTACGCGATCAAAGGCTCGCCCGTGTTCGAGTCGCCACTGGGGTTGTTCAACGCCACGGAAGATGGCGCGATCCTCGAGGAAGATTTCGGCATCCCGCGTCGCTACCTCAACACCATCATGTCGCCGTGGGCAACCAAGCGACTGTCTGAGTTCGGCGGCGATATCAGCCAGTTCCGGGTGGTCAAGCTCTACCCGTCGATCCTCAATCAAATCGCCGTCGCCAAGACCGAACCGGGTGACGAGAACAACCAGGACATTTCGGCGCTGGTGGGCAAGGTCGATATCCGCAAACTGGAAGAATTCCCGCAAAACGACGCCGACGCCTACAGCTACTCCGGGGCGCTGTGCCGGGCCAACCAGGGCCTGATGGAATTCGTCGAAATGTTCAAGGCGCCGATCAAGGTCTTGCACCCGTTGCTGACGGCGACCCAGGAAGGTAACTACAACAGCACCGAGGGCCTGGGGGCGATTCCGTTCACCGGCATTCTGCTGGCCCACTCTAACGAGTCGGAGTGGCACACCTTCCGTAACAACAAAAACAACGAAGCCTTCATCGACCGGATCTACATCGTCAAAGTGCCGTACTGCCTACGGGTCAGCGACGAAGTGAAGATCTACGACAAGTTGCTGTTCAACAGCTCCCTGGCCAAGGCTCATTGCGCTCCCGACACGCTGAAGATGCTTGCCCAGTTCACTGTGCTCTCGCGCCTCAAAGAGCCGGAAAACTCAAACATTTACTCGAAGATGCGTGTCTACGACGGCGAAAACCTCAAGGACACCGATCCGAAAGCCAAGTCGATCCAGGAATACCGCGACTCTGCAGGGGTCGACGAGGGGATGAACGGTCTGTCGACGCGATTTGCGTTCAAAATCCTGTCCAAGGTGTTCAACTTCGATCCCCATGAAATCGCCGCCAACCCGGTGCATCTGCTCTACGTACTGGAACAGCAGATTGAGCAAGAGCAATTCCAGGCGGAGACCCGCGAACGTTATCTGCGCTTCCTCAAGGAATACCTGGCGCCGCGTTATATCGAATTCATCGGCAAGGAGATCCAGACCGCCTACCTTGAGTCTTACAGCGAGTACGGACAAAACATCTTCGATCGCTACGTGCTCTACGCAGACTTCTGGATTCAGGATCAGGAATACCGCGATCCGGAAACCGGCGAGATCCTCAACCGCGTGGCCCTGAACGAAGAGCTGGAGAAAATCGAAAAACCCGCCGGTATCAGCAATCCGAAGGATTTCCGCAACGAAATCGTCAACTTCGTGCTGCGCGCCCGGGCCAACAACAACGGCAAGAACCCGACCTGGCTCAGTTACGAAAAGCTGCGGGTGGTCATCGAGAAGAAGATGTTCTCCAACACCGAAGACTTGCTGCCGGTTATCAGTTTCAACGCCAAGGCCAGCAAAGAGGACCAACAGAAACACAACGACTTCGTCACTCGAATGGTCGAGCGTGGCTACACGGACAAACAGGTACGACTGCTCTCCGAGTGGTACCTGCGGGTCAGAAAGTCCCAGTAAGGGAGCTGCAAGCGGCACGCGACGGCAAAAAGACAACAGCGCAGGGTTTGCGGGATTGTCGCCATATGTCGCGCGCCGCTTGTTTCCGAAGCTTCTGTCTTGCAGCTTGAAGCTTATGACTCGAAGCTCCCGGAGGGCCTATGAGCTATGTGATCGACCGACGCCTCAATGGCAAGAACAAGAGCACGGTTAACCGCCAGCGTTTTCTGCGGCGCTACCGTGATCACATCAAGAAAGCCGTCGAAGAGGCGGTGAGCCGGCGCTCCATCACCGATATGGAGCATGGCGAGCAAATCAGCATTCCCGGTCGCGACATCGACGAACCGGTGCTGCATCACGGGCGCGGCGGTAAACAAACCGTGGTGCATCCGGGCAACAAGGAGTTCACCAGCGGCGAACACATCGCTCGCCCCCAGGGCGGCGGCGGTGGCAAAGGCCCTGGCAAGGCGGGCAATTCCGGCGAAGGCATGGACGAGTTTGTGTTCCAGATCACTCAGGAAGAGTTTCTGGAGTTCATGTTCGAAGACCTCGAACTGCCCAATCTGGTCAAACGCAACTTGACCGGCACCGACACCTTCAAGACCGTGCGCGCCGGGATCAGCAATGAAGGCAATCCCTCGCGCATCAACATTATCCGGACACTGCGCTCGGCCCATGCGCGGCGTATCGCCCTGTCCGGCAGCAGCCGGGCCAAACTGCGAGACGCCAAGGCCGAACTCGAGCGCTTGAAACTGGAAGAACCGGATAACTTCGGCGATATCCAGGCTTTGCAGGAAGAAATCGAAAAGCTCAGCGCGCGCATCCATCGCGTGCCCTTCCTCGACACCTTCGACCTCAAGTACAACCTGCTGATCAAGCAGCCCAACCCCAGCTCCAAAGCAGTGATGTTCTGCCTGATGGACGTCTCCGGCTCCATGACCCAGGCCACCAAAGACATCGCCAAACGCTTCTTCATCCTGCTGTACCTGTTCCTCAAGCGTAACTACGACAAGATCGACGTGGTGTTCATCCGTCACCACACCAGCGCTCGCGAAGTGGATGAAGAGGAGTTTTTCTACTCGCGGGAAACCGGCGGCACCATCGTTTCCAGCGCCCTGAAGCTGATGCAAGAGATCATGGCCGAGCGCTATCCGAGCAACGAGTGGAACATCTACGCCGCGCAAGCCTCGGACGGCGATAACTGGAACGACGACTCGCCCATTTGCCGGGATATCCTGATCAACCAGATCATGCCGTTCGTGCAGTACTACACCTACGTCGAAATCACCCCGCGCGAACACCAGGCCTTATGGTTCGAGTACGAACGCATCGCCGACGCTTTCTCAGAAACTTTTGCCCAGCAACAACTGGTCTCGGCCGGGGATATCTATCCGGTCTTCCGTGAACTCTTCCAGCGCAGGTTAGTGACATGACCGCCAAAGAGCAGAAACGCCAACCCATTTCCACTGGCTCCGAATGGACGTTCGAGCTGATCCAGGCCTACGACCGTGAAATTAGTCGGATCGCGGCCGGTTACGCCCTGGACACCTACCCCAACCAGATCGAAGTCATCACCGCTGAGCAGATGATGGACGCTTATGCGTCGGTCGGGATGCCGCTGGGCTATCACCATTGGTCCTACGGCAAACACTTCCTCAGCACCGAAAAGTCCTACAGTCGCGGGCAGATGGGGTTGGCCTACGAGATCGTAATCAACTCCGACCCGTGCATCGCCTACCTGATGGAAGAGAACACCATCTGCATGCAGGCCCTGGTGGTGGCGCATGCCTGCTACGGCCACAACAGTTTCTTCAAAGGCAATTACCTGTTCCGCACCTGGACCGACGCCAGTTCGATCATCGATTACCTGGTGTTCGCCAAGCAGTACATCATGCAGTGCGAGGAGCGCCATGGCATCGACGCGGTTGAGGACTTGCTCGATTCCTGCCACGCGCTGATGAACTACGGGGTCGACCGCTACAAACGCCCCTACCCGATTTCCGCCGAGGAAGAGCGCCGCCGCCAGAAGGACCGCGAAGAACACTTGCAGAAGCAGATCAACGACCTGTGGCGCACCATCCCGAAAGGTGCGGACAAGTATAGCGACAAGGACAATGCGCGCTTCCCCGCCGAACCTCAGGAAAACATCCTGTATTTCATCGAAAAGCATGCACCGCTTCTGGAGCCCTGGCAGCGTGAGATCGTGCGGATCGTGCGCAAGATCGCCCAGTATTTTTATCCACAGCGCCAGACCCAGGTGATGAACGAAGGCTGGGCGACGTTCTGGCATTACACGCTGATGAACGACCTGTACGACGAAGGCCTGGTCACCGACGGCTTCATGATGGAGTTCCTGACGTCCCACACCAGTGTGGTCATGCAGCCGGGCTTTGACAGCCCTTACTACAGCGGCATCAACCCCTACGCGCTGGGTTTTGCCATGTACCGGGATATCCGGCGCATGTGCGAAGAACCCACCGAAGAGGACTATCGCTGGTTCCCGGACATCGCCGGCACCGATTGGCTGTCGAGTGTGAAGTTCGCCATGAGCAGCTTCAAGGATGAGAGTTTCATCCTGCAGTATCTGTCGCCCAAAGTGATCCGCGACCTCAAGCTGTTCAGCATCCTCGACGACGACCAAAAGGATGACCTGCTGGTACCGGCCATCCACGACGAGAGCGGTTACCGGACCATCCGCGAAACCCTGGCGGCGCAGTACAACCTCGGCAATCGCGAGCCCAACGTGCAGATCTACAGCATCGACCGTCGAGGCGACCGTTCGCTGACCCTGCGCCATCAGCAACATGACCGCAAGCCGCTGGGCGAGTCCACCGAGGAAGTGCTCAAACACCTGCATCGACTGTGGGGCTTCGACATTCACTTGGAAACCCTGCAAGGCGACCAAGTGATGAAAACCCATCACGTACCGCCGCGCAGCGAACACGCCGAGGGGGATTACGGGCGACTGGACCTGGCCGTCATTCATCTTTGAAACGCTTCCCGCCTCCGCAAGTTCGACGCAAGGGTTATCCTGTCGGGCTTACGGAGGTTTTTTATGCAGATTTATAAAGTGGGCGGCGCAGTCCGCGATCGCTTGCTCGGCCAGCCTGTCACCGATATCGACCGGGTGGTGGTGGGCGCCAGCGCCGAGGAAATGATCGCCAAGGGTTTTCGCCCGGTGGGTGCGGATTTCCCGGTGTTTCTTGACCCGAAAACCGGCGACGAATACGCCTTGGCCCGCACCGAACGCAAGAGCGGTCGCGGCTACGGCGGCTTCGTGTTTCATGCCAGCCCCGAGGTCACGCTGGAAGAAGACCTGGTTCGCCGCGACCTGACGATCAACGCCATGGCCGAAGACGATCACGGCAACCTGACTGACCCCTACCACGGTCAATCGGACCTGGAAGCCCGCGTACTCCGCCACGTATCCCCCGCGTTCGCCGAAGATCCTCTGCGCGTGCTGCGCGTGGCCCGATTCGCCGCACGTTACGCCGGACTTGGATTCAGCATCGCCCCGGAGACCCTGGAATTGATGCGTGCGCTCAGCGAATCCGGCGAACTGCAAGCCTTGACTGCCGAGCGCAGCTGGAAAGAAATTTCCCGCGCACTGATGGAAGATCAGCCGCAGGTGTTTATCCAAGTGCTACGAGATTGCGGCGCGCTTGAAGTGCTGATGCCGGAAGTCGACGCCTTGTTTGGCGTGCCGCAACCCGAAGCCCATCACCCGGAGATCGACACCGGCGTACACACCTTGAGCGTCCTGCATCAAGCGGCGTTGAACGAGCAGCCGCTGACTGTGCGCTGGGCTTGCCTGTTGCATGACCTCGGCAAAGGCCTGACACCCAAGAGCGAATGGCCACGGCACATCGCCCACGAGTTCAAAGGCTTGAAACTGATCAAAGCGGTCAACGAACGATTCAAGGCGCCGCGCGATTGCCAGGAACTGGCGTTGCTGGTGGGCGAGTACCACACCCACGGCCATCGCGCGCTGGAACTCAAAGCCTCGACCTTGCTGGCGTTGTTGCAGAGTTTCGATGTTTATCGCCGGCCGCAACGGTTTGAGGAATTTATCGCCGCGTGCGAAATGGACGCCCGAGGCCGAAAAGGTCTGGAGCAGCGCAGTTATCCACAGGCGGAGTATCTGCGTGGCGCGGCTTCAGCTGCACGGGCGGTGGAGGTGCAACCGTTGCTGGAGAAGGGATTCAAAGGGCCAGAGCTGGGTGAGGCGATCAAGCGTGAGCGGTTGAAGGTGCTGAAGGCCTACAAAGAGGCGGCGTCAGCCTGAGAGTTAGGCCGCAATACTCCATTCGCGAGCAGGCTCGCTCCCACGGGGTTAGTCAAGCCAATGTGGGTGCGAGCCTGCTCGCGAAGGAGCCTTCAATTTCACAGAAGATCTGAAGATGTCAGTGGCTGACCGCGCCACTCAAACGACACTGGCGCCAACACCTGATCAATCTGCGCATCGGCCCACAGGGCCGCGAAGCTTTTGCCTACACCCGGATGCAGCCTGTCCGGCGCGATCAGCGACAACGGCCACAGCACAAAGGCGTTTTTCAGAATCTCGGCGCGCGGCAGGATCAGGCCATCAAAATTGCCCACCAGGTCGCCGAACAGCAATACGTCGATGTCTAGCGGAAGGCCCTTGCGGTCCGGAGCATAGCGACCGTTGTCGGCCTCGATGAATTTCAAGCGGCGGTCGAGCTCCATCAGCGGCAGATCGGTGAAGGCCGAGACCACAAAATTGAAGAACGGCCCGCTCTTGATGCCCACTGGCTGGCTCTCGAACACCGCCGAACAGCGCATGTCCACCAGAAACCCGGCCAGCGCTTCAAGCCCTGCCTGGAGGTGGGTTTCGCGCTCTATATTGCTACCGAGCCCGAGAAAAACCTGAGTCAGCGACATCCGCGCTCAATCTCCACGCCCACGCCCCCGGTGGCTGCCGGGACGGCCCCTGGCTTGGTCAGTTTCAGACGCATCCAGGTAATGTTGAATTCGCTCATCAGCACCTCACAGAGGCGCTCGGCAAAGGTTTCCACCAACTCGAACTTGGCGTGCTCGGCAAACGCCTGAATGCGCGTCGAGACGCTGGCGTAATCGAGCGCCAGGTTCAGGTCATCGCCCGCAGCGGCCGGGCGATTGTCCCAGGCAAAGCTCAGATCCAGGCGCAGGCACTGTCGGATGTCTCGTTCCCAGTCGTAGGCCCCGATCACGGTGTCGACTTCCAGACCCTCGATAAACACTCTGTCCAAGCACTTTTCTCCGCTGCACGACAAGGGCGCAATGCGCCGTTAGAATCAGGGCGTCCCTGCCCGGAATAGTTAGCATGTTTTGGTTACTGGCGCTCCTCGCCTACCTGCTCGGCTCGCTGTCCTTCGCCATTTTGCTCAGCCGCCTGACCGGTCTCCCGGACCCGCGAATGAGTGGCTCGGGCAATGCCGGCGCAACCAACATGTTGCGTCTAGCGGGCCGCAAACTGGCGATCCTGACCCTGATCGGCGATCTCTGCAAAGGCTTGCTGCCGGTGCTGATCGCCAGCCTCGCCGGCCTTTCCTTGCAAGAACAGGCCTGGATCGGCGTCTGCGCGGTCATCGGCCACCTGTTCCCGGTGTACTTTCGTTTCCGCGGCGGCAAAGGCGTCGCCACCGCCGCCGGCATGCTGCTGGGGCTTTACCCGCCGGCCGCACTGCTGGCGATTTGCGCCTGGCTGCTGACGTTCTACCTGACCCGCACCAGCTCGCTGGCAGCGCTGATCGCCACCCCCCTGACCCTGCCGTTGCTGGCTTGGCAGGAACCGGCGGCGTTGCTGCCGATGACCGTGCTGACCGGACTAATCGTCTGGCGCCATCGCGGCAATCTACGCGACCTGTTTGCCGGGCGCGAACGGCATTTCTGAATCTTCCAGACGAACTCATCAAAGCGGCGACAACTGCTCCATCGGCCAGCGCGCTTGCACGCTGATCGCCAGGCTTTCGTGCTGGCCGGCCTGCAAGCGCTGGCAACCGGCGAACGCGATCATCGCGCCATTGTCGGTGCAGAACTCCGGACGGGCGTAAAACACGTCACCCTTGAGGTCGCCGAGCATCTTTTCCAGCGACAGACGCAACGCCTTGTTGGCGCTGACGCCGCCAGCGATCACCAGGCGCTTCATGCCCGCCTGCTTCAGCGCTCGCTTGCACTTGATGGTCAAAGTCTCCACCACGGCTTGCTGGAACGCCAGCGCGATGTCGCAACGGGCTTGCTCGCGGTCGTCTCCGGCGCTGACGCTTTGCTGCCAGGTGTTCAAGGCAAAGGTTTTAAGACCGCTGAAGCTGAAATCCAGGCCCGGGCGATCACACATCGGGCGCGGAAAAACGAAACGTCCTGCACTGCCCTTCTCCGCCAATTTGGCGATTTCCGGACCGCCAGGATAATTGAGCCCCATCATCTTCGCGGTCTTGTCGAATGCCTCGCCGGCGGCATCGTCCAGGGTTTCGCCGAGCAGGCTGTATTGGCCAATGCCGTCGACCTGCACCAGTTGCGTGTGCCCGCCAGAGACCAGCAAAGCGACGAACGGGAACTCAGGCGGTTTTGATTCCAGCATTGGCGCCAGCAAGTGGCCTTCCATGTGGTGCACGCCGAGGGCCGGAATGCCCCAGGCGAACGCCAGCGCCTGCGCGCATGAAGCACCCACTAGCAACGCCCCGACCAGACCGGGGCCGGCGGTGTAGGCGATGGCGTCGATCTCGGTCGGCACGCAGCCCGCTTCGGCCAACACCTGGCGGATCAAGGGCAGCATGCGTTTGACGTGATCACGCGAGGCCAGCTCCGGCACTACGCCGCCGTAGGCGCGGTGCAGGTCGATCTGGCTGAACAATGCGTCAGCCAGCAACCCGCGTTCACTGTCGTACAATGCGACACCGGTTTCGTCGCAGGAGGTTTCTAATCCCAGTACTAGCATGGGTTTGCGCCTTGTTTAGGCTAAATTCGAAGGCGCGCATAATAGTCGCCACGCGATGCCCCGACCAGCGGTTTTCGATCAGAGGCTTTGCATTCCGAGCGATGAGGGGTTAACATCCGCAACCCTTAAAAACCGACGTCTTCAAGTGCTCTTTTGCCGCGAGGATGTTGACCCCGGTAATGAATGAAGGTAGCTCTGGATGCCAGCCGTCAAAGTTAAAGAGAACGAACCCTTCGACGTAGCTCTGCGTCGTTTCAAGCGCTCCTGCGAAAAAGCCGGTGTACTGGCTGAAGTTCGTAGCCGCGAATTTTACGAGAAGCCAACTTCTGAGCGTAAGCGTAAAGCAGCAGCCGCTGTTAAGCGTCACGCCAAGAAAGTTCAGCGCGAACAGCGCCGCGCCGTTCGTCTGTACTAATACACAGACGTTCGTAGCAAGCTTCTGCCAAGCCCGGCCCTCAGCCGGGCTTATGGCATTTGCGGATATCGCTTGAAATGGTTCACCCGTCAACGCCGCAGACGCGACCGCGACAACCTGTTTTACAGCGTCAGACCTGGCTCTTTTGCCAGCGGTGCACGTCTCTTCTGACGAGCCTTCCAAGGCTACTGACGAGCACACCCCACTGATTCCTCTTACGACGATCAGCCCAAGGCACCTGCTGCGTGCCCGATTTTTGAGCTCTCCGAGACCTTTACGGGTCGTGACCGGATTCAGCGCAACACTTTCAAATAGTCGAATGCTGATAGTTACTAACGTCAGTGGATTTTCGGCAGATACACTCCCCGACAGCGATGACGCAGACGATACCCGGTCGAGCCGCACATTTGCCGTGCGCCACACACTGACCCGATGTCGCCCGCCCAACGTTTTGGGCCCCTTTTGCACGTAGTGAAGATGAGAACGCCATGGCCGGGCTGATTCCCCAGAGCTTTATTGACGACCTTCTGAACCGTACCGACATCGTCGACGTGGTCAGCTCGCGCCTGCAAATGAAAAAAGCCGGCAAGAACTACACCGCGTGCTGCCCGTTCCACAAAGAGAAAACCCCGTCGTTTAGCGTCAGCCCCGACAAGCAGTTCTACTACTGCTTCGGCTGCGGCGCCGGCGGCAATGCCCTCGGCTTCATGATGGACCACGACAACCTGGACTTCATCCAGGCGGTCGAAGAACTGGCCAAAGCCGCTGGCATGGAAATACCCCGCGAGGAAAGTGGCCGGGCGCACAAACCGCGCCAGCCCACCGACTCGCCGCTGTACCCGCTGCTGACTGCCGCCGCCGATTTCTATCGCCAGGCGCTGAAAAGCCATCCATCGCGCAAAGCAGCGGTCGATTACTTGAAAGGTCGCGGCCTGACCGGCGAAATCGCCCGCGACTTCGGCCTCGGCTTCGCACCGCCAGGCTGGGACAACCTGTTCAAGCACCTGAGCAGCGACACACTGCAACAGAAAGCGATGGTTGATGCGGGCCTGCTGATCGAAAACGCCGAGACCGGCAAGCGCTACGACCGCTTCCGCGACCGCGTGATGTTCCCGATCCGCGACAGCCGTGGCCGGATCATCGCGTTTGGCGGGCGCGTGCTCGGCGACGACAAGCCCAAGTATTTGAACTCACCGGAGACCCCGGTCTTCCATAAGGGCCAAGAACTCTACGGCCTGTACGAAGCACGCAAGAACAACCGCAACCTCGACGAAATCATCGTCGTTGAAGGCTACATGGACGTGATTGCCCTGGCTCAGCAAGGTCTGCGCAATGCCGTTGCAACCTTGGGCACGGCCACCAGCGAAGAGCACCTCAAGCGGTTGTTTCGCGTGGTGCCTAACGTGTTGTTTTGTTTTGATGGCGACCAGGCCGGCCGCAACGCCGCGTGGCGGGCGCTGGAGTCGACGCTGCCGAGCCTGCAGGACGGGCGGCGTGCACGCTTTCTGTTTCTGCCCGAAGGCGAAGACCCGGACACCCTGGTCCGCTCCGAAGGCACCGACGCCTTTCGCGCACGGATCAATCAACACGCGCAGCCGCTGGCGGATTATTTTTTCCAGCAACTGACCGAAGAAGCGGATCCGCGCTCGCTCGAGGGCAAGGCACACATGGCCACCCTCGCCGCACCGCTGATCGACAAGGTGCCGGGCGCCAATCTGCGGATCCTGATGCGTCAGCGTCTGACGGAAATCACCGGCCTCAGTGGCGAGGCGGTCAGTCAATTGGTGCGGAGCGCACCTCAAGATGCGCCGCCCACTTACGACCCGGGCGTCGATTACGGCGCCATGCCGGATTTCAGCGACTACCATCGGCCTCAGGAGATGTACACGCCGCAGCAGGAATGGACACCGAAGAAACCCGGCGCCGGCGGCAAGAAGTGGGACAAGAAGTCTTGGGACAAAAACGGCAAGCGTGGCAGTGATCGTGACCAGCCACGTGCCCCACGCGTGCCGGCCGCCGTCGAACCCCCAACACTGGCGGCTTTGCGTACCTTGCTGCATCACCCGCAATTGGCGGAGAAGGTCGAGGACGCAGGGCATTTCGCGGCTGAGGATCACACCAACACGCAATTGCTGGTAGCCCTGCTCGAAGCCGTACAGAAGAATCCCAAGCTAAACTCTTTTCAGTTGATCGCCCGATGGCACGGCACCGAGCAAGGGAAATTGCTCAAGGCATTGGCGGAGAAGGAATGGCTGATTGATGGAGATAACCTTGAACAACAGTTTTTCGACACCATTACTAGCTTGTCAGCCCGCCAACGCGAGCGAAATCTGGAACAACTGCTCAGGAAAGCTCGTCAAAGCGAGTTGAGCATTGAAGAGAAAAATCAACTGCGCGACCTTTTAAGTCGCAATGTTTCCGCATCAAGCCCGACCTCAACTGGCGCGTGAGGTCATAGCTCAGGTATAATCCTCGGCTTGTTTTTTGCCCGCCAAGACCTTCAGTGGATAGGGTGTTATGTCCGGAAAAGCGCAACAGCAGTCTCGTATCAAAGAGTTGATCACCCTTGGTCGTGAGCAGGGCTACCTGACTTACGCGGAGGTCAACGACCACCTGCCGGAGGATATTTCAGATCCGGAACAGGTGGAAGACATCATCCGCATGATTAACGACATGGGGATCAACGTATTCGAGGTTGCGCCAGATAAGGATTCCCTTATGCTGGCCGACGCCGATACCGACGAAGCCGCGGCCGAAGAAGCTGCAGCGGCGTTGGCTGCGGTCGAGACCGACATTGGTCGCACCACTGACCCAGTGCGCATGTACATGCGTGAAATGGGTACGGTCGAGCTCCTCACGCGTGAAGGCGAAATCGAAATCGCCAAGCGTATTGAAGAAGGCATCCGCGAAGTGATGGGCGCAATCGCGCACTTCCCGGGCACGGTCGACCATATTCTCTCCGAGTACACCCGCGTCACCACCGAAGGTGGTCGCCTGTCCGACGTCCTGAGCGGTTACATCGACCCGGACGACGGTATCGCACCACCCGCGGCAGAAGTGCCTCCGCCGATCGATCCGAAAGCCGTGAAAGCGGACGACGACACCGACGACGAAGAAGCCGAAGCCACCGATGACGAAGAAGAAGCCGAAAGCGGTCCGGATCCGGTCATCGCTGCCCAGCGTTTTGGCGCGGTTTCCGACCAGATGGAAATCACTCGCAAGGCCCTGAAAAAGCACGGTCGTGAAAACAAGCAGGCGATTGCCGAGATGTTGGCGCTGGCCGAGCTGTTCATGCCGATCAAACTGGTGCCGAAGCAATTCGAAGGCCTGGTTGAGCGGGTTCGCGGTGCCTTGGATCGTCTGCGTCAGCAAGAGCGCGCGATCATGCAGCTCTGCGTGCGTGATGCCCGTATGCCGCGTGCCGATTTCCTGCGCCAGTTCCCGGGCAACGAAGTCGACGAAAGTTGGACCGATGCCCTGGCCAAAGGCAAAAGCAAATACGCTGAAGCCATTGGCCGCCTGCAGGCCGACATTGTTCGTTGCCAGCAGAAGCTGACCGCTCTCGAAGCCGAAACCGGGCTGAAGATTGCCGAGATCAAGGACATCAACCGTCGCATGTCGATCGGTGAGGCCAAGGCTCGCCGCGCGAAGAAAGAGATGGTCGAAGCGAACTTGCGTCTGGTGATCTCCATTGCCAAGAAGTACACCAACCGTGGCTTGCAATTCCTCGATCTGATCCAGGAAGGCAACATCGGCTTGATGAAAGCGGTAGACAAGTTCGAATACCGTCGCGGCTACAAATTCTCGACTTATGCCACCTGGTGGATCCGTCAGGCGATCACTCGCTCGATCGCCGACCAGGCCCGCACCATCCGTATCCCGGTGCACATGATCGAGACGATCAACAAGCTCAACCGTATTTCCCGGCAAATGTTGCAGGAAATGGGTCGCGAACCGACCCCGGAAGAGCTGGGCGAACGCATGGAAATGCCTGAGGACAAGATCCGCAAGGTGTTGAAGATCGCTAAAGAGCCGATCTCCATGGAAACCCCGATCGGTGATGACGAAGACTCCCATCTGGGTGACTTCATCGAAGACTCGACCATGCAGTCGCCAATCGATGTGGCCACCGTTGAGAGCCTGAAAGAAGCGACTCGCGAAGTGCTGTCGGGCCTCACCGCCCGTGAAGCCAAGGTACTGCGCATGCGTTTCGGCATCGACATGAATACCGACCACACCCTTGAGGAAGTCGGTAAGCAGTTCGACGTCACCCGTGAGCGGATTCGTCAGATCGAAGCCAAGGCGCTGCGCAAATTGCGCCACCCGACGAGAAGCGAGCATCTGCGCTCCTTCCTCGACGAGTAACCTCAAAACCCCCGGCCCCGCCGGGGGTTTTGCTATGTGCAGATAAAACACCCCGCGCCTCCCCCCTCTGGCCCGTACCCCGTCTACACTCGAACCATTCCCCCGAGCCATAACGAGACCGTTATGCCCAGATCGCCAGCCCTGCTGTTCCTGCTGCTGATTACCTGGACCGCAACGGCTAGCGCGCTGACTCTGACCGATGAAGAACGTGGCTGGCTAAAGGACCATCCGGATTTGCGCCTGGGCGTGGACGCTTCTTGGCCGCCATTCGAGTTTCGTGATGCGCAGGGCCAATACCAGGGCCTCGCCGCGGACTACATCAATGTGATTCGCGGCCGTCTGGGCATCCAGCTCACCCCCATCGAGCCCGTTAGCTGGACCCTGGTACTGGAGCAGGTCAAACAAGGCAAGATCGACCTGTTGCCGGGGGTTATGTCGACGCCCGAGCGCCAGGGTTTCCTGTCTTTCACACGGCCTTACCTCGACTTCCCGATCGTGATCCTGGCGCATGTCGGCGGGACCCAGCCGCGCAAGCTGCAGGACCTGTACGGCTTGAAAATCGCCGTCGTGGAAAACTACGCGCCCCATGAACTGCTGCGCACCCATCACCCGGATCTGAACCTGGTGCCGATGCCCAACGTCAGCTCGGCGCTGCAGGGGTTGGCCACTGACGAAGTCGACGCAGTGGTCGGCGACCTCGCTTCCAGTGTCTGGAGCCTGCGCCAACTCAAACTTGAAGGCTTGTACGTCAGCGGTGAGACGCCCTATCGCTATCAACTGGCCATGGCCGTCCCACGGGACAACAAAATACTGGTGGGGATTCTCGACAAGGTCCTGGCCGACATGACGCCGGCCGAGATCAGTGAAATCCAGAGTAAATGGGTCGGCAACGTGCTGGACCACCGCACCTTCTGGTCGGATCTGCTGGTCTACGGCCTGCCCGGGCTGTTGCTGCTGGTGACGGTGCTGGCCGTGGTGATTCGCATCAACCGTCGCTTGAGTTCGGAAATCACCCGCCGGGTCGACCTGGAACAAGAACTGCGCAGCAGCGAATATCATTACCGTGGCCTGGTCGAGAGTCTGTCGGCCATCGCCTGGGAAGCGCGGATCAGCGACTTCACCTACAGCTACGTGTCGCCCCACGCCGAGGAACTGCTCGGCTATCCGCTGTCCCACTGGCTGATTCCAGGGTTCTGGCGCAACATCATCCACCCCGCCGACCTGACCCGCGCGCAGAACTTCTGCGATCACGAAGTGCTCGCCGGGCGCGACCACAGCCTCGATTACCGCGTCATCACTGCCGATGGCCGCTGCCTGTGGGTGCGCGACATCGTCAGCCTGATCGAACACGGGCATGATCCGATCATGCGTGGCTTGATGATCGACATCAGCGACGCCAAACGCACCGAGGAAGCCTTGCGCTTGTCGGAGCAAAAGTTCGCCTCGGTGTTCCAGCAATGCCCGGACATCCTGGTTATCGCGCGGCTGTCCGACGGCTGCTTGCTGGAAGTAAACGAAGCGTTCGAAGAACAGATCGGCCTGCGCGCCGAAGAAGTCATCGGCCTCACCGCCTCCTCGCTGAACATCTGGGGCATTCCTGGAGTCGGCCCGGGGCTATTGCAGCGTTTGCAGGCCGGGAGCATTCGCAACCTCGAGATGCCGTTCCGCCGCAGCAACGGCCAGTTGTTCACTGGTTTGATCTCCGCCGAACCTTTCGAACTCGACACTATGCCGGCGTTGGTCGTGGTGGTGCGCGACATCAGCCAGCTCAAGGAAACCCAGCAACAACTGCAAACCTCCGAAGAGAAGTTTGCCAAGGCCTTCCATGCCTCTCCGGACGGTTTGCTGCTGACCCGTCAACGGGATGGCTTGCTGATTGAAGTCAACGAGGGCTTCAGCCGCATCACCGGTTTCAACAGCGCCATGTCGCTGGATCGCTCAACCCTCGACCTCGGTATCTGGGTCGATCTCAACGAACGCAATCAACTGCTCGAGATGCTCAACCGCGACGGCTTCGTGCGTGATTTCAGTTGCCACATCCGCCGCAATGATGGACAGATCCGCCTCTGCGAAATGTCCAGCCGACCGCTGCCGATTGGCGACGAAGACTGCATGCTCACCATCGCCCGCGACATCACCGAACGGCATATGATGCAGGAGAAACTGCAACAGGCCGCAACGGTATTCGAGAGCACCGCCGAAGGCGTGTTGATCACTGATACCCGCCAGCACATCAGCGCCGTCAACCGCGCGTTCAGCGAAATCACCGGCTACAGCGAAACCGAAGCCTTGGGCCATACGCCGCGCCTGTTGGCTTCTGGCTTGCACGACAGCGCCTTCTACGCGGCGATGTGGCACCAACTGACCGCCGAAGGTCACTGGCAGGGCGAGATTTCCAATCGGCGCAAAAATGGCGAGCTTTACCCGAGCTGGCTGACCATCAGCGCCGTGCGCAACCGGGAAAAACTGGTTACGCACTTCGTCGCGGTGTTCGCTGACATTTCCAGCCTTAAGCACGCCCAGGCCAAACTCGATTACCAGGCCCACCACGACCCGCTCACCGGTTTGCCGAACCGCACGCTGTTCGAGAGCCGTTTGCAGGCCGCGCTGACCGCCCAGCACGAGCATGGCGGCCAAGGCGCGGTGCTGTTCCTCGACCTCGACCGCTTCAAGCACATCAACGACAGCCTCGGCCATCCGGTCGGCGACTTGTTGCTCAAGGGCATCGCCGTGCGTTTGAAAGAACAGCTGCGGGACATCGACACCGTGGCGCGCCTGGGCGGTGACGAGTTCATCATTCTGCTGCCCGGCCTGCAGCAGCCCAGCGACGCTGACCATATCGCCAGCAAACTGCTGAACTGCTTCGGCGCGCCATTCCAGGCCGGCGAACATGAGTTTTTTATCAGCGCCAGTATCGGCACTAGCCTGTACCCACGGGACGGCAACGACGTCGCCACCCTGGTGAAAAACGCCGACGCCGCGATGTACCGCTCCAAAGCCAAGGGCCGCAACCGGGTCGAGAGCTACACCCGCGACCTCACCGCCCAGGCCAGCGAACGTGTGGCGCTGGAACACGAACTGCGCCGGGCCATCGAGCGCAACGAACTGACGCTCTATTACCAACCGAAAATCAGCCTCGATGACCATCGCCTGGTGGGCGCCGAAGCCCTGATCCGCTGGCGCCACCCGACCTTCGGCGACGTGCCGCCCGAGCACTTCATTCCGCTGGCCGAAGAAAACGGCATGATCCTGCAAATCGGCGACTGGGTACTGGAGCAGGCCTGCCGCCAGATGTACGAATGGGGCCTGGTCTACGACAGCCTCGGCCCGCTCTCGGTCAACCTCGCCGGTGCCCAACTGCGCCAGCCCAACCTGCTCGGGCGCATCGAGCAACTGCTGACCGACAACCATTTGCCGCCGGGCTTCCTGCAACTGGAGATCACCGAAAACTTCATCATGAGCCAGGCCGAAGAAGCCCTGGCGGTGCTGCATCAACTCAAACGCCTGGGCGTGCAACTGGCCATCGACGACTTCGGCACCGGTTACTCGTCGCTCAGCTACCTCAAGCGCCTGCCGCTGGACATCCTCAAGATCGACCAGTCCTTCGTCCGCGGTCTGCCCGACGACCCCCACGACGCCGCCATTGTCCGCGCGATCATCGCCCTGGGCCGCAGCATGCAATTCACCGTCATCGCCGAGGGCGTGGAAACCCAGGCACAGCAGCAATTCCTCACCGCCGAAGGGTGCGAACAAATCCAGGGCTACATCGTCAGCCTGCCCCTGCCCGCCGACGAATTCGCCGCAACCTTCCTTCGCATCGCCGTTTCAGACTTTTCGGATAGCACAGCCGAGAAACCGTCGCTATAATCCGCGACCTACTGAGGGCCTATAGCTCAGTTGGTTAGAGCAGAGGACTCATAATCCTTTGGTCCACGGTTCAAATCCGTGTGGGCCCACCATATAAACCAAGCAATTCAGCCTTACCGGCTGTTGACACACAAAAAAACGGCACGCATTGCGTGCCGTTTTGCGTGCCACTTTCCAAACGCTGCATAACCTCACCTGGCCTCCGTACGCGCTAGACCTCATCTTCATCGCTACCGCCACTTGCCCTTACCGTAAGCTCATATTCTCGCATCTGGTAGGCCGCCTCCTCGCATCCGTTACACAGAGAACCAAATTTATTCTGGTCCTGATCAAGGAACGAATCACATTCTGAGCATTTCGCCGGATGACATTCGTACGTGCAGAGATGGCAGATGCCCTCAGATAGATCGAAAGTCGGATGCCAGCAATGCTCACATTCGATAATTACCTCTGCTTCATCGAAAGGGTTTTCCTTTAAATACCTTAGCTCTTCGGCCAACACCTCAGTGAAGGAATCGGTCTGCCCACAAGCCATGCAAGAGCAGCGAAATTCTGAATCGTCGAAGCGGAGCGACGATGCGGCGTCCTCCCTATACGGCTCCAGCAGCGCAGAGCCACAAGCGCGGCATAAGCACGTTTGAAAAAGCTCCATAGTGTGGTCCAGGACACCAAGAGCACTCCACCGGGATCGTGAGTCCGCCAAGTTCCTAGAGTAGAAATCATGATTTTGAAGCATCACATCCCAAGTCGCACCTAGAAGCTCATATGGGTTTTCCCTGATTTCAGTGGTGATGAAATCTCTTAGAAGCGGAAACAGGGCCACGAGGAATCTTTTTATTTCCTCGATGGGATGCTGAGCATGTAGATGCTCCAGGTCATTACGGCATCGTTGAAGCTCATTAAGTACGCCCCAATCGGTAACGACATTCAGATCTTTGAAAAGCTTCTGTATGTCCTTTACGTCGACGGTCCGCGATTCCTGCTGGAGCACAACATCAACGCCTCCGTCCTGACGAATACGCGCCTCAAACCCCTTGGTTTTGTAGATCAGCTTAGCGGCGTTCTCGGGTGACCCTGCCATCACTGCAATTTTGTACTTGAACAGCAGCAGCACCCCTGCAAAAAGGTTGCGGGCAGCGGAGACTACCCGAATCGACCTATCAGCAGATTCAATGCTCAGCTTGTAATCCTCGACGCCTAGACATATCGAATCCAGAGCGTTTTGCAAAAGCTTCGCGCTATCTAGCGCACTTTGATTCTTCCCAGCCATTACGCCCGCCTCTCACCCTGCACCACTCGATTTAGACAGCTTACGACTTTGTGTGCGACTCAGTAATCTGGATACGCCGCGATTGAAACGATCGTTTGAAAATAATAGTATTTATTTCATTTATCGCAACAGTACACAGGCCGTAGAAAACCTAGAAGAGGAAACTGAAACCGTCAAGAAAGCGGGTATTTATACGGTTGAACACCCCCATAAACACTGAGTATCCTTGACATACCAACTCACAACAAGGAACACAGCATGAACGAAAGCCTACTCACTTTACCGATGGTCGCGACTAAGGTTTGCCTGTCGAGAAAGTCCATTTATGACAGAATTCGCAACAATGAATTTCCCTGCCCTAGGAAACTAGGAAGAGCGAGTCGATGGGTCGAGAGCGAAATCAACGACTGGATTCGCAAGCTACCTATGGGCGGGCCTAGCCACCTGGCTGACACCATCTGATATGTGACTCAGTTCCCATGCCCCAAGCTTCCTTAATTCAGACAGGCAGGACTCGGGAATTGAATCACTCGTAGCAACACACTTTTCTCTTGGACTCACCCAGCAACAGCGCACTAAGCAGCGCTATCTCGATGAAGAAAGAAAGCTGAAACACAAATAATAATAAGAGCATACAAAATGTCCGACTATCTTTTAGATTTTGCAACACTATCAAAAAAAATCCGTCTATCTCGTTACACGATTTACATATTAATCAGTGATGATACGTTTCCTAAAGCACGGAAAATAGGGAAAGCAAGTCGCTGGATTAATTCAGAGATCGAAGAGTGGATGATAAGTCTACCTACGTCTTCGGTTGACGTGCCAAATTGTCCAAAAATAGAAAAGTGATTTTTGGTCGATGCTTTCCAACCAGCCTAAACCTTCAGCAGTCACAGATAACGTCATAACGTTATTTGATCCGTGCAACAAAAGAATGTTGCGCCGCTTGACTGCTGACCAGGTTAGCGGGCTGACGAAACATTTTATCTTCGAAATCCAAGCTAAGATAAAGCATATCCAACAGGATTGCCTTCCAGAATATCGCCAGTTATTTTCCGGTGATTTCAACCCCCAACTTCCGCTCGATTTCGAAAAGAAATTGAGGTTAATCGAGTGTGGAACCCACCCCTGCAAGCCAATAGATGAAATATTAAAAAAGGAAGCGGCTCGATATGATCAGGAACTGCGAATTTTATGCGAGATTGAACTCTCAATTTACCCGTACCTACGCGCCCCAGTTCAGAAGTGCGATCACATTATACAAATTAGCTATCTGACAGATTTTAGCTTTGTAAAGCGTAGATTCACAAAATGTGTGCACAACGCACGGCTAGAACATGAGGCAAAAACAAGATCGATCGGTGGCAAAACCGACATAGATTATTGCTCAAATGAAACTGTGACATTTATCCGTCGCAGAGACGAAAAAAACGCGGAATTCTTAAAGCGGAGAAGTGTTCTTGTTAAGGAAACCGGCCAGCTCATTAATTTATACGACCTGCATTTAAAGCAAGCAGAACGGAAATTCAATGAAAGCTACTTTATTATAAAGAATCTTGAAGCTATCGCGATTGAACGGGGCCTCATGCCCTACATGCTAACGCTCACTGCACCTGCCAATTACCATCCAAACCCAATGAACGGAAGGTCTAGTTTCGATCAGACGAGCAGCCTCGATAGTCAAAAATACTTAACTCGCACGTGGGCAAAGCTTCGGGCCTTATTAAATAAACGCGGAACGCCGTTCTCACTTGAAAAATGTTTCGGTGTGCGAACAGCAGAGCTTCATAAGGATGGATGCGTCCATTGGCACATCCTGATGTTCATAGATCCCACCACTCTAGACAGTTTTCAAAAGTGTCTAGACTTCTATTTCACATCACGACAGGCCGACGTCAAAGAAATCGATGGGGTGGCGGCTGCAACCTATGTACTGAAATATATAGGAAAGACAGTCGATGCCACTAAACTCGACCGCACCGACCTCTACGACGAGCAGGCTGATAAAATCAGGAAAGAGCAGGACCTATCAACCATAGCCGACGTTGAGCGAGTTCGCGCCGGTATTCGAGCTATGGGGATACGGCAAATGCAATATTACGGAATAGAAGGATCTCTAACGCTATTTCGAGCAATAAATAAAATAACTGACCCGACAGCAAATCTTCCCGCGAGTGTGCGCGCAGTCTTATCAGAGTGCCGCATGCATGATAGATCGGGCGGAAATACAAAAATCACGAACTTTCTAGCCTTTAAAAACTTCCTCTGCAATCACTTGGCGGATCTTGAATTGGTTCGCGAAGAAATTATAAATAAGCATGGAGCATCGACAAAACGAGTTATCGGGGTTCGCTTTCTTGAGAGCATGACCGATATATTGACCAACGATAAATATGAGGTCGTCACGAATATTGAAGACACCATTAAGCCCGTCGAAGCCAAGGCATCATTACATGATCAGCTAGATGAAAAACTAAAAGCAAAAACTGAAGTTACAGTTATTTCTATTTACCCAAGAAAAGCGGACCGCACTAACCTTAACAATTTTGCTCGCCCAACAGCGTCAGAGTTACTAAAACAAGCCAGATTTTTAAATCCTGATCGCTACACGGCCCCTTACTTAGCATGCAACGCACCACCTGAATGCACAAATCCGTTAACATACGCTAAAATCTGTAAGCTGCTGTCAATGCCATAAACATAGTCAATGTCATAAACACTAAAATCTGATTTGTGTATGCTTAGACGTGAACGATGTCAATGACATTGACATACCGACCTTCGGCCAAATGGCCCCAGGGGATGAGTGTAAATAGGTGGGTGTTTATAGTATTGACACTTCAAAGTACAAGAGTGCCTAAGTTCAACAGCGGGGATTCACCCCGCACCCCGACGCTGTTCGCTATCCCGCGACAAGAAGCCGTCACGCAATAGCAACCAGCCCTAATCAAGGACCCTTTCAATGTCAACTCCACGAATAACCGCGAAGGCATATTCTGGAGTGTTGCCATGCGCAATGTGGCAACGCTCAATGAAGTTTTGACATTCGATATAAAGCTCGCGTATCGAGCGTGAGACCCGTTGCTTGGCCCTATGAAAATCACTCAGGTTGTACTTCTGAGTATGTCCGACTCTGATACCGAGGCCAGCCATGAAGATCTCAACACTCCCAAAAGCATCGAACGTGAAGCTCCAAGCGTTTCTCAGGGTGATTTGATGATCCAGCTTTGGCCGTGTTAGCAAAAGCAGAGGCCTGACCTTATGGCACTCCCCGAAACAAATGCTCAGGTTGCGTTGGTATTCACTTTCCAGCTCTGCATAGTTACGAAGCACTGAAGCTTTCAGAGCATTCTCTTGAAAAGTCAGCGCTTCATTACTTACAGAAGAAAAATAGTCAAAAATCGGAAAGAAATGGCTATGCAACGCCAACATCTCTGAAGTTGCGTCGAACGCACACTGGTTGTAATTCGAGTACTTATCAGATTGCATTTTTTCGCCGCATTTAATTGAGGGGCGAACAATGAACTAACCAACCAAACTATAATAGTTGTATATTTCTATCTGCATGCTAAAACGTGATAGCTTAGAGCTATGTCAATCATATAATCCACCTACACTTTTTGTCATATCATGCTAATAGGATGACAACATTCTAGTTCTGCGCCCCATTTTCTGTCACCCCATCTATAAACAACCGTTTAGCAGCTATAACGCTGGCACTCGCATTACTGTTCAAAGCCGAGCGCAGTTCTAATAGTCGCAAATGTACTCCTCGCACTCCAAAAGCATCAATCAACTCCAGATAGAGCAGTTCTTGCCTATCGAAATCCTCCTCAACGTGTGCCAGATATTTGCTCATACTCTTTACTCAAGAAAATATATTCAACTTACATTATATACATGAAACTTAGCTGAATCGAGACCAGACCGGAATCACTGTCCGTATTTGCGTCGTCAAGAAGAGATAGCGTGCTAACTCGCTTTTGTGATCTAGTGACGGTGTGTCTAATCCTATGTGCATGCGTGAAGCGAAATGATTGATCGGTACGCGGGGTGGCACCCCCTAATAAAAGAAATCAAAACCCTAAGTGAAAGGTTTGGGGTACAGATCTATACCCAGCCAAAAGCGGGGTATTTACGCGCTTCTGCGCCAGTTTCAGCCCCACCGGAACTTCTGCGGCTTCTAGACAGGATAGAGGAGCAAAGCTCAGTTACATGCCAATTCTGTGGGAAAAGTGGAGCTGCCGAGCGCAGCTTCCAAGAATGGATTTATACCGTTTGCCCAAGCTCGACATTGGCAAACCGGGTTGATGGTGCCGTAGGAACGTCCTGCACTTTATGAGATTCCTCCAGCTTGGAAAGCTGCCTCAATATCTGGTCTGCCCTAGCTCTTTCGCCATCTCGCTCCCATGCTATATCTGAGAGCTGCTTATCGAAGCCGGCATACTGACGGTCGCGCTCTTTCAATTCCTTCATCTCGGCCCGTAGATGATTTCGCTCGCGCTCGGTGATTTTTAACTGCTGCACGACGTTATCGAGCTTGCGCTCCAAGGTCTTGTATTTTGCGCCGACTGATCGGCCTGCGGCCTTAATCCTGGCCAACAAACCCTTGGTTTCGGCCTGTTCAACCGTCAGCTTTTCGACCTCTTTTTTTAGGGCATCTCGCTCGCGCACTGAGGCCGCAAGGAAGCCGCTCACTTTGGACCAAATCGAGGACTTTTCAAATTCCTTAGTGCCGCGCTCAAGCCCTTCGCGGATCGCCTCAGCATGCGCTGTATCTGCCGCCTTCAGAGCCTTTTCATTGATAGCCCTGGCCTCGGCCAAAGCTTCAGCCTTGAGCGCCGTCACGTCAACTTGAGCGCTCTTTAGGTGATCCTGAGCGTGGTCCATTATCGCATTGGCCTGCTCCATTTTCGCCCCTACCGCTTCGGCCTGGAGCTGTTCCAGCTTCCATTCCTCCCGGGTCAGCCTGCGACGAGCAGGGCCAATTCTGGTCATCCCGTTGGGTGCCCCAACTGCATCGTAATAACTGTCCTGGAAAGAACGCATTGCGGCAATGTAGGCCTTATTCCGCTCGCCTTTCTTGACTCCCTTGCCTAGCTCGCTGGCCGCTCGCCTGCCATCGTGGATCGCATCGAAGCTCTCGCCAGGGCGAGGCACGATATAGAAATGGCAATGGGGGTGCGACTCATCCTTGTGTTCCAGCACCGCCTGCAACCGGTCGCCGTAGCGCCCCTGGAGCCAGTCGAGGGCGTCGCCCTTGATCTTCTCCCATGCGGCTGGATCGGTGCCGCCCGGCGCAGAGAAAACGCCTCCAAGCAGGCACAGGGCGTCCTTGCGGACCTTTCTGCCAAGCGCGTCAGTGGTGCCTGCCGCCCATGCTTCGCATGTGGCTTCAAGCTCCTCGATGGGCTTACCAAAGAGCAATGTAGGGACTTGGGGTTCATCAATGTGGGGAATTGCGTCGGGCTCTCGATTCGCCTCAGCAATAATCGACCGTACTGAATGACCGCCTGTTTTGCCGGTCTTGGGTGTCGATCTACTGAATGAGTCGACGTGCATGAACTGAAATGCCATGGTGATTTTCTCACTCTTTTTATTGGTTTTATGGCTTCCATTCTACAGCAAAAAACAAGGCAAAATCTGAGCCAAAGCATAAGCATAGTGACCGACTATGCTTATTACGACTTCGTCTCCATAAGCGCGGCTCCTCCCGAGGGGTAAAGCAGATCACAAGCATGGATTATATTCATATCCCACACATCCACAGCGCCAGATCAAGAGAAGAATCAGCGCGCATAATTGATCCTTTTGTAACTTAGGTTCGCCAAGAGCTGCTCTGGCCTAAATCTGCGGACTGATCTCACTGAACAGCACGGGCGGTTTTGGCGGATGCTTGCCATCCAGTGCAATTCTCCAATACCCAACGTCACGCCACGCGCCATGCTTGAATCCCACTTCTGGATACGTACCGATGTGAGCGAAGCCAAGGGCTTCGTGCAGCCCTACGCTGCCATCGTTGGGCAGGGCAATCCCGGCATAGGCTGCGTGAAACCCTTGCCCTTTCAAGGTAGGCAGCAACACGTCATACAGCGCCCGACCGACACCACTACGGTGCGCTTCTGGCGATATGTACACGGTAACGTCGACCGACCAGCGATAGGCCTCACGAGCCCGGTGCTGACTGGCATATGCATAGCCGATGACCTGGCCTTCTCGCTCCGCTACCAGATACGGGTAAGTCGGCAAAGTCGACCCAATTCGCTTGGCCATCTCTTCGACTGTAGGCGGCTCAAGCTCAAACGAAATCGCAGTGCGCTCAACCATCGGTGCGTAAATTGCCTGGATGGCTAGAGCGTCCGAAATCTGCGCAATCCTTACTGTCGTCTTGCTCATCCTCTATCCCCTTGGTGGCTCAAATCGATCTTTGATTGACTCGTTTCGAGAGTGCCTCAGCGCTTTCCTTACGCTCCGAGTAGCGGTCTACCAGATACGTTTCCCGGCCCCGAATCATCAGCGTGAACTTCATCAATTCCTCCATCACGTCCACCACACGGTCGTAGTAGGCAGATGGCTTCATACGCCCTGAGTCGTCGAACTCTAGGAAAGCCTTGGGTACTGACGACTGGTTTGGGATGGTGATCATCCGCATCCAGCGCCCGAGGATTCGCAGCTGGTTTACCGTGTTAAAGGACTGAGATCCACCGCAGACCTGCATGACGGCGAGAGTCTTGCCCTGACTAGGTCGGACAGCGCCCATCGTGAGAGGAATCCAGTCGATCTGGGCTTTGAATACAGCAGACATTGCACCGTGACGCTCTGGCGAACACCACACCTGTCCCTCTGACCACAGAACCAGATCCCGCAGCTCTTTAACCTTTGGATGGTCTTCCGGAGCGTCATCAGGGAGAGGCAGACCCGAGGGATCAAAGATGAAGGCCTCGGCTCCCATTAGAGTCAGGATGCGAGCGGCCTCTTGGGTCAGTAGCCTGCTGAAAGAGCGCTCACGGGTTGAGCCATACAGCAACAAGATGCGTGGCTTGTGCGTCGGTTGCTCGTTGCCTTGCAGGCGATCCAGTGTGGCGACGTCGATTAGCGACTGATCTAGGTTAGGTAGATCTAGACTGCTTTCCGAGGAAAATTCGTCCATTACAGTTCACCTATTCGATCTAGTTCGCGCTTCAATTCCTGCGGTGTGAGCGCCGAATGATCCAGACTGAAGAATGCGTCGAAACGCTTTTTAATCTGGACGACGGTTGCGTCAAATGCGGCCTGGATTTCGCTATCTGTTCCTTCAACATCGGAAGGATCGGCAAGCCCCCAGTGGCTTTTGACAGCAGGCCCGAAATAGACAGGGCAGGGTTCGCCTCCAGCCTTATCACACACGGTGATCACCACATCCGGTGGTGAGTCCGAAAAAACCTCTGAGCCTTTGCTGTAGAGATGTGTGGTATCGATGCCTAGCGCTTGCAGCGTGCTCACGGCGCGGGGATTCAGCCGCCCGCTTGGGAAGCTGCCCGAACTGACGGCATTAAAACCGCTCGGGGCCAAGTGGTTGAACAACCCCTCCGAGAGAACGCTCCGGCAGCTATTTGCCGTACACATAAATAGTATTTTCATGGGTTTCTCCTAGACAGGGATGCTCAGCCGCAACGCCAGTGCCACCAGCGTTACCAGCAAGATAGGAAGGGTGAGGATGCTGCCGACTTTGAAGTAGTAGCCCCAGGTGATGCGGATGTTTTTCTGCGCCAGCACATGCAGCCACAGCAACGTGGCCAGACTTCCGATGGGCGTAATCTTGGGGCCGAGATCGCAACCGATGACGTTGGCATAAATCATGGCCTCACGTACCAGTCCCGTAGCGTCGCTGCCCTGAATGGACAAAGCGCCGATAAGCACACTCGGCATGTTGTTCATGATCGAGGACAAAAGCGCAGCGGTGATACCGGTGCCCAAGGTAGCGGCCCATAGGCCATGCTCGGCAAATATGTTCAACAGCGCCGAGAGCGAGTCGGTTAGGCCCGCATTACGCAGGCCATATACCACCAGATACATCCCCAGCGAAAACACGACAATCTGCCAGGGCGCGTGCTTGATGACCTTTCTCGTAGAGATGATGTGGCCTTTACCTGCGATGACCAGCAGGATCACTGCACACGCAGCAGCAACGGCGCTGACGGGAATGCCTAATGGTTCCAGTGCGAAAAGGCCAACCAGCAGCAGACCAAGCACCCACCAGCCAGCAATGAACGTCGCCCGGTCACGAATCACCGTTTCGGGGATCTCAAGTTGATCCGCGTCGTACTGGGCGGGAATGTCCTTGCGATAGAACATCCAGAGCATGAACAGCGTCGCGGCGACCGCCACCAGGTTTACCGGCCACATCACTGAGGCGTACTCACCAAAACCCACGGCAAAAAAGTCTGCCGAAACGATGTTCACCAGATTGGACACGACCATTGGCAGACTGGCGGTATCAGCGATAAAGCCTGCGGCCATCACGAATGCTAGGGTGGATGCCGGGCTGAAACGAAGCGCCGTCAACATCGCGATAACGATGGGGGTGAGGATCAATGCTGCACCATCGTTTGCGAACAGTGCCGAGACAGCTGCACCGAGTAGGATCATGAGTGCAAAAAGCCGTCCGCCTTTCCCACCACCCCAGTGGGCCACATGAAGCGCTGCCCATTTGAAGAATCCCGCTTCATCAAGTAGCAAGCTGATGATGATCACTGCAATGAAGGTCGCAGTAGCGTTCCAGACGATGTGCCATACAACCGGCACATCCCCTAGGCTCACCACGCCCGTCAGCAGTGCCAGAACGGCACCCGCGGCTGCGCTCCAGCCGACGCCTAATCCCCTTGGTTGCCAGATAACGAGCACGAGCGTAACTACGAAAATCGACGCAGCAATCAGCATGGGTATGTTCCAGATCAGGAGGTCAGCAGCAGGAGGTTTGGCGTACGGGCCTGTCTTCCATGGAAGCCAGCCGTCCTTGATGGTCGTTAACCCAGGACTGGTGGGCCTGCGTAGTGACGTTCAGAACATCCAGTGCCCACTGTTCAAGCTCGGGATGCAGCCGGTAGTAAATCCACTGACCCTGCCTGCGATCCGCAAGTAGCCCACAGGCACGCAGCTGGGCCAAGTGCCTTGAAACCTTCGACTGATTGTCCTCCAGTGCCCAAATCAGCTCGCACACGCACAGCTCACCCTCAGCCGAAAGCATGAGCATGATCCGAGCGCGAGTTTCGTCTCCAAGGCATTTGAAGAATGTGTGTGGTGCAAGGCTCATACACAATCGTCCTGCATATGTGGAAAATCGGATATACAGATGTAAGCACATTCGGCCCGCTTGCACAAATGCCTGTGACGGGAATTTACAATCCGGGGATCAATGCTTTCAGGCAGGCGTCGAGGCAGTGACAAGGCGGAATTAGCGTTCCACCCGCCCGTGAGCGGAGGCTTGATGTCCAAATGAACGTTCGCTGAACGCGATTCCGTAATTGCAGGATATCTGGACAGGTCGAATGCAATTGAGTGGTCAGCAGCGATGGAGTTGGGTGGTCAGATACAGTGATTTTCCAGCCTAGATAAAATATTGAGCATCACACTCTTTAAACTAGAAATACAATTGAGCCGGAATGTTATTATCAATTAAAGAAAAGAAAAAACTAAAGGAGTTAAAATATGAGCACTCCCAACTCATACAACCTAGAAAAGCCAGATACTATTGACGAATCGCTTATACTCCTCAATGAGGACTCAAAGCATCCACTTTACACTTATATGTTTTTAATAGGGACGCCAATATTATTGCTTGAATATAATTTCGCACTGAATAAATTTAACATTTTTCTAGAATGGGCGCGCCACCTATGAGAGCCACCCCAATACCAAAAGAGATTCATATCGCAGAAACTGAAAAGATTTTGCAGATGGAAATCATTAAGCACAAAAAATACACAGAGCTTTATTCACTTCTTAAATTAGAGCAATCAAACAGAGCTAAGATTCGTCTTTTAATGACAGAACTGGCGCTATGTATACCGCCCGATTATAGCTACAGCCCGATGACCCCTTCAGAACGATTAAATATTGACATTAATAAGAAAACAAAAAATAAGAAAAGTGATGACGACGAAGGAGCAACACCGATCCAACGTGCGAGATTTGGCCGTTCTAACTATTCAAAGTGAATGCCCTCGTGAGAGGGGCATTCACTTGTGTCAGAATTTTTTGGAGTAAAGTATTACGCCTTTATCTATGACATTCACCCTTTGTGGATCAATCATCAGATACCGCTTATCCCTCAAGACCCCACCAATCCTCTCTCGCTCCACTGACGAAACATAACCAAAGATCTCGAACTGGGCGCTCCCACGGGCGTCTTCAAGCTTCTTGGCAACTTCTTCCTGATCAATTTTCAGATTAAGCTTCGAGCCGTTAACGACGCCAACTAGAAAATTTGTCGTACTGGGTTGTAGATAGCATCGCGGCTTTTGCGCCTTGGCGTAAGTATTAGGGTTGCTCATTTCAGCTTTTGTGTAATCGAGCTTTTCGGAAAAAACACAACTATTGCTCACGAAGCTATGCGACTCAAAGTCGTATGTCTTGAAATCCGCATCAACAACCATTTTCACGCGGATATTTCCGTCAATCTTCTGAGCCTGAGCCTTGACGAGGGTTGATATCTTTTCTGCCAGCTCACGTTTTTTAAATGCATCCTGGCTCGCCGCGAATTCTGTCTCATACTGAGATAGCTCTGGCAAATCAGACTCCACCAGAAGCGCGCCGCTCAACGACTGAGCAATTTCATCTGGATTTTCCTCCCAATCTCGCTTAGCTGTATAAATTTGAATAGCGCTGAGTTTAGACTGAATATTCAGATAGCTTGCTTCATCAGCAAGACTAGGGGCGGAAAACTCTGTCCGAAGTGGTTTATTCGATTCCTCAAATTCTTTCTGAGCTTTCATCCCCTCTTCCGTCATGCCTTGCGCATTGACAGCTTTGCCAGACGTGGTGTTTGAATTACTTGCCACTGCATCGGTGCTTTCGTTACCGCATGCAGAAAGCAGCGCGCCACCTATGAGTACCAATGAAACGGCCGTCAAACCCTTACTAAAATTAGGCACCTGCATTCCCTTCCTGAGCGTTAATCTGTTTCCAAGTGGAGTTAATTTCAATTACCGCACGATTGTAATAAGTTTTCTCAATGTTAACTTTATACATTTGAAAAACTAAAAACCCGAACACGAGCAAAACCGCCGTGCTGATTAACGTATCCAGGAGATAATTCAAATCGCCATGTGCTGATTGATACGGAAACCAGATGTAGATGCTCATAAATAGCAAAAAAGCCCCAAAAAATCGGTTACCCGTAAACTTTTTATATCGACCCATCAAATTCATACCGAAGATTAGCGAGCCAGCACCTAAAATTATTCCTGCAATATAACCAATATAAGGCACTGAGCAGCAGACTCCCAGAAAGACAGCCCAAAGAGCAGCCTTAGCGAAATTATGCATTGCTTTTTGCGAAACTGGATCTTCTACAGGAATCTGGTTACTTCTTTTAAAAGCGATAATCTCTCCGTTGAAAAATGCCAGACCTATTTTTGCTCCTGGGCGAATAGGTACAGCCGAGTTTAGAAGAGTTATATTTTCGACCTGACCATTTGATAGATCTTTCAGCCAAACATTCTTCGTATGGCTAGTATTAATCTCATCAGCACTGCCGTGAACGTAACTGGCTTCATCATTGCTCAATACTTGGTAAACGCCGGACTTGAAACGCATCACTCACCCTCTCTCATGCAATCTAGTCTCCACAATGGTGCGGCCTCTGAGTACGCCATATCTCTCGGCTCTCATTCGTAAATCTCCCTTCTCACTGCCCCACTGATGCGACGTAGCCTCAAGTGATACAGGCCTGAACGCCCCCGCCATAAATCGAAAGGGCCAGAGGCAAACACCCTCAATGACACACCAATGGGTCGTAAATGCCGTGGTCATAAAGCCATCATCGCCGCACATTGCGCCGATGGCAAGAATTTCGTTTTTATCAGATGCTAACGGTGACCTTCGCAGGATCGGCTCGGCGATTCGCGAGCGGCGGAAGGCTATCGGGTTGAGTCAGGAAGCTCTGGCAGATGCCGCTGGAATCGACAGAGCACACGCAGGGAAGATTGAGAGAGGGGAGAGAAATGTCACGATTCTTAATATCCTAAGAATCGCCAGCGCTTTAGGATGTCGCCCTTCTGATCTGCTCATGGATTCTGGGCTGTAGGGACACCCTATGGCGCTTCGCTTTCAGCCTCGTCGGTCTCGGGGACATATGGCTGAAAATAGTACATCCCCTTGGCTTGAAGTTCCGAGCCAACAAACGCCGGAATCCCTATTCCCTTAAGAATGTCATCTGCCCCAGAAAGGTAATCATTCCATTCATTGTTAAAATGCCTAACTGTTTTTGAGAACTCATAAGCTGTTGCATGAGGCTTCTCGGAGAATGGGTTAGCGCACAAAATACAGAACGCTTCACTTAAATGCCAATGACCAGTTATTTTATGTTTTGAAGCGGGATCTTTATGTCGATGGTATAGATTAGTCAAAACAACCATATCCACTCTATCATAAGCAGCACGATCAGCGTATGAATCGTTGGTAAAGAGCCCTTGAACACCAAACAGATAAGAATGCCATTTCTGCATATCCATAGCATCATCACATGCGACAACAAGAACATTTAACTCATTATCGGGGGTTACTGCTGCAAATTTACTATGTGCCGAAACAAGGAACGTCTTAAGATTATTATCCATATGACGCTGCTCGGACAAGACATGCCCATCAGATGAAAAAAGTTCTTGAAGCTGCTCTACCAACTGCGCATAGTCATCGAGACGACCCATTGCTCCTATTTTGAAACCGCGAGCTTTATCTACCAACTCTTTTTTAACAAAATCTGCGCATTTGACTTCTATATTATATTTAAACCCATCTATACGCACAGAACAGTCTACGTCTTTCGGAGGATTCACTTTCTCCTCATATATGAATTCATCTGAATAAAAACGCGCATAATGGGCGCAAACTGTTAGCTCCACAGCCGACTGAATGTATGCCTGCTCGCTTACAGGACTCGTTTCAAGGCTTAGCTTTTTAGTACACAAGTCGTTCCTTTGAGAGTCGCTTAGAAATGGAGTCAAGACACTGAGAGCCTCGTTCAGCCCCATCGCGTAATCCTCAGTAGCAATGAACTCATTCCCCAACTTAAACTTTAATACTTCACCACTATCACTTTTCATTAGGTTCCCCTTCTTTCACACTATCCAGGATGCGCACCAGCGCAAGCTCTAATGCATCAACAGTTTTTCGATTCTTGGGAACGGCCTTCTGGGGATCGTTACGATAATGATCAGCCACTAGGCCTGACAGACCGTGGCCTTGAAGCAAATCACTATCTTCGTTGCTAATGCACTCTGCCTGCATGATCTGCGCCACTGTTCGCCTAAAATCCCCAGGTGTAAATTTCGGAACTCTTTTTCCATTTACTATTGAGTGATCGGACTCAAACCACAGAGCCACAGCATGAGCGAATGTGGAAGACGAGATCTTCGCTTTTCCGTTGGTGGAAAATGGCAGCGTGCAATTTGGGCCATTGAAGCTCCGGACGCCCTCAAGGATTGCTATTGCCCTGCCAGTCAGCGGTAGAACAGCGAGCCTCGGTTTTGAGTTCCTGCCCTTTTTGTCGATAATAGAAAAGGTTTTCTCCTCAGGATTATAGCTACTCCACTCCCGCCTAACGACCTGGTCGATTCGTTGCCCGCCAGTGGCGATGGCAAATTTCATTGCCGCAGCGACAACAGGTCCAACTCCTTCGGTGATTGCTATGGTGTGCCAGAAAAGCTTTAGCTCCTCATCTGAAAGTGCTCTATCCTTTGGTTTTTTTGCCGTTGGCACCGGCACTGATGAGACCGGATTAGACCTTAAGCCATAAGTCTTATCTGACCGTTTACCAACAGCATATTCACACTTCAAACCGTACGCAAAAGCGGCGTGTAACGCCGAGCGAATTTTCTCAGTTTGCCGTTTTGCGCCCCTATTCCACACTCTGTTCAATATTTCCTGAATATGTCCAGGCTCAACATCACGCGCCTTCATAGTCATGATTTCGGGAAATGACTCTAAAAAATCACCCCTGAGATAATTTTCAAAATCTCGAATTTGATCTGGCATCACCTTACCGGTGCGATCTTCAATATAGTCTCTAAATAGCTCAGTGAAGGTGCTGCGGGCCGACTCAGCAGCTAGCAGCCTTTCAGCTTCACGCTTGGTTAGGTCAGCTCGCTCAGCCTGAAGAGCAAAATACGCCTCGATATCTCCATGATCTCTGGCTATCTCACCAAGCTCCCGAGCTTTCGCCCGGACTTCTGAGAGGGTCAATCCTCCTCCACGCTCTGACGAGCGATAAGCCCCGATCTTACGTTTTCTCCTCGATCCACCACGCGGAGTGTAGCGAAGATAAACCTCAATAACGCCGCTCTCACGTCGCTCAAAATAAATCGTGCCAGGCAGCCCTTGCAGCTTTTCGCTGAGGGTCCCGGTACTCATCTGCTTAACCTGAATGTCTTTGAGAAAGCCCGCCTTGACAGCGCTCTTCTTGGTACTGGTAGTCATCATTCGCGTGCCATTCTGCGTGCCATTTACGTGGGTGATGACACCCTACATCGACACACGCAGGAATACAAACCGTACGTATAGAATCCGTATAAACTAGCAAATTCAACGCGTTAAGCCATTTTTTTTGTCATCGGCACACAACGGCACACACTTACAAAGGGGACTCATAATCCTTTGGTCCACGGTTCAAGTCCGTGTGGGCCCACCAAATAAAAAAGCCGCGCTGATGCGCGGCTTTTTCGTTTCTGGGTTAATCAAACAGTTCAGCATGGCTGCCCAAATCGACAAAAGTCACCAGATCAACTCGCGAATGCTCGTAGATCATCAAAAAGTCACCACCAATGTGACACTCCCTGAAGCCATTCCAATTACCCGTCAGCGCGTGATCGCGATACCGCGCGGGAAGTGGCTCACCGAGAAACAGCATTACCATGACCGAGCGTACCTCGTTCATATCGCGACGCCCCGCCCGTTTGTATCGCTCCCAAGACTTCTTGAAATCCGGTGTTTGCGCGCACTGTTTTGGTAGATCAGCGCGTTTTTGATTCTTCTCCGGTTCCGCCATCGCCGTCCCTTAACATTTCGTCGATCGAGTCAAACTGGCGACGAATCTGACGCGCTTGCTTCATGGCCCGAGCGGTTTTTTTCGAAGGGACTCGCACCTCAAAAGGTAGCCCTTGCGTAGTCACGACTTGACGGAGGAACAGACGCATCGCATCACTCAGGCTCAGCCCGCAGGCATTTAAGATCTCGGTTGCACGAGCCTTCAATTCCTCATCAATGCGACAACGCACGTCAGTGGTTTTCAATACTGTTGCCATAGAATCACCCTCGAATACGTAGCTACATTGTGTCTACACACCTCATTATTGACGGGTAGAGGTTTGCTTCGCAACAACTCGCATGGAGGGTCACGAATCAGATTTTTTTGCGGCGGAGTCCTGCGAAAGGAACTCACGTCCCCTTGTCCACCGTGGTGTACCAGCCATTAGGTTATAGATCCCCCACAAAACGAGTTATCGGATGACGTCCGCCACGCTTGTAGGCAAACTCCGAGAATTGCGTAGTGCCTGCATTTTGGGCACTTTGCCGCCTTGTTGGCCTTCTCTTTGACGGGATACTCTCCGGTCGTCGCTGCCCATCAGCGACCGGGCTTGGAAACCCGTTGAAATCAAGGTGCGACAGCATTCATTGCGATTGCAGAGGCATTTATTCGCCTGCAATTCAAAGTTATGGCGGCTGTGCGTGGGAGACTTTCGGGTCTGCCGGTTTCCTTGATTCTCCGGTTTTCCAACCTGCGTACAGCCGCCACCCATTCGCTTGGAAACGAAAGTGGCGGCTCATTAAATCAAGGAGCTACGTGATGCATAACGCAACCGAACAAACCGAAGCAAAAACCATCGGTTTCACCCCATTTATCTACTGCTCGAACCAGCCACTGTTCAGGGTCAATGCCGGCGTGCCTATCAGCCAGGCGCTCGCGCAGGCGTCTGACCTGCTGTTCCTCGCCAAAGCGTTCGCCGAGCATGCCGCTTTCACCAAGGACACCGACCGCCATGCCTGGGCCGCGCATTACTTCACGGAGATGAGCAAAGCCGTGGTGGACGACGTGGTGAAGGTACTGGCGCGCTGGCCAGCGATGCAGACAATGGCAGGCGAGGATTAACGGCTGGCCCTGATCAATGGCCAAACGCGTGATCCCGACGCGCAAGCACACAACCTGATCAACACTTGCTGGGCATGGGAAAAACTCGCCAACGCGGCGGATATCGACAAAGCAGCCGCCGTGCAAGCCTGACCTCAGCGCTAACCAACGAGGCCTGCATGTGCAGGCCTTTTTTATGCACCACGCAGGCCGCTGAGCAGCGCTCCGAACGACGCTGTAACATGCCCGACACTTGACGCCTGTTGCCGGAGAGCACCGTTGCCTGACATTCGCCCGCCCGCCCTCGATGAAATCGACCGCCAGTTGATCGCGGCCCTGCAGATCAATGCCCGCGAAAGCGTAGCCATGCTCGCCCGGCAATTGGGCATCGCCCGCACCACCGTCACGTCGCGGCTGGCGCGTCTGGAGAAGGCTAAAGTCATCACCGGTTACGGCGTGCGCCTGGGCCAGCGAGTGGTGGATGGCGGGTTGCAGGCCTATGTCGGCATCACCGTGCAACCGCGCTCGGGCAAGGATGTGCTGCGACGGTTGAGCGCGATGGCGCAGGTTCAGCAGTTGTGTGCAGTGAGCGGTGAGTTTGACTATGTGGCATGGTTGCGCACGGATTCGCCGGAGCAACTGGATCAGTTGCTGGATCAGATTGGCAGCGTGGATGGCGTGGAGAAGACCACGACGTCGATTATCCTCAGCAGCAAGATTGATCGAGGGCAGCCGGTTTAGCGGGCTGACTTGACAGTTGTGGTGCAAGATCCGGCCTCTTCGCGAGCAGGGTCGCTCCCACAAGATTTGTGGTTCAGTCCCGTATCGTGTCGGCAACACGGCCCCCTGTGGGAGCGGGCTTGCCCGCGATGGCCGCAACCCGGTACCCCGTCATTCACAAAGCTAAGCCGCCCCGCATCGTCACTTTGAGCAATCGATTGGTCATATTGCTCGCCATACAACCATAACGACGACACATTGCGTCTTATTAACGTGTTCCGCTCTCTCTAGAATGGCTGCCATCTTTTCCTATACTCAGACGCTCACCCGGCGTCGGGTCGCCAGTAAGGTCAGTCATGAACCAGCACAATCGCCATCCTGCAGACGGTCAAAAACCGATCACCATTTTTGGCCCGGACTTTCCTTTCGCCTTCGACGACTGGATCGAACACCCGGCCGGGCTGGGCAGTATCCCGGCGCACCATCATGGCGCTGAAGTGGCGATTGTCGGCGCGGGGATCGCTGGCCTGGTGGCGGCGTATGAATTGATGAAGCTGGGGCTCAAACCGGTGGTCTACGAGGCCTCGAAAATGGGCGGCCGTTTGCGCTCGCAGGCCTTCAACGGCGCGCAAGGCATTGTCGCCGAGCTGGGCGGGATGCGTTTCCCGGTGTCGTCCACGGCGTTTTATCACTACGTCGACAAGCTCGGGCTGGAGACCAAACCCTTTCCTAACCCGCTGACCCCCGCCTCCGGCAGCACGGTCATCGACCTCGAAGGCAAAACCCACTACGCCCAGTCGATTGCCGACCTGCCGGCGCTGTTTCAGGAAGTGGCCGACGCTTGGGCCGATGCGCTCGAAGCCGGCTCGCAGTTCGCCGACATCCAGCAGGCCATCCGCGACCGCGACGTGCCGCGCCTCAAGCAACTGTGGAACACCCTGGTGCCGCTGTGGGATGATCGCACCTTCTACGATTTTGTCGCCACCTCCAAAGCCTTCGCCAAATTGTCGTTCCATCACCGCGAAGTGTTCGGTCAGGTCGGTTTCGGCACCGGCGGCTGGGACTCGGACTTCCCCAACTCGATGCTGGAAATCTTCCGCGTGGTGATGACCAATTGCGACGATCACCAGCACCTGGTAGTCGGTGGTGTCGAGCAAGTGCCGTTGGGCATCTGGCGTCATGTGCCGGAGCGCTGCGTGCATTGGCCCGAAGGCACCAGCCTGAGTTCGCTGCACAGCGGCGCGCCGCGCTCCGGGGTGAAGAAGATTGCCCATGCGCCGGACGGGCGTTTCGCCGTCACCGACAACTACGGCGACACCCGCGAATACGCCGCCGTGCTGACGACTTGCCAGAGCTGGCTGCTGACCACCTCGATCGAATGCGACGAAACCCTGTTCTCGCAAAAGATGTGGATGGCCCTCGACCGCACGCGCTACATGCAGTCGTCGAAAACCTTCGTCATGGTCGACCGCCCGTTCTGGAAGGACAAAGACCCGGAAACCGGGCGCGACGTGATGAGCATGACCCTCACCGATCGCCTGACCCGTGGCACCTACCTGTTCGACAACGGCGACGACAAACCGGGGGTGATTTGCCTGTCGTACTCGTGGATGAGCGACGCGCTGAAAATGCTCCCGCACCCGGTGGAAAAACGCGTGAAACTGGCGCTCGATTCGCTGAAAAAGATCTACCCGAAAGTCGACATCGCCGCGCGGATCATCGGCGACCCGATCACCGTGTCCTGGGAATCCGACCCGTACTTCCTCGGCGCTTTCAAAGGCGCACTGCCCGGCCATTACCGCTACAACCAGCGGATGTATGCGCACTTTATGCAGGACGATATGCCGGCGGAACAACGGGGGATTTTCATCGCCGGCGACGACGTTTCCTGGACCCCGGCCTGGGTTGAAGGCGCGGTGCAGACCTCGCTCAACGCGGTGTGGGGGATCATGAAACACTTCGGCGGTGAAACTCACGCCGAGAACCCGGGTCCAGGAGATGTGTTCAACGAGATCGGCCCGATCGCCCTGCCCGAGTAAAAAGGAGCCTGCCATGCGCGTCGCCCTGTACCAATGCCCACCATTGCCGCTGGACGTCGCCGGCAATTTGCAGCGCCTGCACCAACTGGCGCTGGAAGCCAAGGGCGCGGACCTGATGGTGGTGCCGGAAATGTTCCTCACGGGCTACAACATCGGCGTGGACGCGGTCAGCGTGCTAGCCGAGGTCTACAACGGTGAGTCGGCGCAACAGATCGCGCGCATCGCCAAGACCATCGGAATCGCCATCGCCTACGGGTATCCCGAACGTGCCGAGGATGGGCAGATCTACAACGCGGTGCAGTTGATCGACGCCCACGGCGAACGGCTGTGCAATTACCGTAAAAGCCATTTGTACGGCGACCTCGACCACTCGATGTTCAGCGCTGGCCAGGCTGAGTTGCCGGTGGTCGAGCTCAACGGCTGGAAGCTTGGGCTCCTGATCTGCTACGACCTGGAATTCCCGGAGAACGCCCGACGCCTGGCGTTGGCCGGTGCCGAGTTGATCCTGGTGCCGACGGCAAACATGGTGCCGTTCGAATTCGTCGCAGACGTCACCGTGCGCGCCCGGGCCTTCGAGAATCAGTGTTACGTGGCCTACGCCAACTATTGCGGGCACGAAGGCGAGATTCAGTATTGCGGGCAGAGCAGCCTTGCCGGGCCGGACGGCAATCGTCTGGCCCAGGCCGGGCTGGATGAGGCGTTGATCGTCGGCGAACTGGATCGACAACTGATGCTCGACTCACGGGCCGCCAATCGCTATTTGCTCGACCGCCGCCCGGAGTTGTACGACACGCTGCACAAGCGCTGATCCCGGGTTTTCGCTAGCATGAGCGCTTCTCTGCACCGGAAGTGCTCATGCCCGCGCTGAACCATCCTCACCCGCACACCGAAACCCTGGCCAACGGCCTGCGGATTTCACTTCGTCACGCCCCCAGTTTAAAGCGTTGCGCCGCATTCTTGCGCGTCGCCGCCGGTAGCCATGACGTGCCGCTGGCCTGGCCGGGCCTGGCGCACTTTCTGGAACATTTGCTGTTCCTCGGCACCGAACGCTTCCCGGCGGATCAGGCCCTGATGGCATACGTTCAGGCCCAGGGCGGGCAGGTCAACGCCTCGACTCGCGAACGCCACACTGATTTTTTCTTCGAACTGCCGCCAGCGTCTTTCAACGCCGGGCTTGAGCGTCTGTCAGACATGCTCGCCCACCCACGTATGAATCAGCACGATCAGCAGCGAGAAATTGAAGTGCTGCACGCGGAATTCATTGCCTGGTCCCAAGACGCTGCGGCTCAGCAGGCGCAGGCACTGTTCGACGGGTTGTCGAGCGCCCATCCGTTGCGCGGTTTTCATGCTGGCAATCGCGAGACCTTGCCAGTTGCAAATGCAGCGTTTCAGCAAGCTTTGGCGGATTTCCACCAGCGCTTTTATCAAGCCGGGCACATGACCCTGTACCTCGTCGGGCCGCAAGCGCTGGAAGAACTGCACGCCTTGGCGAAATCGTTCGCCGACGTGCTGCGTGTTGGGCAACCGCAGCCTCAGGCCGCGACGGTTCGTTTGATGGCGCACGGCAGCCGCTATCGACAGGTTCATCCGCAACGGCTCGATCTCCTGCACGCACTTGAAGATTTGTCAGACCATTCGGCGCAGGCCTTGGGTTTTCTCTGCCACTGGCTCAACAACGGCAAACCCGGCGGCCTGAGTGATCGATTACGTGAGCTGAATCTCGCGGACACTTTGAAAGCATCGGTGCTCTACCAATTCGCTGGCCAGGCGCTGCTGCATATCGCCATCCAACGCAAGAGTGACGAGCAGGACGAGGCGATCGCCCAACACGTGGCTGACTGGTTGAGTTTCTTCAGCACCCAGGCGCCCTGGTCAGGGCTGCGCGAGGAGTACGCGGCGCTGCGGCAGCGCCGGCAACAGGTCAGCGGCGCGCTGCAACTGGTTCGTGGCGATGCTGACTACGCCTGCGAGCCCCTGACCGAGCAAGCCGTGCTCGCACTGCAGCAGATACTCGGGCAACTCGGTGCCGCCGATCAGTTCAGCGCGGCCTGGCAATTGCCGGCGCCTAACCCCTTCTTGCAACCCGCCAACGCTGAACCCAGCGCCGGTTTGATCCGCGGCCAGACCAGCGCCCACCGCGGCTTGCGCACCTTTGCCCAGGACCGCACCCGCGGCCGCCGCGAACGCTCGCCAATGCAGTTCAGCCGGGCGCTGCCGGAGTCCGGCGAACAAGGCGCGGTGTATCTGCGCTGGCAACTGACACGACCCGAGGCGCGGTTGCATGGCCGTCTCGACCACACGCTGAGCGATATCCGCGATGACGCGCGGCAGGCCGGTGTGGAGATCCGCTTCAGCGAGTACGGATCGCAATGGCTGTTGAAGCTAGTAGGTCTGCAACAGCCGCTGCCCGTGATACTTGAGCAGGTACTGCAACGCTTGGGCACCTCGATCGCAAGCGCAGTTGAGCCGCCCGCGACGCCGGCCTTGATCCCGATTCGTCAATTGCTGAACGCGCTGCCGGCAGCCTGCATGGGCCCCGAGGGATCGCTCACGGATGCAGCATTTGCCTGGGACAGCGCGCACTGGGACGGCTTGGCCATCGGCTTGAGCCCCGGCACGCACACCGCCCTCACCCGCGCTCTGAGCCGTGCGCCTGGCATCCCGGGCGGCGAATTCCCACCGGTACCGACGATCAATGGCCAGCGGCTCTGGCACCACCTGCCGAGTGATTCCAGCGACCAGGCGCTGTTGCTGTTTTGCCCGGCGCCGAGCCTGGACCTGGTCGACGAAGCCGCTTGGCGCCTGCTCGCCTCGCTCTGCCAGACACCGTTTTACCAGCGCCTGCGGGTGGAATTGCAATTGGGTTACGCGGTATTCAGCGGCGTGCGTCAGTATCACGGGCAGACCGGGCTGCTGTTCGGCGTGCAATCGCCAAGCGCGGATACCACGGCGCTGATGGCGCATGTCGAAGATTTTCTGCTGCAGTTGCCAGCCGTGCTGCTAACCATTGACGCGCGGACGTTCGATCAGCAGCGCCACGCGCTGGCGGAGCACATGCAATTGAGTGAACAACCGCTGCCTGAAGCCGCCGAACGATTGTGGCAGGGCAAATGGGCGGGCCATTCGTCGGATGAGCTGGTGAGGCTGCCCGCCGCGATTGAGGCGCTGGACGCTTATGCCGTTCAGCGCGCCGCCCGGCAATTGCTCGAAGGCACAGGTGGCTGGCGCTGCCTGGCCAGTGGCGCCTGCCCCGGCGCGCCTTGGCGGGCGCAAGAATGATCGTTACCGGTATTGCAATGAGCTTTCTTCAAGATGAGCGCTCGACCGCGCTGACTAATTTAGTAACATAGCCAGCTAAGCATCTGAACCATCTCCCCTGCGGAGTGGACTATATGTATAGATCTCAACCGTCCCACCCACCTGAAGGAGTGTTCCCATGTCCTGGTCCAAACCCGCTTACACCGACCTGCGTATCGGCTTTGAAGTCACCATGTACTTCGCCAGCCGTTAATGCTGCAACGCGGTTCAGCGCCTCGGTTTGCCGGGGCGTTTTTATTTTCGGTTTTGAAATGATGGAGCGGTCATGTTCGTCCAGATTCTAGGTTCCGCCGCCGGCGGGGGTTTCCCGCAGTGGAACTGCAACTGCGTGAACTGCGCCGGTTTTCGCGACGGCAGCCTGCGGGCCACGGCTCGCACTCAATCGTCCATCGCGATTTCCGACGATGGCGTGAACTGGGTGCTGTGCAATGCCTCGCCGGACATCCGCGCGCAACTGCAGGGCTTCGCTCCGATGCAACCAGGCCGCGCACTGCGGGACACCGGCATCAGCGCGATCATCCTGATGGACAGCCAGATCGACCACACCACCGGCCTGCTCAGCCTGCGCGAAGGTTGCCCGCATCAGGTGTGGTGCACCGACATGGTCCACGAAGACCTCAGCACCGGGTTCCCGCTGTTCACCATGCTCACCCACTGGAACGGCGGCCTGGACTGGAACCGCATCCAGCTCGACCAAAGCTTCACCGTCCCGGCCTGCCCGAACCTGCGCTTCACCCCGCTGCCGTTGCGCAGCGCCGCGCCGCCCTATTCGCCGCATCGCTTCGACCCGCACCCGGGCGACAACATTGGCCTGATCGTCGAAGACCTGCACACCGGCGGCAAACTGTTTTACGCGCCGGGGTTGGGCGAGGTCGACGAGCCGCTGCTGCAGATCATGGCCAGCAGCGATTGCCTGCTGGTGGACGGCACGCTGTGGGAAGACGATGAAATGCAGCGCCGTGGCGTCGGCACCCGCACCGGCCGCGAGATGGGCCACCTGGCACAAAATGGGCCTGGCGGCATGCTCGAAGTGCTGGAACAACTGCCGCAGCCGCGTAAAGTGCTGATCCACATTAACAACACCAATCCGATCCTCGACGAAGACTCGGCCGAGCGAGCGGAACTGGTGCGGCGTAATGTGGAAGTGGCGTATGACGGGATGAGTATTGTGTTGTAACTGATGGCCCCATCGCTGGCGAGCCAGCTCCCACACGTTTTGTGAACAACGCAAAACCCTGTGGGAGCTGGCTTGCCAGCGATGACGTCCGCACAGACACCCAGTTTCCCAACGGTTGTTCCCCGGAGAATGCAATGACCGACCAACCAATGTCCCCAACCGAATTCGAAGCCGCCTTGCGCGCCAAGGGCGCCTATTACCACATCCACCACCCGTACCACGTGGCGATGTATGAAGGCCGGGCGACCCGCGAGCAGATACAGGGCTGGGTCGCCAACCGTTTTTACTACCAGGTGAATATCCCGCTCAAGGACGCCGCGATTCTAGCCAACTGCCCGGACCGCGAAATCCGTCGCGAGTGGATTCAACGCCTGCTCGACCACGACGGCGCGCCCGGCGAAGACGGCGGCATCGAAGCCTGGCTGCGCCTGGGGCAAGCGGTCGGGCTCGATCCCGATCAATTGCGCTCGCAAGAACTGGTGCTGCCGGGCGTGCGCTTTGCGGTCGACGCCTACGTCAATTTCGCCCGCTGCGCCAATTGGCAGGAAGCCGCCAGCAGCTCGCTGACCGAGCTGTTCGCCCCGCAGATTCACCAATCGCGCCTCGACAGCTGGCCCCAGCACTACCCGTGGATCGACCCGGCCGGCTACGAGTATTTCCGCACCCGCCTGGGCCAGGCGCGACGTGATGTCGAACATGGCTTGACGATCACCCTGCAGCATTACACCAGCGCCGAAGGCCAGCAGCGCATGCTGGAAATTCTTCAGTTCAAACTGGACATCCTTTGGAGCATGCTCGACGCCATGAGCATGGCTTACGAATTGAATCGCCCGCCGTACCACAGCGTCACCGATCAGCGGGTCTGGCATAAAGGAATCGCCTTATGAGTTTTGATCGCAGCAAGACGCCGACCTGGCGTCCGGGTTATCGCTTCCAGTACGAACCGGCGCAAAACGGCCATGTGCTGCTGTACCCCGAAGGCATGATCAAGCTCAATGAGAGCGCCGCGCTGATCGGTGGCTTGATTGACGGCGAACGGGATGTCGCGGCGATCATTGCCGAACTCGATGCCCAGTTCCCCGGCGTGCCGGAACTGGCTGACGACATCGAGCAATTCATGGAGGTTGCCCGTGCAGAGCACTGGATCGAACTTGGCTGAACGGCCGTTGATACCGGCCAAACCGGAGATCGGCCTGCCGCTTTGGTTGCTGGCCGAGTTGACCTATCGCTGCCCGCTGCAATGTCCGTATTGCTCCAACCCGTTGGACTTTGCCGAGCAAGGCAAGGAATTGACCACCGAGCAGTGGATCAAGGTATTTCGCGAAGCTCGGGAAATGGGCGCGGCGCAATTGGGCTTTTCCGGCGGCGAACCACTGGTGCGCCAGGACCTGGCCGAGCTGATCGGCGAGGCGCGCAAATTGGGTTTTTACACCAACCTGATCACCTCCGGCATCGGCCTCACCGAGCAGAAAATCAGCGACTTCAAGAAGGCCGGGCTGGACCATATCCAGATCAGTTTCCAGGCCAGTGATGAGCAGGTGAACAACCTCTTGGCCGGGTCGAAAAAGGCCTTCGCGCAGAAGCTGGAAATGGCTCGCGCGGTCAAGGCCCATGGCTATCCGATGGTGCTGAATTTCGTCACCCATCGGCACAACATCGACAAGATCGACCGCATCATCGAGCTGTGCATCGCTCTCGAAGCGGATTTCGTCGAACTCGCGACCTGCCAGTTCTACGGTTGGGCGCAGCTCAATCGGGTCGGCCTGTTGCCGACCCAGGAACAACTGGTGCGCGCCGAGCGCATCACCAATGAATACCGCGCCAAACTGGAAGCCGAAGGGCATCCGTGCAAGTTGATTTTCGTCACACCGGATTATTACGAAGAACGCCCGAAAGCCTGCATGAATGGCTGGGGCAGTATCTTCCTGACCGTCACACCGGACGGAACCGCGCTGCCGTGTCACGGCGCCCGACAGATGCCGGTACAGTTTCCCAACGTGCGCGACCACAGCATGCAGCACATCTGGTACGACTCGTTCGGCTTCAATCGGTTTCGCGGCTATGACTGGATGCCTGAGCCGTGCCGCTCCTGCGACGAGAAGGAAAAGGACTTCGGCGGTTGCCGCTGCCAGGCGTTCATGCTGACCGGCGATGCCAGCAACGCCGACCCGGTGTGCAGCAAGTCCGAACACCACGGCATGATTTTGCAGGCTCGCGAAGACGCCGAGCACGCCACCCAAACCATCGAAGAATTGGCCTTCCGCAATGAACGAAACTCACGCCTCATCGCCAAGGGCTGAACCCTTGAGCGCCGCCCAGGCCGTCGCCGCGGGTGTCGATTTCAGCGAGCTGCAACTGGGCCCGCGCGGCCTGTTCTGGAACGAATACCGGCCCGCCGATGGCGCTTGCCGCCTCTGGCGCTGGCAGGACGGCCAGGCACATTGCCTGACTCCGGACGGCTTCAGCGCGCGCAGCCGCGTCTACGAATACGGCGGCGGTTCGTTCTGTTTGAGTGACGACGGCGTGGTGTTCGTCAATGAGGCGGACCAGCAGGTGTACCGCCAGGCGTTGGAGGGCGCCGCCCCGGTGGCGCTGACCCAGGGCGACTGCCGGTATGGCGATCTGCAATTCGCTGCTGGGCAGATATTCGCGGTGGAAGAGAACGGCGATCGGCATCGCTTGGTGTCCATCGGACTGCTGGACGGCCAACGCCAGTTACTCGCTGAAGGGGCGGATTTTTATTCGGCGCCCACCCTGAGCCCGGACGGCTCGCAACTGGCCTGGGTCGAGTGGAGTCGTCCGCATCAACCCTGGACCGTCACGCGCCTGATGCTCGCCGCGCGCAACCCGGACGGCAGCCTGCCGCGAGCACAATGCGTGGCCGGCGATAGGTCGGAAGAATCGCTGCAACAACCGCGCTTCGATGTCGCCGGGAACCTGTATTGCCTGACCGATCGCGCGGGTTTCTGGCAACCCTGGCTGTTCGCTGAGAACAGTGCACGACCTTTGCCGAGCGCGGCGGCGGATCATGCCCCGGCGCCTTGGCAACTCGGCGGCTGTACTTGGCTGCCATTGGGCGATGACGCTTACCTGTCGAGTTGGACCGACGGCGGTTTCGGCCAGTTGGCGCTGCACGGCGCCGACGGCGCGTCGGAAAACTTCACCGGCGACTACAGCCGTTTCCGAAATCTGGCGCTGGACGCTTCACGCATCTATGCGATCGCCGCCTCGCCCGTGAGCCCGTCCGCAGTGATCGCTATCGACCGCGCCACACACCAGGTCAGCGTGCTGGCCGGTGGTGCAGCGCCGCTGCCCGCTGACGCCATCAGCCACCCGCAAACCCTGCGCTACCCCAGCGGCGATGGCGAAGCCCACGGCTTTTTCTATCCCGCCACCAACGGCGCGAGCCAACCGCCGCTGGTCGTGTTTATCCATGGCGGGCCCACGTCCGCGTGTTACCCGGTGCTCGACCCGCGCATCCAGTATTGGGCTCAGCGCGGTTTTGCTGTCGCCGACCTCAATTATCGCGGCAGCACCGGTTATGGCCGCGCGTATCGCCAGGCGCTTCATCTGAGCTGGGGCAAGGTCGATGTCGAAGACGCCTGCGCGGTGGTCGGCTATTTGGCTGACCAGGGTCTGATAGACGGCGACAACGCCTTCATCCGCGGGGGCAGTGCCGGTGGCTACACCACGTTGTGTGCCTTGGCGTTCGAGGACGCCTTCCGCGCCGGTGGCAGCCTCTACGGAGTCAGCGACCCGATTGCCTTGGCCCGTGACACGCACAAATTCGAAGGCGATTACCTTGACTGGCTGATCGGCGATCCTGATCAGGACGCCGAACGCTACGCCGCGCGCACGCCGTTGCTGCACGCCAAACAAATCAGCGTACCGATGATTTTCTTTCAAGGTGAACTCGACGCCGTGGTGGTGCCGCAACAAACCCGCGACATGGTGGCAGCGTTGCAGACCCAAGGCATCACAGTAGAAGCGCATTACTACCCGGACGAGCGCCATGGCTTCCGCAAGGCAAGCAATCAGGCGCATGCGCTGGAACAGGAATGGTTGTTTTATCGAAAGGTCATGGAGCCAGTGGACTGACGCGCGTCAGTCCACGTTTTCAGCACTCAGCGCTTGGCGATGATGTACACCGCATGAACGATCCCGGGAATGTAGCCACATAGAGTCAGCAAGATGTTCAGCCAGAACGCACCGCCGAAACCGACCTGCAGAAATACCCCGAGCGGCGGCAACAGAATGGCGAAAATGATACGAATTAAATCCATTGGGCAACTCCTGATGGGCATTGGGCTCGTTTGAGCCTTACAGCTAATCGACCCGTAGTGGCCTTCAGGGTTCAGCACAATTTTCAGGCCAGTATTTCAAGCACGTATTTCTGGACGATTGTCAGCAACTTCAACGCCATACCGCTGGCATGCTTATCGCCCAAAACTTTTCTTCGGGCAAAAGAAAACCCCGCCGAAGCGGGGCTTTGCAGACTGTTTCCCTGACATCCGTTTCACTCCACCGTCCTGGCAGAATCCTACGTGTCCATGTTTTGCTTTTGCGCTTCCTGCGCGACGTCCTTGAGTTGAAGATTAGCCCTGGATCCAATACGGCGATAGGGGAAAACAGCAGCACGTGATGTAAGCATTTGCTTACATCACGTCAGTTTTTTAGAACTGCGCCGCGTCCAGCAGGAACAGCGATTCACTGCCAGCCCGAACCGAAGCGCTCAGCGAGTGAATGCGCGGCAACAGGCGGGCGAAGTAAAACCGCGCGGTGCCGACTTTGCTGGCGTAGAAATCTTCCTGCGCCTCTTTGCCGACGGCGGCTTTGGCCATCAACGCCCACATGTAGGCGTAGGCCACATAACCGAAGGCTTGCAGGTATTCGACGGAGGCCGCGCCAATTTCATTCGGGTTGTTTTTCGCCCGGTCGAGCAGCCATTCAGTCAGCTCGTCCAGGGTGGTCAGTGCGTCGTTCAGCGGCTTGGTGAACTCGGCAAGGTCAGCGCTGGCCGTGGCGGTGAAGTGGCGAATTTCATCGGCGAACAAGCGGTAGAACACCCCGCCGCTGCCGACAATCTTGCGCCCGACCAGGTCGAGCGCCTGGATGCCATTGGTGCCTTCGTAGATCTGGGTGATGCGCACGTCGCGCACCAGCTGCTCCTGGCCCCACTCGCGGATGTAGCCATGGCCGCCGAAAATCTGCTGGCCATGCACCGTGGTTTCCAGGCCCAGATCGGTCAGGAACGCCTTGGCTACCGGGGTCAGCAAGGCCACCAAGTCTTCCGCGCGTTTGCGCGTGGTGGCGTCTTCGCTGAACTTGGCGGTGTCGAGTTGCATCGCCACGTAGGTAGAGAACGCACGGCCGCCTTCGTTGCAAGCTTTCATGGTCAGCAGCATGCGACGCACGTCCGGGTGGACGATGATCGGGTCAGCGACTTTGTCTTTGTTTTGCGCACCGGTCGGCGAACGGCTTTGCAAGCGATCACGCGCGTATTCGACGGCGTTCTGATAAGAGCGTTCGCCGGTGGCCAGGCCTTGGATACCGACGCCCAGGCGCTCGTAGTTCATCATGGTGAACATCGCCGCCAGGCCCTTGTTCGGCTCACCCACCAAGTAACCTACCGCGTCGTCGAAGTTCATCACGCAGGTCGCGGACGCCTGGATGCCCATCTTGTGTTCGATCGAACCGCAATTGGCCGGGTTGCGTGCGCCCAGGCTGCCGTCGGCATTGACCATGAACTTCGGCACCAGGAACAGCGAAATGCCCTTCGGCCCCGCCGGTGCGTCTGGCAGTTTGGCCAGCACCAGGTGAATGATGTTTTCGGTCAGGTCGTGTTCACCGCCGGTGATGAAAATCTTGGTGCCGCTGACCTTATAGGAACCGTCGGCCTGCGGCTCCGCCTTGGTGCGGATGATGCCCAGGTCGGTACCGGCGTGTGGCTCGGTGAGGCACATCGAACCGGCCCAGACGCCCGCGTACATATTGGGCAAGTAGGCGGCTTTCAACTCTTCGCTGGCGTGCGCGTTGATCGACAGGCACGCGCCGGCGGTCAACATCGGGTACAGGCCGAAGGACAGGCTGGCGGAGTTGACCATTTCTTCGACTTGCGCCGAAACAGCCTTGGGCATGCCCATGCCGCCGTAGGTCGGATCGCCGCCGACGCCGACCCATCCGCCTTCGGCGTAAGTCTGATAAGCCTGTGGGAAACCGGCCGGCGTGGTGACGGCGCCGTCCGCCCAGTGGCAACCTTCTTCGTCGGCCGCGCGGCTCAGGGGCGCAACACTCTTGCTGGTGACTTTGCCGGCTTCTTCGAGAATGGCTTCGACGGTTTCAGCGTCGACGGTGTCGGCCAGTGCGGGTAACTCGGCCCAGAGTTTGGCCACCTCGAACACTTCATTGAGGACGAAGCGCATATCGCGCAGCGGCGCTTTGTAGTCAGCCATGGCAAACCTCGCAAGATCGATACAGGTGATTCGTAGGAAGAGTGTTTTTGTAGGTCCGAGTGTAACCCAACAACTTTTAAGACACATAGAGTCAGGTTGTGACGATATGAATGCAATCAGTCACATGCTTGTATCAGATGCTAGAAGCCCGCTGGCGGGCGGGCTTTTATGGATGAACGGTCGCGGTTAGAGCGCAAACAACTCCGCCGGTAATTTCATCAGGCAATCGCTGCCCGCCTCGATGGCTGACCGGTGAGCCGCGGTCCGTGGCAGCAGGCGCTTGAAATAGAACTCGCAGGTCGCCAGTTTGCCCCGCAGGTAATCCGCTTCGCCACTTCCTGAATCAAGTTGCGCCTGCGCCACCAGCGCCATGCGCAGCCACAGGTACGCGAGGATGATGTAGCCGCTGTACATCAGGTAATCAACCGAGGCGGCGCCCACTTCGTCGGGATTTTTCATCGCCGCCATGCCGACCTTGGTCGTCACTTCGCCCCACTGGCGGTTCAAGTCATTGAGTTGCGTCACATAGGCGGCCAGTTGCGGATGCCCGGCGTTTGCCTCGCAGAACTTGTGGACGATTTTGGTGAACCCGCGCAGCAACTTACCCTGGCTGCCGAGCACTTTGCGCCCGAGCAAGTCCAGGGCCTGGATGCCATTGGTGCCTTCGTAGATCGGCGCAATGCGGCAGTCCCGCGCCAACTGCTCCATGCCCCATTCGCGAATGTAGCCATGCCCGCCGAACACCTGCATGCCGTGGTTGGTCACTTCCAGGCCGGTATCGGTCATGAAGGCTTTGCAGATCGGCGTGAGGAACGCCAGCAGGTCTTCGGCGTCCTGGCGCGCCGTGGCATCGCTGCTCAGGTGCGCAGTATCGAGCAGCTGCGCAGTGAAATAGGTCAGCGCGCGGTTGCCTTCGTTGAACGCCTTCATGGTCAGCAGCATGCGCCGCACGTCTGGATGGACAATGATCGGATCGGCCGCTTTGTCGGGCGCCTTGGGCCCGGTGAGCGAGCGCATTTGCAGACGATCGTTGGCGTACTTGATTGCGCCCTGGAAACTCGCCTCGCCCAGACACAGGCCCTGCATGCCGGTGCCCAGGCGCGCGTGGTTCATCATGGTGAACATGCAATTCAGGCCTTTGTTCGGCTCGCCGATCAGGAAACCCGTGGCTCCGTCGAAATTGAGCACGCAGGTGGCCGAAGCCTTGATCCCCATTTTGTGCTCGATGGAACCGCAGGCCAGGGCATTGCGCTCGCCCGCTTCGCCAGAAGCGTCCGGTAGGAATTTGGGCACGATGAACAGCGAAATGCCCTTGGTGCCCGAAGGCGCATCCGGCAGTTTCGCCAACACCAGGTGCACGATGTTGTCGCTCATGTCGTGTTCACCGGCGGAAATGAAAATCTTGCTGCCAGTGATCGCGTAGCTGCCGTCGGCCTGAGGCACGGCGCGAGTCTTGATGATGCCCAGGTCGGTGCCGCAATGCGCTTCGGTCAGGCACATGGTGCCGGTCCATTGGCCGGCGGTGAGTTTGTTCAAGTAGGTTTGCTTTTGCTGTTCGGTGCCGTGCGCGTGGATCGCCGACATGGCGCCATGGGTCAGGCCGGGATACATGCCCCAGGAGGTATTGCTGGAGCCAACCATTTCGCTGATGACCAGCCCCAGTGAACTCGGCAGCCCTTGACCGCCGTAAGTGGGATCCGCCGCCAGCCCGTTCCAGCCGCCTTCAACGTATTGTGCGAAGGCGTCCTTGAAACCTGTAGGCGTTGTCACCACGCCGTTGTCGAAATGGCAGCCCTCTTCGTCACCGCTGCGATTCAGCGGCGCGAGAACGTTCTCACAGAACCGGGCGCCTTCTTCGAGGATTGCGTTGACCATGTCCGGGCTGGCGTCGGATGCACCGAGGGCGGCGTAACTGTGATGAAAGTCGAACACATGGTCGATCAGGAAGCGCATGTCGCGCAGGGGAGCTTTGTACTCGGGCATGGTGGTTTCTCCGGCGGCAGATCAAACCAACCTACTGCCGCGCACTCCGCCCGACAATGAATGTGCGGACGCTGAATGCGCCGTCATCACTCAACCGGCGGCGGCGTCCATGCGCACCGCGCCCCGGCGGTTGGTCTGCCCAAACGCCATCACACAGTTACGCCCGGCACCCTTGGCGCTGTACAACGCTTCGTCGGCGGATTTCAGGACCTTCTCGGGCGTGCGCTGCTCCAGCCGCTCGGCCACACCAATGCTGACGGTGACCGACACACTGGAGGCGCCCGACCCGGCGCGGCGCTGACGGCCCTGTGAATCATCCTGCGGGCGGCTGTCCTGGTTGCGCAACTGGATGTTGTAGCTGGCGATGGATTCGCGGATGACTTCCAGATGCGGCAGGCACTCTTCGAGGGTTTTTCCTGCAAACACCAAGGCGAATTCCTCACCACCGTAGCGATACGCCCGACCGCCACCGCCGATCTTCGACAGTTTACTGGCCACCAGACGCAGCACTTGGTCACCGACGTCATGGCCATGGGTGTCGTTGAATTTCTTGAAGTGATCGACGTCACTCATCGCCAGCACATAGTTGCGACCCAAGCGTTGCATGCGCTCGTTGAGCGCGCGGCGGCCGGGCAGACCGGTCAGCTCGTCGCGAAACGCCATCTGATACGCCTCATGGGCAACTGCGGCGGCGATCATCAACATTACCTGGCTGCACATGATGTTGAGGGTGAACGGCAGGATGAAGGTTTTCGGCAACATCCAGAACAACCCGAGCAGCCCGACCAACTGCGCCGCATGCAGCGGCCGCGGGTTGCGCCAGTATTGCCAGGCTAGCAGGGCGAACACCGCGATAAACACCGGATACGACAGTTGAATCAGGCTCATCCAAGCGCCGTGCAAGGCCGGCCAGCGGATTTCCGAGAGCCACATCAGCAAGGCTTGTGGGTAACTTTGCTCCAGCCCCAGCGCGACGCTGCCGACCGCCAGCAATACGGCGAAGCGCGCGACCATGTCCTGAAACAAATGCGTGCGCTCTTGCCAGGCGGCGAATACGCCGAACAACAGCGGCAACAGTAGGCAACACAAATGAAACACCACTGCCGCGTCGTCACGAACTTTGCCGTTGTCGCGGTAGTAATCGGTCTGGGTGTCGAGCAGGAAGTAAGCGATGTACACCGTGACCATCAGAAACAGCTCACGTTGACGCCGATACACCGCGCAATAGGAACCGCCGAGCAGCAACACCAGAGTTGGCAGTACGTTGAACAGGGAAGTGAAGAAGACGTTGAGATCTTTGACATAGGCGGCCGCCAGCCCCGCCAGTAAAAGCACCAGTGACGGTAGGAAATGACTGAAACGTACTGCGGAGGAACGGGACAAGGGTAAAGCTCCGACCGGCGAAAGATGGCACTGTGCCTTCAATGCGAACAGTTAAGCACAAGCGGTGTGATGCATGTCACATCGCCATCTTCTTTAACGGCCGGTATCGGGGTTTTCTTAGCAGGCTTACGAGAATATTTACTCGGCGGCCGCCACAGGCGTGGTCGACAGGCACAAAAAAACCGCTGCTCCTTGCAGAGCAGCGGTTCCGGGATAGCGCGCGGGACTTAGTAGCCCAGTGCGAAGTCCTCTTCTTTCATGTCCATCAGGTTATTGGCGCCCGACAGCATGGTCGCGACGTGCGTACGGGTACGTGGCAGGATGCGCTGGAAGTAGAAGCGCGCGGTCTGCAACTTGGCGGTGTAGAACGCCTCTTCGGTGGTGCCGGCAGCCAGTTTTTCAGCCGCCAGGCGCGCCATGTCAGCCCAGAAGTAGGCCAGGCAGGCGTACCCGGAATACATCAGGTAATCCACCGACGCCGCGCCGACTTCTTCGCGGTCTTTCATGGCGGCCATGCCAACCTTCATGGTCAGTTCGCCCCACTCTTTGTTCAGCGCGGCCAACGGCTCGACGAATTCTTTGACGGCTTCGTTGCCCTCGTTGCTCTGGCAGAACTTGTGGACGATCTTGGTGAAGCCTTTGAGGGCTTCGCCTTGAGTCATCAGCACTTTACGACCCAGCAGGTCGAGCGCCTGAATGCCGGTGGTGCCTTCGTACAGCATCGAAATGCGGCTGTCGCGAACGTTCTGCTCCATGCCCCACTCGGCGATGAAGCCGTGGCCGCCGTAGATCTGCACGCCGTGGTTGGCCGATTCGAAACCGACTTCAGTCATGAAGGCCTTGGCGATTGGCGTCATGAACGCCAGCAGCGCGTCGGCTTTTTTCTTCTCTTCTTCGTCCACGCCGTATTTGACGATGTCGACCTGTTTGGCGGTGAAGTACACCATCGCGCGGTTGCCTTCGGCGAAGGCCTTCATGGTCAACAGCATGCGGCGCACGTCTGGGTGCACAATGATCGGGTCAGCGGCTTTGTCCGGCGCTTTCGGGCCGGTCAGCGAGCGCATTTGCAGGCGATCGCGAGCGTATTTCAGGCCACCCTGGAAACCGATCTCGGCGTGGGCCAGGCCTTGCAGCGCGGTGCCCAGGCGAGCGGTGTTCATAAAGGTGAACATGCAGTTCAGGCCTTTGTTCGCCGGGCCGATCAAGTAACCAGTGGCCGCGTCAAAGTTCATCACGCAAGTGGCGTTGCCGTGGATGCCCATTTTGTGTTCCAGGGAACCACAGGTCACAGCGTTGCGCGCGCCGATCGAGCCATCAGCGTTCGGCAGGAACTTCGGCACGATGAACAGCGAAATACCTTTGGTACCGGCCGGTGCGTCCGGCAGGCGCGCCAGCACGATGTGGACGATGTTGTCGGCCATGTCGTGTTCGCCGGCCGAGATGAAGATCTTGGTGCCGGAGACTTTGTAGGAACCGTCGGCCTGAGGTTCGGCCTTGGTGCGCAGCATGCCCAGGTCGGTGCCGCAGTGGGGTTCGGTCAGGCACATGGTGCCAGTCCATTCTCCGGAGACCAGTTTGGTCAGGTAAGCCTCTTGCTGCTCTGGCGTACCATGCTCGGAAATGGTGTTCATCGCGCCATGCGACAGGCCCGGGTACATGCCCCACGACCAGTTGGCTTCGCCGACCATTTCGCTGACCGCCAGGCCCAGGGACTCCGGCAGGCCTTGGCCGCCGTGCTCGACGTCGTGCGCCAGGCTCGGCCAGCCGCCTTCAACGAATTGTTTGTAGGCTTCTTTGAAACCGGTCGGGGTTTTAACGCCGGACTCGCTCCAGGTGCAGCCTTCGGTGTCGCCCACGCGGTTCAGCGGTGCCAGCACCTGCTCACAAAACTTGGCGCCTTCCTCGAGAATGGCGCTGACCATGTCTGGAGTAGCATCCGCGCAAGCCGGAAGGCTCTGATAATGCGCTTCGTAGCCGAGCAGTTCGTCACGAACGAAGCGAATATCACGCAAGGGGGCCTTGTAGTCAGGCATAGCGATAAACCTCTGCTGATGTAACCGGGAATGAACGACCGCATGGATTTGCTGTGGCGGTCAAACAGTTGTTTGAAACATACGTTTACGCCTAAATCTTGTCAAGCATCGCGCTAATACCATTCGTCACGGCTCGCCATCTTGCTCAACGACGAAATGGCGCGAAAGCTCCGTTCAAATAATGAAATCAGCGAAATTTCGGCGACGATAAGAGTGGAAAGTTATAAAAAACTGTCATTTATAACAGTTTCCTTCCTCAGCCATTACGCCTCCAATGTATCGGACGGCAGCTTCAATTCACTTGCCTGAAGCATCGAATCGAACACAAGGACTCGAGGAAAATTTCATGCACACTTCAATGAATGCTCAACTGCGCCAGAATGGCGACATCGACACAAGCTTTGGCACCGATGGTTATCTTCGTCCGACGGGTGACCTGGGCAGGATTCTGACGATAGCGTTGTCGAAAAATGACGCGATCACTCACGCGACTGAGCTTAATGGACAGATGTCGCTCGACCGCGCGCTGATCGATGGAACAAAGGATGCGGGGTTCAACGCACAAAGGTGGAATTTCGAAGAGGGTGACACCTCCCGCCCCAATCGCTTGTTATTACAAAAGCTCGCCGGTAACGAACAAGACGAAAGGATCGTTATCGTTGGTGAGTCCTTGGTCGAGTATGAGCCAAGTTTCTATCGCTATCGACCAGCCGTTATGCGCTTACTTCCAAACGGCAGCCCTGACTTGGTGTTCGGTCGCAGAATCCTGCCGCAACCGGACGATGCCCGTCCTGAATTCGGTGTCTCAACTCCCACCAGCGACGGTTGCTTGCAGCAAGATGGCAAACTTCTGATCGTGGCCAATTACGATACCGGTAGCCTGGCCATACACCACAGCAGGCTGTATCGCCTCACTGAAACGGGCGAGCTGGATAATCAATTTGGCCAGGGAGGTTTCGTTGAAATCCGGCTGCAGGGAAAACCATCGCGTGTAGGTTCCGTGCAGGTTCAGAGCAATGGCAACATTGTCGTTGCGGGAAGACACGAATTCGGTATTGCCACACTTGCCCGCTACCTGCCTTCTGGAGAACTCGACGGCTCCTTCGGGGACTGCGGCTTCATTGACATCCGCATCCAATCGGCAGCCGAAAAAACGCAACCTCCAACGCACTTGGTCAATAACCCATCCCGGCTTCTCGTAATGGCTGATGACCGAATTGTTTTCACGGCCCATAGGCGCGTCTCCGAGAAAGACCAGGGCTTGCTCATGCGCCTGACCGCAGACGGTCAACCAGACTCGAGTTTCAATGGCGGCAATCTGGTTTGCATGGACCGCGACTCGATGCACGTTGAATTGGCAACGGTCGCGGTACAAGCAGACGGCAAAATCGTCGTCGCAGGGAGGGGAGTCAATCGCGATCTGCCCTCAAATCAAATCTACGGCCATAAGTGGCGCTTTCTCGAAAACGGCAGTCTCGACCCGACATTCAACAGCGAATCAGTCAGGGGCGAGTTTGCTGACATCGCCATCCAGACTAACGGACGCATTCTTCTCGCTGGCAGCAGCGGCTTCGCCTGGTCATCAAGGTTTCCGCAAATCACAGCGTTTACGGGCTAGTGAAAAAACCAGAAAAAATGCGCTCAAATGAGCGCATTTTTATTCGATACGAAGCTTCAGGCAAAGGTATCAATCAACGTCCCCAGCACTTCATCGGACGCTTTGGCGACTTTCGCGCCCAGTTCCACCTGGAATTTGCCTTGGGACAGTTCCACCACATTGCTGGCGAGGTCCGATTGCTGGCTGCGGTCGACGGCGCGCAGGCGATTCACTTGCACTTCGGAGGATTGGCTGGTGACCGAACGTTCGATGGTGCTGCTGGCGATCTGGCTGGCGGCTTGGTCGACGCGGTTTTGCCCCGTCTGAATGGTGCTCAGACCGGCATAAAAAGCGGTGTTTCCTGAGATTTCCATGGGCACACTCGTCCTGATAAGGGAGCAACAGCCGCCATTGAACCAGAGGTGCGGCCAAAATACCCGACAAAAACACTAATGGCACAGTGCCTTGTCATAGGCAAAACCCCTCAGTCCAGCAGATCCAGTTGCAGAAATTCCGCCACCGATTCGGCACTGACCAGCTTCAGTTTCGGCACGCGCCCCAGGCACGGCGCGGGCAAGCGCTCGGCCAGGGTCGCCAGATTCTCCTCAAGCCGCGAGGTCTTGGCGTCGATGATATTCGCCACCCAACCCGCCAATTGGAGGCCGTCCCGGGCAATGGCCTCGGCGGTGAGCAACGCATGGTTGATGCAGCCCAGGCGCACACCGACCACCAGAATCACCGGCAATTTCAACGCTTTGGCCAAGTCCGACAGATTGTCTTGATCGGCCAGCGGCACCCGCCAACCACCCGCGCCTTCGATCAGGGTGAAATCCGCCCGTTGCTCAAGGATTTGCCGCATCGGCGCCAGTAACGATTGCACGGTCAGCGCCACGCCGGCCTCACGCGCCGCCAGGTGCGGCGCGATCGCCGGCTCGAAGGCCACCGGATTGACCTGGTTGTAGGTCAACGGCAGCGAGCACTCGGCCAACAGCGCCAGGGCGTCGGAATTGCGCAAGCCTTTGGGAGTCACCTCGCAGCCGGACGCCACCGGTTTGCCCGCTGCCGTGCTTAACCCGGCCACGCGCGCCGCGTGCAGCAGCCCCGCCGCCACCGTGGTTTTACCGACGTCGGTGTCCGTGCCGGTGATGAAGTAGGCTGCGCTCATAACGGTTTCTCCAACACGGCGTAAACCACCTGATAAGTCGCCGGCAATCCTTGCGGCTGACGAAACTGCTCATAGGCCTCGACCAGCCCGAGAATCCGTGCCCGCCCGGTCAAACCACCGGGACGCCCGGGATTCAGGTTGTGCGCACCCAAGGCTTTCAACTCATGCGTCAGGCTGCGTACATCAGGGTAGTGCAACACGTGAGCGCTGCTCTGCAACGACTGCACATTCAATCCGCTCGCCGCGCACAACGCTTGATAGCCACTGAACTCACGGAAGCGATTGACGTGCACCAGGCCATCGACCTGGCGCCAACTGTCACGCAGTTCATACAGCGTGCCTACACACAGGCTAGCAAACGCAAAAATACCGCCCGGTTTCAGCACCCGGCACGCCTCGCTCAACACCGCCGTGAAGTCGGCGCACCACTGCACCGCCAGGCTGGAAAACACCAGGTCACAACTGTCATCGCGCAACGGCAACTGCTCGGCGTCGCCGGCGATAAAGTGCGTGGCGCCACCCAATGGCCGCGCGTGCTGCAGCATGCCCTCGGCGATGTCCAACGCCAGCCCTTCAGCCTGGGGAAACCGCTCAGCGAGTGCTCGAGTGAAATAGCCCGTGCCGCTGCCCATGTCCAGCCAACGGTTGGCCTGCAGGTCGCTCGATAAACGCCGCAACAACTCGGCGCCGACATCGCGCTGCAACGCCGCGACGCTGTCGTAGCTGGTCGCCGCGCGGGAGAACGACGCCGCCACCTGACGTTTGTCGGGCAAGCCGCCGGGCGGGGCTGGAAGGGATAGGTCAGTCATCACCACTCTCATGCAGAAACGCCTGGATCGCCCCCGCCACACCGTGGGGATCGTCCAGCAGAAAACCATGGCCGGCCTGTTCGATCAGGCCAATTTCAATATCGGGTAGCAGGGCCAGCAGATCACCGGCGGCTTCGGCCGGGACCAGTCCGTCGAGGCCGGCGAACAGGTGCAATTGCGGCCCGCGATACGCCTGCAACGCCGGACGCGTATCGAGCTGTGCCAGCAGTTGCAGCCCATCCACTAACACCGGCTCCGTGGTCTGCGGCGCGCCGGCCCGCAGCCGCCGCGATAATCCGCGTGGGTCCTCGCAACCTTGGGCACACAGCAGGGAAAAGCGCTTCAACGTCGCCCGTGGATCGGCCTGGCAACCGGCGAGAAACGCGGCGAACGTGTCGTCGGCCATCGCACTGGGCCACTGTTCGCGGGCGACGAAGCATGGATTACTGGCCAGAGTCAGCAAGCCGCAACAACGGTCGCCTCGCCGCGCTGCCAATTCAGAAGCGAGCATCCCGCCCAGTGACCAGCCGCCGAGCCAGGCGTCCTGAGGCAAAATTGAATCGAGTTCATCGAGCCATTCACCGAGGTCGCTAGACTCAAGCGCCGGCAACGGCTCAATGTCGATTTGCAGGTATTCATCCAGACCATGCAACGCTGCGGCCAGCGGTTGCAGCGGCGAAACGCCCAGCCCCCAGCCGGGCAGCAGGATTAGACGGTTACGCATCGGGCTCCGCTCCCAGTCGGGCAAAACAATCGGCCAGTCCTTCTAACAATAGCTGCACCTGCGTTTCGCTGTGCGCAGCCGTGAGGGTTACGCGCAAGCGCGCGCTGCCGGCGGGCACGGTCGGCGGGCGGATCGCGGTGACCATCAAGCCGCGTTCGCGCAGCATCTGCGACAGGCGCATCGCGCGCCCGGCATCGCCAATCAGGATCGGCTGGATCGGCGTAAAACTGTCCATGAGTTGCAGGCCGATCTGTTCGGCGCCCCGGCGGAATTGACGGATCAGCAGGTTAAGGTGCTCGCGCCGCCAATGCTCGTTGCGCAGTAACTCCAGGCTTTTCAGGGTCGCGCAAGCCAGCGCCGGCGGCTGACTGGTGGTGTAGATGTACGGACGGGCGAACTGGATCAAGGTTTCGATCAGCTCTTCGCTTCCGGCGACAAACGCGCCCGCCGTGCCGAACGCCTTGCCCAGTGTTCCCACCAGCACCGGTACATCGCCCGGGCACAGGCCGAAATGCTCGACGATGCCGCCGCCCGTGGCGCCCAGCGGCCCGAAGCCGTGAGCGTCGTCCACCATCAACCATGCGCCTTTGGCCTTGGCTTGCCGCGCGAGCGCTGGCAGGTCAGCAAGGTCGCCATCCATGCTGAACACCCCATCGGTGACCACCAGGGTATTGCCGGTGGCTTTTTCCAGGCGCGAGGCCAGGCTGGTGGCGTCGTTGTGCAGGTAACGATTGAAACGCGCGCCGGACAACAAACCGGCGTCGAGTAAGGACGCGTGGTTGAGCCGGTCTTCCAGCACCGTATCGCCCTGCCCGACCAACGCAGTGACCGCGCCGAGATTGGCCATGTATCCAGTGCTGAACAGCAGCGCTCGCGGCCGACCAGTCAGGTCCGCCAAGGCTTCCTCCAAGGCGTGATGCGGGCCGCTGTGGCCGATCACCAGATGCGACGCGCCGCCGCCAACTCCCCAGCGGGAGGCACCGGCACGCCAGGCTTCGATCACTTGCGGATGATTGGCCAGGCCCAGGTAATCGTTGTTACAGAAGGCCAGCAAGCGCTGGCCGTCGACCACCACTTCCGGGCCCTGTGGGCTGTCCAGCAGCGGTCGTTGGCGGTAAAGGTTTTCGGCACGGCGGGCAGCAAGGCGTGCGGCGAGATCGAAAGACATGCAGGCCTCGATTATCAAATGTCACGTGAACGCCGTGGGAGTGAGCCTGCTTGCGAAGAGCCGGTCGCGTTCAACATAAATGTCGGCTGTCAGACCGCGTTCGCGAGCAGGCTCGCTCCCACAGGGTTTTGCATTGCATCAAGGAAGGTCAAAGCGCCGCGTTATAAAACTGTTCGCTACTCTTCTGTTCCACCAAGGCCTGCTCGATGGCAGCCTGGTGTACTTCATCGGCGTGCTCTTCGCGGGCTTCCGGCAGGATGCCCAGGCGCGAGAACAACTGCATGTCCTTGTCGGCCTGCGGATTGGCGGTGGTCAGCAGTTTGTCGCCGTAGAAGATCGAGTTGGCACCGGCGAAGAACGCCAAGGCCTGCATCTGCTCGTTCATGGCTTCGCGGCCGGCCGACAGGCGCACGTGGGATTGCGGCATCAGAATGCGCGCCACCGCCAGCATGCGGATGAAGTCGAACGGATCAATGTCTTCGGCGTTTTCCAGCGGCGTGCCGGCAACTTTCACCAGCATGTTGATCGGCACCGATTCCGGATGCTCCGGCAGATTGGCCAACTGGATCAGCAGATTGGCGCGATCATCCAGCGATTCGCCCATGCCAAGAATGCCGCCGGAGCAGATTTTCATCCCCGACTCACGCACATAGGCCAGGGTTTGCAGGCGCTCGCTGTAGGTGCGGGTGGTGATGATGCTGCCGTAGAACTCCGGCGAGGTGTCGAGGTTGTGGTTGTAGTAGTCGAGACCAGCCTGGGCCAACGCTTCAGTCTGTTCCTGGTCGAGTCGGCCGAGGGTCATGCAGGTTTCCAGGCCCATGGCTTTCACGCCCTGAACCATCTGCAGCACGTAGGGC
>NZ_JAVLSB010000037.1:0-229231 GCF_031583775.1 Pseudomonas rhizozeae
CCGTCACAGCCGCAACGACGTGCCGGAAAGCTTCGCCCACGACCCGGCCGGCAACCTGCTGATGCAGGACCGCCCAGGCCCGAGCACGGTCAAGGGCAATCGCTTGCTGATGCAGGGCGACCGGCATTACGACTACGACGCCTACGGCAACCTGATCCGCGAGCGTCGCGGCCGCGGGCACAGCCTCGTCACCGAATACCGCTACGACTGCCAGCACCGGCTGACCGGCGTCACCCTGCCGGACGGCAGCCAGGCGTCCTACGCCTACGACGCCTTTGGCCGACGCACCCGCAAGATCGTGGCCGACAGCACCACGGAATTTTTCTGGCAGGGTGAACAACTCGTCGCCGAACACAGCCGCGAGCACCACCGCAGCTACGTCTACGAACCCGGCAGCTTCCGCCCCCTGGCCCTGCTCGACGGCCACGGCCCGCAACAGGCCTGCCCGTTCTACTACCAACTCGACCACCTCGGCACGCCGCAGGAACTCACTGACTACAGCGGCGAAATCGTCTGGGCCGCGCAATACACCGCCCACGGCAAACTCACCCGCCTGACCCGCGACACCCTGCAAGTCATCGACCAACCGCTGCGCTTCCAGGGCCAATACTTCGACGGCGAAACCGGCCTGCACTACAACCGCCACCGCTACTACAGCCCGGACCTGGGGCGCTACCTGACACCCGACCCGATCAAATTGGCGGGCGGGATCAACGCGTATCGCTACGTGCCGAATCCGACGGGGTGGGTGGATCCGTTGGGGTTGAATGGCTGTCCGGGTGGGACGGGGTGCGAGTCGACGGGAGGGGTTGACGATCCGGCAGGGAATGCCAAGGTTGATACAGGAGAGCCGCAACTGCCGAAGATGACGGCGGAGCAGCGGAGGGCGAGGATAGATGAATTGGCGGAGGCGAATGCGAAGGGCCGGGTCATTAAAATGGAAAAACAATATGGAATGCATACTGTTGAGAAGCACAGCCCGGAAATAACTGATCAGGCTCTAAAGCAACGTGCAATTAATGGTGCAAATCCGCATACAGGGGCGCTACCGAAATATGGATCGAAAGCGAATCTCAGTTCTCAATTTAGAAGTTGGAGAATGCATTTGAGTGCGCTAAATAAAGGAATGACCCGAGAGCAATTAGGTTTGAGCTCGCATACCGGGATAGATCATAAGAATAACCCAATTGTCCGAATGGAACTACCTGGTGCAGGCAGAGGATACAAACCAAACAAAAAAAATCAGGGTAGCCCCACGTTGAACGAAAATATGAACTGGTTTGAAGTTAAGTTTGATAAAGAGTATGTAGGTCGGCCGTTTACGGCTTTTCCGTCGGAGAGAAAATAATGTTAAGAAATCCATTTGTTGATGAAGATTTTCAGCCGGATTTAATGTGGTTTATCGGGGTTTTCGATGTGTATGATCGAGAAGAAACACTTGGTGCGAAATTTGGTCGCTATAATCCAAATGATAAGCTTGAGAGGCGCAAACTTATTATAGAATATGGTTTGAATCTCCCTTATCTGTCTTACAGGCATAAGTTTCTATTGGTGGAAGAGCTAGGGAAAAAGTTGAGAGATCAAACTTATGACTTTCAGAGTTTGTTCGAAATCGACGAAGCAGAAACATCGTGCTGGCCAAGAAATGAGTGGTATGAATTAGATGATCCGCGGGCGTTTCTAAGTGATGTTTATACGTTAGCAAATGAGGTTTGGGCTGAAGAACTTCTCAAGGCGAGCCTCGAAGATCGCAGTAAGTGGTGAATGGTATTGAGCAGTAACGGAACATTTTATCTTTCCCACGCGGAGCGTGGGAGCGATCAATCCAATTAAATAAGGATGGCGCATGATTGATGAAGGAACCAGACTCCCATATTTGCCTACGCCTTCATATTTCCTAGGCTGTTTCAATATTTATGATCGCGAAGAAACGCTTGGTGAGGAGTTGGAGCAATTTAATCCAAATGATCCATTGCATAGACAGCAGCTGATACTCAATTACTGCCTAGTGAGGAATCGCACTTATAAACACCGTTTTTTACTTTATAAGTGCTTGCGTGAGGCGCTTCAGGATAAGGAATATGATTTTCAGTCATTGTTTAAGCATGACCCGGAAGAATATTCTTCTTTTCCTGATGGCTGGGATGAAATAGAAAATGCCAGGGGTTTCTTTGAGGAGATTTATCGACTGGCAGCCGTTAAGTGGAAAGAAGATCTCCAAAAAGCACTCCTGGAAGATCCGTCTACTTGGTAATAGTTCTTCTAGGAAAATGAGGGGAATTTCTGGACAAGTCCTTCGGAAATTTCCTTCAACCCGCGGCGGCTTCCATGAACTGTCGCAAACCTCGCTTCATCGATAGCCTTTGGTGGTCGCTGCAAATCAGCGACAGGGTGTAGGAACCCTCAAGACCACCAGAGAGGTATGGCTTCGGCAGTTGTTGCGGCGGCTATGCGCGGGCACATTTCGGTGTGGTCGAGTTTGCTCTGGTCTCGATATTCCTACCCCGTGCATAGCTGCCACCCAAGCCTGTAGGAAGGCTGGCGGTAGCTCCCTTTGGCTACCAGAGTTTTTGACTATGACTAATCTTCATCCCGATCCACCCTATACCCGCCCGACCCCACACCCCAACAATCGCTACATGGCCCTGACCGGCAATTGCAGCGATATGCCGACCCTATTCATTGACACCCACGCGCCACTGGACGTCTTGTCCGACGCTGCCCGCTATCGCCTTCGAGCGGTGACCCAAGTGCTGGAGAACCTGGCGATGCGTGCCGAGGTTGCCAGTGATTCGGTGATGCTGAATGACTTTGCTTTGCTCTGTGCGATTCCGCTGCGCGATGGCTGTGATTTGCTGGATGTGATTGGCCGGCGGTTGCGGGGGATGTCTTCGGAGTAATGGCTGGAGAGCATTTGTGGTGAGGGGGCTTGCCCCCGTTCGGCTGCGCAGCAGTCGTCAATCCGGTTGATGCGGTGTGACTGACGGATCGGGTGCTCAGGCTTTAGGGCTGCTGCGCAGCCCGACGGGGGCATGCCGCCTCAGCATTGGGTTGTGTGCTTCATGTGCAAGCCGCTCGGCTGTGGGGCCCTGACGTTCGGTGCGGTACAGGGTAAACTGCCGGGCCTTCGCAGGAGCAGCCATGAATTATCGTCACGCCTTCCATGCCGGCAATCACGCCGATGTGTTCAAACACCTGACTTTGACCCGCCTCATCGCCCTGATGTCGCGCAAGGAGCAGCCGTTCGCCTACCTCGACACCCACGCCGGCATTGGTCTGTATGACTTGCAGGGCGATCAGGCGAGTCGTACCGGTGAGTACCTGGAAGGCATCGCGCGGTTGTGGGATCAGCCCGATCTGCCAGCGCTGACCGCCGATTACATGCGCGTGCTGCATGAGATGAACCCCGATGGCCAGTTGCGCTACTACCCCGGTTCGCCGGAGTTGGCGCGGCGACTGACGCGGCCGCAGGATCGTGTGTTGCTCAATGAGAAACACCCGGAAGACGGCGTGCTGCTCAAGGACAACATGAAGGGCGATCGGCGGGTCAAGGTTCACCTCGGCGAAGGCTGGCATGTGCCCCGGGCGTTGCTGCCGGTGCCGGAGAAGCGTGGGCTGATGCTGATCGATCCACCGTTCGAGAAGCTCGACGAGATGCAGCGCTGCGCCGCGTCGCTGAAAGAGGCGATTGGCCGGATGCGCCAGACAGTCGCAGCGATCTGGTACCCGGTGAAGGATCAGCGGATGCTGCGGCGTTTCTATCAAGACCTGGCCGGCACCGGCGCGCCGAAGTTGCTGCGGGTGGAGTTGCTGGTGCATCCGCTGGACACGCCCAACAGCCTCAATGGGTCAGGGCTGGCGATTGCCAATCCGCCGTGGGGGCTGGAGGAGGAGTTGCGTGAATTGCTGCCGTGGCTGTCGAAGAAACTGGGGCAGACGCAGGGTGGCTGGCAGATGGACTGGTTGATTGCCGAGAGTTGAGGGTGTCTGGGAAAACTTGACCAGAACAAGCTCGCTCCCACAGGGATGGTGTGGCCTGTGAGAGCTTTTTCAGGGCCTGTCGATCAAATCGGGCAGGTCACGCCCGTGCCACCAATCCCGCAATAACCCTCAGGGTTCTTGGCCAGGTATTGCTGGTGGTAAGCCTCGGCGAAGTACACGGTCGGGGCTTCGCCGATTTCGGTGGTGATGGTGCCTTGGCCAGCCTTGGTCAGTTCGGCCTGGAACACGTCACGGCTGTGCTGGGCGGCGGCCAGTTGGGTCGGGTTGGTGGCGTAGATCACCGAGCGGTACTGGGTGCCGATGTCATTGCCCTGGCGCATGCCCTGGGTCGGGTTGTGCAGTTCCCAGAACATCTTCAACAATTCTTCGTAGCTGACTTTCGCCGGCTCGTAGACCACCAGCACCACTTCGCTGTGGCCGGTCAGGCCGGAGCAGACTTCTTCGTAGGTCGGGTTCGGGGTGAAGCCGCCGGCGTAACCCACCACCGTGCTGACCACACCTTCCCGTTGCCAGAACCGGCGTTCCGCGCCCCAGAAGCAGCCCAAGCCAAAAATCGCGAAATCCACATCGGTCAAAAACGGGCCCAGCAGCGGGGCGTCGTGGACGAAGTGGCGTTCCGGCAGGTTCATCGGGGTTTCACGGCCCGGCAGGGCTTGTTCTTGAGTCGGCAGCACGTTTTTGTTCACCAGGATTTCCGAGCGCAAGACCATCATCAGTCCCCTCAGTCAGTTGAGTTCTAAAGACACAGGGCGCAAGTGTGCCTAATTATGTGCGTGGGAGCGAGCCTGCTTGCGAAGGCGTTACGACCATGAACATCGACGGCGACTGGCACGCTGGATTCGCGAGCAGACTCGCGCCTACAGGTGTATGGCGTCAGACGAGCGGGCCACGCGGGTAGCGTTTGAGCTTGTCGATCAGCTCGGCGCCGGGGATCGGACGATCGAACAGGTAACCCTGGCCGACATCGCAACGATGACGGCGCAGGAACGCCAATTGTTCAGCGGTTTCGATGCCTTCAGCCACCACCTTGAGTTTCAGGTTGTGGGCCATGGCGATCACTGCCGAGGTGATTTCCATGTCGTCCTGGTTGTCCGGGATTTCATGGATGAAGCTGCGATCGATCTTGATGATGTCGATCGGGAATTTTTTCAAGTAACTGAGCGACGAGTAACCGGTGCCGAAGTCGTCCATGGCCAGGGTCAGGCCCAGGCGCTTGAGCTGGTCGAGTTGCAAATGCGTGTCTTCGGTGGCTTCCAGCAGCAGGCCTTCGGTCAACTCCAGCTCCAGCAGATTGGCCGGCAGTTGCTCTTCTTTGAGGATGTTGGCGATCGACGCCACCAGGTCCGGGTCGGAGAACTGCTTGGGCGACAGGTTGATTGCCACTTGCAGGTCGCCCAGGCCGGCGGCCGTCAGTTGCTTGCTCATGCGGCAGGCCTGGCGGGCGATCCACTTGCCGATGGGGATGATCAAACCGGTTTCTTCGGCGACGCTGATGAACTGGTCCGGGCGGATCATGCCCTTTTCCGGATGGTTCCAGCGCAGCAGCGCTTCCATGCCCAACAAGCGACCGCTGCGCAAGCACAGCTTGGGCTGGTAGAACACGTCCAGCTCGTTCTGGGTCAGGGCGCGGCGCAGATTGTTCTCGACGAACAGCTTGTAACTGGCTTCGGCATTCAACGCTTCGGTGAACACCTGCACCTGATGCTTGCCGTTGGCCTTGGCCTTGTGCAGCGCGAGGCCGGCGTTGCGCATCAGGGTTTGCGGATCACGCCCGTGCAGCGGCGCGCAGGCCAGGCCCACGGAACCGGTGACGCTGATCAATTGGTTGTCGACGAACATCGGCTTGTCGAGGGTCATCAGCAACTGGCTGGCGACTTGCTGGCCGGTTTCCAGGTCGGTGTCGTCGAGCAGCACGGCAAATTCGTTACTGGCGAACCGTGCCAGGCTGCCGCCGGGGCTCAGGCTGTTGCGCAGGCGCCGAGCGAGGCTGATCAACAGTTTGTCGCCGGTCTGGTGGCCGAGGCTGTCGTTGATTCGCTTGAAGTTGTCGATGTCCACCAGCAGCAGGCTGATCGGCGTGTCGCTGTCGCGGGCAAAGCGTTCGTCGAGGTTGCGGATGAACGCCGGCCGGTTGCCCAGGTTGGTCAGGTTGTCGGTGTAGGCCAGGCGTTCGATGCGCTGCTGCGCGAGCTTGGTCTGGGTGATGTCTTCGTAGATGCCGATGTAATGGGTCAACTCGCGGTTGTCGCCATACACCTTGGAGATCGACAACTGGCCCCAGTAGGGTTCGAGGTTTTTGCGCCGGCTCTTGAATTCGCCCTGCCAACTGTTGCTCTTGGCCAGCGCCGAGGGTGCGTCGAACAGCAGCTCGCTGAGGTTCTCCAGCGCCGGCAATTCCGAGAGCCGCTGGCCGTGGACCTCGTCGGTGCTGTACTGGGTGATCGCGGTGAAGCTGGGGTTGACGTACTCGACCACGCCATCGCAATTGACCAGCAGAAAGGCGTTGGCACTTTGCTCGACCGCGCGCTGGAACAGGTGCAGGGCGCTGGTGGCGGTGCGGCGGTTGTGGTTGTTGATGACCTGGGCGAACTGGTCGGCCAGTTCACCGGCGAAAGCGATTTCATCGGACTGCCAGGCGCGGGTGGCGCCGGTCTGCTCCAGGCACAGCACGCCGACGACCTGGCCGTCGACTCGGATGCTGGCGTCGAGCATGGCGTTGACGTCGCGCGGGCGCAGGCTCTCGGCCATGTCGCGGGTACGCGGGTCGCGGATCGCGTTATGCGCATCGATGGCGCGGCTGCTGTGCAAGGCTTCGAGGTAGTCCGGAAAGCCACTGGCGTCGATCGGCTCGGGCAATTGGTATTGCTGGGTATCGCGGTGGTAGGCCGAGATCGGCACCAGTTTGCTGCCTTCGAGGTGCCACAAGCTGGCGCAATTGATCTGGTAGATGTCGCAGGCACTGCGGGTGATCAGCTCGGCGGCTTCCTGCAAGGAGTTGTTGCTGCTGTAGCGCTGGCGGGTCAGCAGCAGAATCAGGTCCTGTTGCGCACGCACGCGCTCGAGGTGCAGCAGTTGTTCTTGCTGGGCGCGCTGGTTGAGTTCCAACGCGATCTGCAGGCGCGAGTTCTGGGTTTCCAGGTCTAGCGTTGGCGCGGGCGGCTCGCCGATCAGCCCATCGACCACCATCAGGTAGCCGCGCAGCAGGTGCCGATTGTGTTGTTTGTAGGCTTCGCCGACTTCCAGCAGGTTCAACGGCCCCTGGGCGGTGTGCAGGGTGTAGCGGATTTGATAGTGCGGACTGTCCGCCAATTGCAGTTGCACGGCGTCGTGCAGCTGATAGCGCGCTTCGGGCTCCATCAGGCTGGCATAGGGCGAACCCACCAGTGCGCAGAGCTCCACGGCAGGCAAGCCGAATTGGCGTTCGCAATTGGGATCGAGAAAAAGTAGCGCCCAGCTCGCTTCATTCAGCCGTTCGAAACGCAGCATGCCGAGCCGCGAGGGCACCGGCAATTGCGTCACTACCTCGGCCACCATACGGCTGGCGGCATCGGGTTGGCTTTTCATGGGGAAACTCGCTTCGAAAATGCTGAACGCGCTGGGCTGACGCCCCTCTTAACTGTTGCCTGCGGCAAGGTTGCATCATGCGGCACGGGCTGACAAGAGAGATGAAGGCCATGTGCTATAAGAATATGTCGGCCGAATGTAAGAAAACTGCAATCGGCGGGCGAAACTAAATACCCGGCCGACCTGCGCCGACCGGATATGGCGCAGCAATCCTCAGCGCAGCGGGATGCGCACCGCGTGCAGCACCTCCCCGTCGCGGGCATGAAAGGTCACTTGAATGTCCTCGGCATCCACCAGCAGGTGCGCGAAATTGTCGCGGCTGAGCACCGGGCTGGTCAGCTCGTGGCGGTACTCGCCGGCCGCTGTTCGCGCCAGCGGTTGATCGAGGACAAAGGTCGAGGCCTTGGCGTAGGGCAGCAGTTTGCTGTTGCACAAGGGCGACGACACGATGGTGTGCACCTCGAAGTCCGGGTCGGCGCTGTGGCGGAGCCGGCTGGTGAGCGAGCCGTGGACGTCGCCGGAGACAATGATCACGTTCTTGATCCCGTGCTGGCGGATGGTCTCCAACAGGCGCAGACGTTGCTCGGGGAAACCTTGCCAGGCGTCGTCACCGTTGCTTTTACGGTCCGGGTAAAACATCACGCTGGTGACCAGCAGCTTGACCCGCGCGGGGTGGTTGATCAGCCAATCCAGCAACGCCTGTTCCTGCTGCTCATTGAGGATGCGCCGGTCATCTGCGGCAAGGTTGCGGCGTGTGCGGCTGTCGGTGACGAACCAGCCGATATCACCTTCGCTGAAGCTGTACCAGAGCTGCTTCAGCGCACCGCTGGCGGTCAACGCACGGTTCGGGCCATGGCTGGCCTGGTAGATCTCATAAGCGCGGATGGCGTTGCTGTAGAGCTGTTGATCGGAGGGGCTGGCGTTGGCCGGCCAGTTGTCCTCGATCTCATGGTCATCAAGGATCATGTAAGTGGGCACTGCGGCCATCAACCGCGCGATTTGCGGCTGGGAAAACGCCGCGCGGTATTTGGCAAGAATGTCCTCGTACTCGCGGTCCGGGGCGATCACATTCAAGTCATCGACATACACTTGATCACCGGTCATCAGCAGGGCGCTGATCGGCGGCTCGGCCTGTTCCGCCAGCTCACGAATGGCGCCGAAGATGCGGTCGCCCCATTGCGGCATCAGAGGAATGCCCGCCGTCATGCGCAGGTAGCGACACGAGCCGACGATGTAGGCCCGCGGGCGCGCGAGGTCCTTGGACGGGGTGCGCAAGGCGTACACCTCTCGCGGCCATTGCAGCGGCAGTTCGGCCACCGAGTCCACGGTATGCACCGGGTTCATGGTGCTGAACCAGCCGGCCTGGTAATCGTAGGCGGTGTCCTCTGCCAGGTCATCCAGGGTCAGCACATCGCACATGTCTCGCGCTGCGCTGAGTTTGCTGAGCGGGCCGGGCGTCCAGTGCGGGTCACCGCGACGGCGATAACGCAGGGCGGCGAACACCGGGTCTTCGTTCTGCGGGGCGCCACGCAGGAAAATCCGCGCGCGATGCGGGGTGGTGTGGCCGAGGATCGGGCCAACGGTTGGCTTGAACATAATTCGAATCCATTCGAAGTGTGGCAGATGAAAAATCAGATAGGTGAGGGCAAACCCTGGGTTTGCGGCGCCCATCCTAAAGTCGCGGGGGCGAGAAAGATTGATGCGGGAGTCGACACGGTGTGTAGGGGAAGGAGGCCAGACGTGTAGGCGTTAGCACGCGCTCTGGTAGGAAAACGGCTGACGCCAGGATCGGCCAGCAGTCAATGCCAGGCAAAAAAAGCCCCGCCAAATGAGCGGGGTTGAGGTACGAGCGTGGCGCTCGGAAAACGTATTGCCACAACAGCGGCCCTCCGGTGAAGGAGGGCCGTCGAGCGTTACAGCAGGATGGTGCGGATGTCGGCCAGCAGGTCGCTCAGACGCTTGGTGAAGCGAGCGGCCGCGGCGCCGTTGATCACACGGTGATCATAGGACAGCGACAGAGGCAGCATCAGTTTCGGCTGGAAGGCTTTGCCGTCCCAGACTGGCTGCATGGTTGCCTTGGAAACACCGAGGATCGCCACTTCCGGCGCGTTGACGATCGGCGTGAAGCCGGTGCCGCCAATGTGCCCAAGGCTGGAGATGGTGAAGCAGGCGCCTTGCATGTCGTCAGCCGTGAGCTTTTTGTCGCGGGCCTTGGCAGCCAGTGCGGCAGCTTCGGCAGCCAGTTGCAGCAGGCTCTTCTGATCGACGTTCTTGATGACTGGTACCAGCAGGCCTTCAGGGGTGTCGACGGCGAAGCCGATGTTCACGTATTTCTTGCGGATGATCGCCTTGCCGCTTGGTGCCAGCGAACTGTTGAAGTCCGGCAGTTCCTTGAGCAGGTGCGCGCAGGATTTGAGCAGCAGCGGCAGGATGGTCAGCTTGACGCCGGCCTTTTCTGCAACAGCTTTCTGCGCGACACGGAAGGCTTCCAGGTCGGTGATGTCCGCCGAGTCGAATTGCGTGACGTGCGGAATGTTCAACCAGCTGCGGTGCAGGCTCGACGCGCCGATTTGCATCAGGCGGGTCATCGGCACTTCTTCGGTTTCGCCGAAGCGGCTGAAGTCGACCACCGGGATCGGCGGAATGCCCGCGCCACCGGTAGCGCCGCCTGCAGCGGCCGGTGCTTCCTTGGCCTTTTGCATCATGGCTTTGACGTAAACCTGCACGTCATCCTTGAGGATGCGACCGTGCGGACCGCTGGCGCTGACTGCGCTCAGCTCGACGCCGAATTCACGGGCCAGTTGGCGAACTGCCGGGCCGGCGTGAACCTTGGCGCCCGGTGTGGCCGGTGCCGCGGCAGGCGCGGCCGGTGCAGCGGCTGCAGGTGCCGCGGCCGCTGGAGCAGGTGCCGCAGCGGCCGGTGCTGGAGCCGCGGCCGGAGCAGCGCCTTTGACTTTCAGCTTGAGGATCAGGTCGCCGGTACCGACTTCGTCATCGAGCTTGATGGAAACGCTTTCCACCACGCCCGCGGCTGGCGATGGGATTTCCATGCTGGCCTTGTCGGATTCCAGGGTGATCAGCGACTGGTCGGCTTCAACCGTGTCGCCGGCCTTGACCAGCACTTCGATAATTTTGGCTTTGCCGGCCGAGCCGATGTCCGGGACGTGGATGTCCTGAACGCTGTCCGCCACCGGGGCAGCCGGAGCAGCGGCCGGGGCAGGCGCAGCAGCGGCCGCCGGAGCAGCAGCCTCGGCGGGCGCGGCAGCAGCAGGTGCCGCAGCACCGGCCACTTCCAGATCCAGAATCAGGTCGCCAGTGCCGACTTCATCGTTGAGCTTGACGCTGATGGCCTTGACCACGCCGGCGGCTGGCGATGGAATTTCCATGCTGGCCTTGTCGGATTCCAGGGTGATCAGCGACTGATCAGCCTCGACGGTGTCGCCGACCTTGACCTGGATCTCGATGATCTGGGCCTTGCCTGCGGAACCGATGTCCGGCACGTGCACTTTCTGCACCGACGCAGCCGCTGCCGGGGCAGCAGGTGCCGCCGCAGCCGGGGCGGCGGCAGGCTTCTCTTCGGCCTTAGCCGCTGGAGCAGCGGCGGCCGCAGGGGCCGGCGCAGCGTCTGCTTCGACTTCCAGTTCCAGCAGCTCGTCGCCTTCTTTCAGGCGATCGCCGATTTTCACTTTCAGGCTTTTGACTACCCCGGCCTTCGGCGCCGGGATTTCCATGCTGGCCTTGTCAGACTCAAGGGTCAGGATGCTCTGGTCGGCTTCGACACGGTCGCCGATCTTCACAAACAGTTCAATTACTTCACCTTCACCGCTGCCGATGTCAGGTACGCGAATGAGTTCGCTCACAGAATCTCTCCTCAGCAGTCCAGTGGGTTGCGTTTTTCCGGGTTGATACCGAACTTGGCGATGGCTTCAGCCACAACCTTAGGTTCGATGTCACCACGGTCAGCCAATGCTTCCAGGGCTGCCAACACCACGAATTGACGGTCGACTTCGAAGAAATGACGCAGTTTCTTGCGGCTGTCGCTGCGGCCGAAACCATCGGTGCCCAGGACTTTGAATTCCTTGGACGGGACCCACTGACGGATTTGTTCGGCGAACAGTTTCATGTAGTCGGTGGAGGCGATGACCGGACCTTTACGGCCAGTCAGGCACTCTTCGACGTAGCTTAGCTGAGGCTTCTGGCCTGGGTGCAGACGGTTGCTGCGCTCAACGGCCAGGCCATTGCGACGCAGTTCGTTGAAGCTGGTCACGCTCCACACGTCGGCACCGATGTTGAACTCTTCACGCAGGATCTTCGCCGCTTCGCGCACTTCGTTGAGGATCGTGCCCGAACCCATCAGTTGTACGTGATGAGCCGCTTCGCGCTTGTCTTCTTCGAGCAGGTACATGCCCTTGATGATGCCTTGCTCTACACCGGCCGGCATCGCTGGCTGGAGGTAGTTCTCGTTCATCACGGTGATGTAGTAGTAGACGTTTTCCTGCAGCTCCATCATCCGGTGCGTGCCTTCGTGCATGATCACCGCCAGCTCGTAGCCGTAGGCGGGGTCATAGCTGCGCACGTTCGGGATGGTGCTGGCCAGGATGTGGCTGTGGCCGTCTTCGTGCTGCAGGCCTTCGCCGTTCAGCGTGGTGCGCCCGGAGGTGCCGCCCAGTAGGAAGCCGCGAGTCTGTGCATCGCCAGCGGCCCAGGCCAGGTCGCCGATACGCTGGAAGCCGAACATCGAATAGAAGATGTAGACCGGCAGCATTGGCGTGTTGTAGTTGCTGTAGGCAGTACCCGCCGCGATGAACGAGGAGAACGCGCCCGCCTCGTTGAGGCCTTCCTGCAGGATCTGGCCGTCTTTCTCTTCGCGGTAGTACATCACCTGGTCACGGTCGACTGGCTCGTAGAGCTGGCCGACTGGCGAGTAAATACCCAACTGGCGGAACATGCCTTCCATACCGAAGGTACGGGCTTCGTCGGCGAGGATCGGAACGATGCGCTTGCCCAGTTCCTTGTCCTTGACCATCGAGGCGAGGATACGACCGAACGCCATGGTGGTGGAGATTTCGCGATCGCCCGAACCGTCCAGGACCGACTTGAGGGTCTCCAGCGGCGGGGTCGGGATGCTGATGTTGCCACGGTTGCGCTGTGGCAGGGAGCCGCCCAGCTTCTCGCGGCATTTGCGCAGGTACTTCATTTCCGCGCTGTCTTCGGCCGGACGGTAGAACGGCAGCGATTCGAGCTCGGAATCGTTCAACGGGATGTCGAAGCGATCACGGAATTTCTTCAGCGACTCGATATCGACTTTCTTGGTGTTGTGCGCGGTGTTCTTCGCTTCGCCCGCACCGGTGCCGTAGCCCTTGATGGTCTTGGCGAGGATGACGGTCGGCTGGCCTTTGTGGTTGACCGCCTGGTGGTACGCCGCATAGACCTTGTACGGGTCGTGGCCGCCACGGTTGAGTTTCCAGATCTCGTCGTCGGACAGGTTCTCAACGCGCTTGAGCAGCTCTGGATCGTCGCCGAAGAAGTGCTTGCGCACGTAGGCGCCGTCTTTGGCCTTGTAGTTCTGGTATTCGCCGTCGATGGCTTTGTCCATGCGACGCTGCATCAGGCCGTCTTCGTCCTGGGCGAACAGTGGGTCCCACATGCGGCCCCAGACCACTTTGGTGACGTTCCACTGCGCACCACGGAACACGCCTTCGAGTTCCTGGATGATCTTGGCGTTGCCGCGAACCGGGCCGTCGAGGCGCTGCAGGTTGCAGTTGATGACGAAGATCAGGTTGTCGAGGTTTTCACGGCCGGCCAGGGAGATGGCGCCGAGGGTTTCCGGCTCGTCGCACTCGCCGTCGCCGATGAAGCACCAGACCTTCTGTTTGCCGGCCGGGATGAAGCCGCGGTTTTCCAGGTACTTCATGAAGCGCGCCTGGTAGATCGCGGTGATCGGGCCCAGACCCATGGACACGGTCGGGAACTGCCAGAAGTCCGGCATCAGGTGCGGGTGCGGGTACGACGACAGGCCGCCACCGTCCACTTCCTGACGGAACTTGAGCATCTGCTCTTCGCTCAAGCGGCCTTCGAGGAAGGCGCGAGCGTAGATGCCTGGCGAGGCGTGGCCCTGGTAGTAGATCAGGTCGCCGCCGTGTTCTTCGGTCGGGGCCTGGAAGAAGTAGTTGAAGCCGATGTCATAGAGCGTCGCGCTGGAGGCGAAGGTGGAAATGTGGCCGCCCAGATCGGGATCTTGCATGTTCGCGCGCATGACCATCGCCAGGGCGTTCCAGCGAACGATCGAACGGATGCGGCGTTCCATGAACAGGTCGCCGGGCATGCGTGCTTCGCGGGTAACGGGGATGGTGTTGCGGTAAGGCGTGGTGATCGAGTAGGGCAGTTGCGTACCGCTGCGGGTCGCGAGTTCGCCCATACGGGTCATCAGATAGTGAGCACGGTCTTCGCCTTCTTTGTCGAGAACCGATTCCAGGGCGTCCAGCCATTCCTGGGTTTCGACGGGATCGAGGTCTTGCATGGCTTGCTCCAGGGCGGAAAGGCTACCAGAATCGGTTGCCTGAGTTAGCGACTGGCCTTGTGGGCAGACGTTATAAATTCTTGGATTGCCGGTGGTTGATTCGGCGGCGTGTAGTTTTACTACAAATCTTCCGCCATTTCAGCCCTACGAATGTATATACGAGTAGTAAAACTACAGCGGATCGGCTTATGGCCGGCCGCCGCGTTGTGAGAATAATCGTTAAGGTTGGTCTTTTGCCAACAAAGAAAGGTAAAAGCTTGATGCTGGCTGCCAATAAATACAAAAATTCAGCTATTTCTAACTTTTGTTCGACAGTCCTCCACGTAGCGTGTTTGCAAAAATCACTACATACAGTCATTTACACGCCGATCAAGGATAGACCATGAGCCTGCCCACGCTTGCCGAATTGCCGGCGATTCTCTTGCCTTTGGTCAGCCGTGCGGAGCAGTCGTTCCGCGCCGCCGTGGCTGCCCTTGATGACGACCACGGCCTGTCCGCCTGGCCCCCTGAACGCTGGGCCGAGTTCGCCCGGGTCAGCGCCGCCAGCGATTTCGTGATTGAACAGAGTGTTCGTGACCCTTTGATGTTGCTCGAGCTGGCACAGTCCGGCGAGCTCGACCGCAGCTTCGCCCCCGGTGAACTGTGCGGGCAGATCGCCGCGGCGGTGCAGGCCGCCGAGACCGAGGATGAACTGGGCCGCGCTCTGCGCCGCCAACGCACCCGCCAGCAAGTGCGGATCATCTGGCGCGACCTCAACCGCCGCGCCGACCTGGTGCAAACCTGCCGCGATCTGTCGGACATGGCCGACGCCAGCATCGACCAGGCCTATCAATGGCTGTACGCCCGGCATTGCCAGCAGTTCGGCGTGCCCACCGGGCGCCGCAGCGGCGAGCCGCAGCAAATGGTCATCCTCGGCATGGGCAAGCTCGGCGCGGTGGAGTTGAACCTGTCTTCGGACATCGATCTGATCTTCGCTTATCCCGAGGGCGGCGAAACCGTTGGGGTGAAGCGCTCGCTGGATAACCAGGAATTTTTCATCCGCCTCGGCCAGCGGGTGATCAAAGCGCTGGACCCGATGACCGTCGACGGCTTCGTGTTCCGCGTCGACATGCGCCTGCGGCCTTACGGTTCATCCGGGGCGCTGGTGCTGAGCTTCAACGCGCTGGAGCAGTATTACCAGGACCAGGGGCGCGACTGGGAACGCTACGCCATGATCAAGGCGCGGGTGGTGGCCGGTGATCAAGCGGCCGGCGCGCAGTTGCTCGATTTGCTGCGGCCGTTCGTGTACCGGCGTTACCTGGACTTCTCGGCGATCGAAGCGCTGCGCACCATGAAGCAGTTGATCCAGCAGGAAGTGCGGCGCAAGGGCATGGCCGACAACATCAAACTGGGCTCCGGTGGTATTCGCGAAGTCGAGTTCATCGCCCAGGCGTTCCAGTTGATCCATGGCGGCCGCGACCTGAGCTTGCAACAGCGTCCGTTGTTGAAAGTGCTGAGCACCTTGGAAGGCCAGGGTTATTTGCCGGCGAAGGTGATTACCGAGCTGCGCGAAGGCTATGAATTTTTGCGTTACACCGAGCACGCGATCCAGGCGATCGCCGACCGGCAGACGCAAATGCTGCCGGATGGCGCCCAGGACCAGGCGCGCATTGCCTTTATGCTCGGCTTCGCCGATTGGGACGCCTTCCACGAACGCCTGATGTACTGGCGCGGCCGCGTGGCCTGGCATTTCGGCCAAGTGATTGCCGACCCGGATGAAGACGAAGGCGAAACCAGCGAAGTGGTGGTCGGCGGTGAATGGCTGCCGCTGTGGGAAGAGGCACAGGACGAGGAGGCCGCCTGCCGGCAACTCCAGGAAGGCGGTTTCAGCGATGCGCCCAAGGCCTTGAAAGCCTTGGCCAGCCTGCGCGGCAGTCCGCAGTTGCGGGCCATGCAGCGCCTGGGTCGCGAGCGGCTCGACGCGTTTATCCCGCGCCTGCTGGCGCAAGCGGTGGAGCACGCCAATCCTGATTTGGTCCTCGAACGGGTGTTGCCGCTGGTAGAAGCCGTGGCACGGCGTTCCGCGTACCTGGTGTTGTTGACCGAAAACCCGAGTGCCTTGCGCCGTCTGTTGACCCTGTGCGCGGCCAGTCCGTGGATCGCCGAGCAGATCACTCGCTTCCCGCTGTTGCTTGATGAGTTGCTCAATGAAGGGCGCTTGTTCAAGCCACCCCTGGCGCCGGAACTGGCCGCCGAATTACGCGAGCGCCTGACGCGGATTCCCGAGGATGACCTCGAGCAGCAAATGGAAGCCCTGCGCCATTTCAAACTGGCGCACCGCCTGCGGGTCGCCGCCTCGGAAATCTCCGGCAGCCTGCCGCTGATGAAAGTCAGCGATTACCTGACCTGGCTGGCCGAGGCGATTCTGGAGCAAGTGCTGGCCCTGGCCTGGCGCCAGACCGTCGCCAAGTACGGTTCGCCACTGCGTAACGACGGCACCCTGTGCGATCCCGGCTTCATTATTGTCGGTTACGGGAAAGTCGGCGGCCTGGAGTTGGGGCATGGTTCGGACCTGGACCTGGTGTTCATCCACGATGGCGATCCACAGGCGGAAACCGACGGGCCGAAATCCATCGATGGTGCGCAGTTCTTCACTCGGCTGGGGCAGCGAATCATTCACTTGCTGACCGCGCAAACCAACTCCGGCCAGTTGTATGAAGTCGACATGCGTCTGCGACCGTCCGGCGCCTCAGGTTTGCTGGTCAGTTCCCTGGGGGCGTTTGCCCGTTATCAGGAGAACGAAGCCTGGACCTGGGAGCACCAGGCATTGGTGCGCGCACGGGTGTTAGTGGGCAGCCAGGATGTCGGTCAGGCGTTCGAGAAAGTGCGCGCGGCGATCCTCGGCAAAGCCAGGGATCTGCCGACCTTGCGCCAGGAGGTCGGCGAGATGCGCGCCAAGATGCGCGATAACCTCGGCAGCAAGAGCACTGCCGCCGGTACCGCAGCGAATGCCTTTGAATCCACGGCGCCGTTCGATCTCAAGCAGGACGCCGGAGGTATCGTCGATATTGAATTTATGGTGCAATACGCGGCCTTGGCGTGGTCACAGGCGCACCCTTCGTTGCTGCGCTATACCGACAATATCCGCATTCTGGAAGGGTTGGAGGAGGCCGGGCTGATGCCGACCGAGGATGCCAGCCTGCTGCGAGAGGCCTATAAAGCCTACCGCTCCGCCGCTCACCGCCAGGCCCTGCAGAAGGCCCCCGGAGTGATCGCCGGTGACCAGTTTGTTGACGAACGGCGGCAGGTGATGCGGATTTGGCGTGAGTTGGGGTTGGGCTGAAGTACGACCCGGATGTGGCGGGCTTTTGTGGCGAGGGAGCTTGCTCCCGCTGGAGTGCGCAGCGCTCCCACTTCGGGCGATGCCAGCCAGATGATGGGCAGTGCCTGTTTTAAGGGCTGCTTCGCAGCCCAGCGGGAGCAAGCTCCCTCGCCACAAGATTATGTTGCGTGAGCGGGGAGGCATTAGCCTCCCCGGTTCGTTTTTGGAAACCACATGAATATTCTGATCGTTGGGCCCAGTTGGGTCGGTGACATGGTGATGGCCCAGACACTGTTCCAGTGTCTCAAGCAGCGCCACCCGCAGTGCGAAATCGACGTGCTGGCCCCCGAGTGGAGCCGGCCGATTCTTGAGCGCATGCCCGAAGTGCGTCAGGCCTTGAGCTTTCCGCTCGGCCACGGCGCGCTGGAACTGGCGACCCGCCGGCGCATCGGCCAGTCGCTGGCTGGCCAGTATGACCAAGCGATCCTGCTGCCCAACTCGCTGAAATCCGCGCTGGTGCCGTTTTTTGCCGGCATTCCCAAACGCACCGGCTGGCGCGGCGAGTTTCGCTACGTGCTGCTCAACGACGTGCGCACCCTTGATAAAGCGCGCTACCCGCTGATGATCGAGCGTTTCATGGCGCTGGCCTACGAGCCAGGCGCCGAACTGCCGACACCCTATCCGCGCCCGAGCCTGCAAATCGACCCGGTAACCCGCGACGCCGCGCTGGCGAAGTTTGGCCTGCAACTCGATCGCCCGGTGTTGGCCCTGTGCCCCGGCGCCGAGTTCGGTGAATCCAAGCGCTGGCCGTCCGAGCACTACGCCCAGGTCGCCGAGGCGAAGATCCGTGAAGGCTGGCAGGTCTGGCTGTTCGGCTCGAAAAACGATCATTCGGTCGGCGAAGACATTCGTGCCCGTCTGATCCCGGGGCTGCGCGAAGAAGCGGTCAATCTCAGCGGCGGCACATCGCTGGCCGAGGCCATCGACTTGCTGTCCTGCGCCGACTCGGTGGTGTCCAACGACTCCGGGCTGATGCACGTGGCCGCTGCGCTGAATCGCCCGTTGGTGGCAGTCTACGGTTCAACCTCGCCAGGTTTCACGCCGCCACTGGCGGACAAGGTCGAAATCGTCCGCCTCGGCCTCGAATGCAGCCCCTGCTTCGAGCGCACCTGCCGTTTCGGCCATTACAACTGCTTGCGCCAACTGCTGCCGCAACCGGTCAACGAAGCCCTGGCTCGCCTGCAAGGCACCCCGGTTGAGGTCCATTAAGTTGCGGGTATTGCTGATCAAGACTTCCTCGCTGGGCGACGTGATTCACGCGTTGCCGGCGCTCACCGACGCGGCGCGGGCGATCCCCGGCATCCAGTTCGACTGGGTGGTGGAAGAAGGCTTCGCCGAAATCCCGACCTGGCATCCGGCAGTGGGCAAGGTGATTCCGGTGGCGATCCGCCGCTGGCGCAAAAATATCTGGCAGACCATCAAGAGCGGCGAGTGGAAGCGCTTCAAGCAAAGCGTGCGCGCAGCCAAATATGACTTGGTGATCGACGCTCAGGGCTTAGTGAAAAGTGCCTGGCTGACCCGCTATGTCAAGGCGCCGGTCGCCGGCCTGGACAAAGACTCCGCTCGTGAACCCCTGGCCTCGCGCTTCTATGACCGACGCCTGGCGGTGGCTCGCGGGCAGCATGCGGTGGAGCGGGTGCGCCAGTTGTTCGCCGTGGCCTTGGGCTACGACTTGCCTAAAGGCCTGGGCGATTACGGCTTGAACATCGAGCGTCTGGTAGAGCTGCCGCGCAAGAACCCGTACGTGGTGTTCCTGCACGGCACCACTTGGGACACCAAGCATTGGCCGGAAGCCTACTGGCGCGAACTGACCGAGCGGGTCGGCCACTTGGGCGTGGCGGTGAAACTACCGTGGGGCAATCCACAGGAGAAGGCCCGCGCCGAGCGCATCGCCCAAGGCATGCGCAACGCTGAAGTGCTGCCCAAACTCAATCTCGCCGGGGTCGGCAAAGTGCTGGCCGGCGCCCAGGCCTGTGTCGCGGTCGACACCGGACTCGGGCATCTGGCCGCCGCGCTGGACGTGCCGACCCTGTCGCTGTTCGGCCCGACCAACCCCGGCCTCACAGGCGCCTACGGCAAAGTGCAGATCCACTTGGCCAGCGACTTCCCCTGCGCGCCGTGCCTGCAAAAGAAATGCACCTATCAGCCGACGGCCGAAGACGCCCGTCAGTTCGACCTTAAACGCGAGCAGCCCTTGTGCTTCACGCGTGTGAATCCCCAGCGTGTCGCCAGCCGACTGAGCACGTTGTTACTGGCTGAGGAGCTGCGCTGATGCAATTGGCTTTTGTTCTGTACAAGTATTTTCCGTTTGGTGGCTTGCAGCGCGATTTCATGCGCATCGCCCTGGAGTGCCAGCAGCGCGGGCATCAGATTCGCGTCTACACGCTGATCTGGGAGGGTGACGTGCCGCCGGGTTTCGAGGTGTTGGTGGCGCCGGTCAAGGCGTTCTTCAACCATCGGCGCAATGAAAAACTCAGCGCCTGGATGGAAGCCGATCTGGCCAAGCGCCCGGTGGACCGCTTGATCGGCTTCAACAAGATGCCGGGCCTGGACGTTTACTACGCCGCCGACGGCTGTTTCGAAGACAAGGCGCAAAACCTGCGCAACTCGCTGTACCGACGCTGGGGCCGCTACCGGCACTTCGCCGAGTACGAGCGCGCGGTGTTCGCCAAAGAAGCGAAAACCGAAGTGCTGATGATTTCCGAAGTGCAGCAGCCGCTGTTCATCAAACACTACGACACGCCGCTGCAGCGCTTTCATCTGCTGCCGCCGGGCATCTCGCAGGACCGCCGCGCACCGGCCAATGCGGCGCAGATTCGCGCCGAGTTCCGTGCCGAATTCAACCTCAAAGACGACGAATTGCTGCTGGTGCAGATCGGCTCCGGGTTCAAGACCAAAGGCGTGGACCGCAGCCTCAAGGCGCTGGCAGCGTTGCCCGCTGATCTGAAGAAACGCACCCGGCTATTTGTAATCGGCCAGGACGACCCCAAATTGTTCCAGATGCAAAGTGCGACGCTGGGCCTGGGCGACAATGTGACCTTCCTCAAGGGCCGCAGTGACATTCCGCGTTTCCTGCTGGGCGCCGACCTGTTGATCCACCCGGCGTACAACGAAAACACCGGGACCGTGCTGCTCGAAGCCTTGGTGGCCGGGTTGCCGGTGCTGGTCACCGCAGTGTGCGGCTACGCGCATTACATCGCCGAGGCCGACAGCGGCCGGGTGCTGGATGAGCCGTTCGAGCAGGCGCAACTGAACCGGTACCTGAACGACATGTTGGATGACCCGCAAGCACGGGCGGCCTGGAGCCGTCATGGTCTGGCCTTCGCCGAGACGGCCGACCTCTACAGCATGCCGCAGCACGCGGCGGATGTGATTCTGGCGGAGCACGCGCAATGAAGTTGATGCTGGCTGAACCGTTCAAAAGCCGTTGGGCCGGACGCGACGCGTTTACCGAAGTCGAAGGCCTGCAGGGCGTGGTGTACCGCGAGCTGGAAGCCCGGCGCACCTTGCGCACCGAGGTCGACGGCCGGGGCTTTTTCGTCAAGATTCACCGTGGCATCGGCTGGGGCGAAATCTTCAAAAACCTGCTCACCGCCAAACTGCCTGTGCTCGGTGCCGGCCAAGAGTGGCAAGCGATCCAGCGTCTGCATCAGGCTGGCGTGCCGACCATGACCGCCGTGGCCTACGGCGAGAAGGGCAGCAACCCGGCGGACCAGCATTCGTTCATCGTCACCGAAGAACTGGCGCCGACCGTCAGCCTCGAAGATTTCAGCATCGACTGGGTCAAAAACCCGCCCGAGCCGACCCTCAAGCGTGCGCTGATCGCCGAAGTCGCGCGCATGACCGGCATGATGCACCGCGCCGGGGTCAACCATCGCGATTGCTACATCTGCCACTTCTTGCTGCACACCGATAAACCGGTAACGCCCGACGATTTCAAGCTTTCGGTGATCGACCTGCACCGCGCGCAAACCCGCCCGGCGATCACCCAGCGCTGGCGTAATAAAGACCTGGCCGCGCTGTATTTCTCGGCGCTGGACATCGGTCTGACCCGTCGCGACAAGCTGCGTTTCCTCAAAGGCTACTTCCAGCAGCCGCTGCGCCAGATCCTCGCCGAGGAAGCGCCGTTGCTCAGTTGGCTGGAAGGCAAGGCCAACAAGCTTTACGAACGTAAACAGCGGTACGGGGATGCGCTCTGATGTCGGGTTGGAATCTGGAACCTGCTTACCGCGACCTGGCCGACGATTTCGGCAGCCTCGAAGCGGTGTTCGCCCTACAGGGTGAACGTCTGACCCGCGACCCGTTGTCTGAAGTGATCCGCGTCGAACGCAACGGCGTGAATTACTACGTCAAACGCTACAGCGGCGCCGGCAAGGGCTTGCGCCGCTACATCGGCAAGCCACGGGTCAAAATGGAATGGCAGAACCTCAAGCGCTTCGCCAAATGGGGCATTCCTACGGCGGAAATCGTTGCCTGGGGCTTGGAGCGGCGTGGCGCCGCTTATGATCGCGGTGCGATGATCACCCGTGAGTTGCCGCATACCGAAGACCTCTCGGCGCTGGCCGACCGGCATGATGCCAAGTTGCAGGACCGTGCCTGGGTCGATGGTGTCAGCCTGCAGCTCGCCAGTTACACCCGGACCATGCACGACAACCGCTTCACCCATAACGACCTGAAGTGGCGCAACTTGCTGATCGACGATCAGGATCGGTTGTTTCTGATCGATTGCCCGAATGGCGATTTCTGGCGCGGTTTCTGGCTCAAGTACCGGATCACCAAGGACCTGGCCTGTCTCGACAAAGTGGCCAAGTACCATTTGTCCAACACCCAGCGCCTGCGCTTCTATCTGCAATACCGGCAACGCGACCGTCTGAATGCCGCTGACAAACAGCGCATCCGCCACGTCGTGCGTTTTTTCGAGGGGCGCGAATGACTGATTTCCTCGCCGCTGAAGACCGTGCGCTGCTGGAGCGCCACGGCCTCGGCACGTTCGATGCCCTGTGGGCCAAACAGCTCGACGCGGTGGACGAACCCAACACCAGCGGCGACGGCTGGAGCAGCGTGTTTCGCCTGGAGCTGGACGGCCACGGCTATTACCTCAAGCGCCAAAGCAACTACCTGACCCGCACTTGGCATCACCCGTTGGGCGAGCCGAGTTTCGCCCGTGAGTTTCGCAATATCAGCCGCTATCGGCAGCTCGGGATCCCGGCGCTGCAAGCGGCGTTCTTCGGCCAGCGTAAGGTCGACGGCGAAGTCCGTGCGGTGCTGCTGACCCGCGCGCTGGATGGCTGGGATGACCTGGATTCGCTGTTGCAGCGCTGGTCGGAACTGAGCCCGGCGCAGCAGGCCGGCATTCTCCAAGCCTGCGGACAATTGGCGCGGCGTCTGCACGGCGTGCGCCAGGTGCACGGTTGCTTCTACCCCAAACACATCTTCGTGCAGGCTCGCGGCGACGGTTACCAGGCGCAACTGATTGACCTGGAGAAAACCCGGGCGCTGCTGTTCGGTCAGCGCGATCGCGCTAAAGACCTTGAGCCATTGGTGCGCCGCGCCCCTGAGTGGACTCGCGAACAGTTGCGTCTATTGCTCGCGGCTTATCTGGATCAGCCGGCCGATAGCTCGTTGGTGGATGCCTGGCTCAATCGCCTGACCGCACGTCGCAGCCACAAGGAGAAGCGCTGATGCGGTTATCCGAACTGAAGAATGCCGGACGTCAGCCGAGCTTGCCGCTGAGCCTCTCCCTGGCCGATGCCGCCGGCCCCGCCGAGTTGCAACTGCTGAGCTTGTTGCGCGTGCTGCCGGGCCAGCGCTATGTCGGTGCCGGCGTGTGGCGTGGGCGGCCGGTGCTGGCCAAGTTGCTGGTGGGCAGCAAAGCCGCGCGGCATTTTCAGCGCGAACTCGATGGCGTGCGCTTGCTCGCTGCCCAAGGCCTGACCACGCCGCGGCTGTTGGCCGATGGCCTGCAGGACGGCGAGGGCGGTTGGCTGTTGTTCGAGTTTCTCGAAGGCGCTGAAAGCCTGGGTGATGCCTGGAAACAGATCGAGCATTTGCCAGCGCTGGCGGATCAGCAAAGCGCGGTGTTGGCCGAAGCCTTGGGTGCCATCGGCCAGTTGCACGGTAAAGGCCTGTGGCAGGAAGACCTGCACCTGGACAACCTGCTGCGCCACGGCGGCCAACTGTATTTGATCGACGGCGCGGGGATCTGCGTCGAAACCGCCGGCCAACCGTTGTCGCGGCAAAAAGTCCTGGAAAACCTCGGGGTGTTTTTTGCCCAATTGCCCAAGTCGCTGGAGCCGTATACCGAAGAGTTGCTGGTGTATTACTTGCTGAGCAACGGCGAGCACGCGTTGCCCATGGAAGCGCTGCAAAAGCAGATCGACAAGGTGCGGCGCTGGCGCTTGAAGGATTTCCTCAACAAGGTTGGGCGCGAGTGCACGCTGTTCAGTGTGCAGCGTGGGGCGTTCGCGTTGCAGGCGATCCGCCGCGAAGAACAAGCCGCCATGTTGCCGGTGCTGGCACAAGCCGATGCCTTGCTCGATCAGGGGCACTTGTACAAGACCGGCGGCGCCGCAAGTGTCGGCAAGGTTGAAGTGGCCGGGCGCATCTTGGTGGTCAAGCGCTACAACATCAAGGGCTTTGCCCATTGGCTCAAGCGCTTCTGGCGCCCGAGTCGCGCCTGGCATTCCTGGCGCGAAGGCAATCGCCTGGCGTTCCTCGGCATCGCTACGCCCAAGCCTCTGGCGCTGCTGGAAAAGCGCTTCCTGTGGCTGCGAACGCGGGCGTATCTGGTGACCGAGTATTTGCCGGGGCCGGACATCATCGAGCGATTTGCCCCCTACGTGGAAAACGGTGACGCGCCGGAAGCCGAGTTGCTGGCGCTGGATCACTTGTTTGCCGAACTGATTCGCGAGCGCATCAGTCATGGGGATTTCAAGGGCCATAACCTGTTTTGGCAGGAGGATCGTTGGGCGTTGATTGATCTGGATTCGATGTGTCAGCACGCCACGCTGGGGAGTTTTGCCCCAGCCTTTGCGCGGGATCGGGCGCGGTTTATGCGTAATTGGCCTGAAAGCAGTGCGTTGTATCAGGTGATCGATCAGCGTTTACCCAAGGATATCTCCAGCGCTGCCTGAATCGCCTTCTCACTGTGGGAGCTGGCTTGCCAGCGATGGCGTCCTAACAGACGACCAGGTTTTTCTGGTGTACATATCCGTTGCTGCGGTAACGGCTGCTTAGGGTTTCGCCCTTACGGCGAGTCCCTTTGGCAAACGCCCCAAAGGAACCAAAGGTCTCGCCCCTGACGTACGGCTCCTCGCCTAGGCTCGGAGTACCTTCGCTCCGGCATTCATCCGGGGGCATTGCCCTCCGGTTGGCTTCGCTGCACCTCCATGCAATGAGCATGACTGCGTCATGCGGCGCTGCGCGCCAGTCCCCGGATAAACGCCTCCACTCAGCCTCCCGACGGGGCGGGTGGATCAAAATCAAAAGCGCGGCGAGCTGACACTCGGCCTGATGGTGTACGCAGTTCTGTGGATATGCGCGGACACTGTGGGAGCTGCGGTGCGACGGTTCGACTTGCCAGCGATGACTCACTATCGGCCGACCCAACCACTAAAGAATAGCCCCGATCCCAGTGCCGCACTCCCTCCAAGAACCAGCGCACAAACTCTTGTGAAATGTCCTACGCAATTGCGCGAGCCCATGAACTGCCCGGCAAAAAGCCGCGGTGTTAGTTTGCTTCAGGTTTTTTATGAGGCAGGTGTTGATGAGCAGGCGGGCGGTTTTGTTGGGCGTGTGTTTTCTCGTATTGAGCGGTTGCGGCACTGCGGTGACGGTGCTGCAAGATGATGCGGAAGCCGCGCGGGCGTTGAGGAAGCAGAAGACGTATTGCCAGTCCATCCCCCGCGTCTACAGCGGCCTGGCTTATGACTTTTGCGTCTTGAACGCGCCACCCGACCCCACCGGCATTCTGGTGCCGCTGGTATTACTCGACCTGACCCTGTCCGGCGCCTTCGACACCGTGGTGTTGCCGTACACGCTCTACCGCCAAAGCACCGACGGCAATATCCGCATCTACTGGCGGCCGGGGCGTGGATAGCTTTTTCAACGCGAAGGATAAATACCACCGTGTCGATCCCGAATCTGACCGCTTGCCAGTTCGTTCTTTTTGCAGGTGATCGCGATGTCCAGGCGAGCGTTGGAGCCGAAAATCTTTCAGTGCCGTTCGGGCGCTACAGTGACTTCATCATTTATGTCGATGAAAGCGGCGACCATGGAATGCAGACACTGGATCCGCACTATCCACTGTTTGTGTTGGCATTCTGTGTTTTCCACAAAAAGCACTACTGCGAGAAGGTCATTCCTGCCCTCCAAAAATTTAAATTCAATCACATGGGGCACGACCTGATAGGTCTGCATGAACTCGAAATACGGAAGGAGAAGGGTGCGTTCTCCGGTCTCTTCATCTCAAGACAGCATAAACATGCCTTCCTCGATGAGCTCACAAGCATCATTGAGGCAAGCAATTTTGTCCTGATCAGTTGCGTGATCGACAAGGCCGCCCTCCGCGAAAAAGAAGGTATTGCTAATAACCCTTATCACATCGCGCTCGGCTTTTGCCTGGAAACACTTCATGAGTTTTTACAGGAAAAAAACCAGCAAAGGGTGTTGACTCATGTGGTTTTTGAGCGACGGGGGAAGAGAGAGGATAACGAGCTTGAGTTGGAGTTTCGCCGTACATGCGATGGCGCAAACCGGCTGGGCATTCAGTTGCCGTTCGAAATCGTTTTTGCAACCAAACAAGTGAATTCCACGGGGCTGCAGTTGGCAGATCTTGTTGCTCGACCTATCGGTATGAGCGTTTTGCGGTCTGGGCAGGAAAATCGAGCGTTTGACGTGCTCAAGCGTAAGTTTTACTGCAGCGGTGGTCGCAGCAATGTGGGAGAAGGTTTTGAGAATTGGGGTTTGAAGATTTTCCCGCGCTCAGAAAGCGAAAAGCCCCGATGACACTCACCGAGGCTAGAACGCCGACCGGGATCTCCCAGTCCATTTGCGCCAGAGTCTATGTCGGCGGCCTAAGAGAGTCAACGCAGGCGCACACCACTTACCGCTAGAGGCTTCGAACGGCTTTTAAGCTATAATCCCGCCCTTTAGCTGCCCCGCGCCCTGTGCGCCGGGCACATTAATTCTCGCGGCGCGTTGCGCCCGTATGCAGACTAAAGAGGCTAGACCCCTGTGGCATTGACGATTCTTGGCCTGTCCGGCGCCCTTAGCCATGATCCTTCCGCAGCCTTGTACATCGACGGCAAGCTGGTCGCGGCGGCTGAAGAAGAGCGCTTTGTGCGCGATAAACATGCAAAGAACCGCATGCCTTATGAATCGGCGAAGTTCTGCCTGGAGCAGGCCGGAATCAAGCCTTCCGACGTTGATGTGGTGGCAATCCCGTTTGCCCCGATCAGCCTGTTCGGCAAGGCGCGCTGGCACTACGCCAAGCGCTACTGGTACGCCCCGGACCGCGCCCTCGATGCAATCCTGATGGGCAACCGTCGCTACAAGCGCTATCGCAACAAGATCGTCTGGTGCCTCGAGCAACTGGGTTTCGATCCGAAAAAAATCAAGATCGAGCCGGTCGAGCACCACTTGGCTCACGCCTCCAGCGCCTACCATTGCTCCGGTTTCAAAGAGAAAACCGCGATCCTCGGGATCGATGGCAAGGGTGAGTACGCCACGACCTTCTTTGGTTACGGCGAAAACGGCAAGATCCACAAGATCAAGGAATTCTTCGATCCGGACTCCCTCGGCGGCCTGTACGGCGCGATCACCGAATTCCTCGGTTTCGAGATGCTCGACGGTGAGTTCAAGGTCATGGGCATGGCGCCGTATGGCGATGCCAGCAAGTACGATTTCTCGCGCCTGGCCTCGTTCGAGAACGGCGAGCTGGTGATCAACACCGACTACGCCAACGTCATCGGCCTGCGTCGTTATAAAGAGAAGGGCAAGGGCTTTTACTTCTCGCCGAAGCTGATCGAGTGGCTGGGTCCGAAGCGCGAAGGCGACATCGCCGACGAGCCGTACATCCACTACGCCGCCAGCATGCAAGCGCTGTTCGAGAAACTGGCGTTGCAGATGATCGACCATTACCTGGGTGACGTGCTCAAGGAAACCGGCAAACTGGCCTTCGCCGGCGGCTGTGCGTTGAACGTCAAGCTGAACCAGAAAATCATTGCCCGCGACGACATCAAAGAGTTGTTCGTGCAGCCGGCGTCCGGCGATGCCGGCACTGCGGTCGGCGCGGCGGCTTATGTGTCGCACGCCCGTGGCGTTCCGGTCGAGAAGATGGAGCACGTCTACCTCGGCCCGTCCTACAGCAACGAAGACGTGATCGCCGCGTGCGCCCGCCATGCCGACAAGCCGAAGTGGCGCAAGCTCGACAACATGCCGGAGCAGATCGCCAAGATCATGGTCGACGGTAACCCGGTGGCCTGGTTCCAGGGTCGCATGGAGTTCGGTCCGCGAGCCTTGGGCGGTCGTTCGATCATCGGTTGCCCGAGCATTCCTGGGGTGGCCGACCGCATCAACCACCAGATCAAATTCCGCGAGCGCTGGAGGCCTTTCTGCCCGTCGATGCTCGACACCGTGGCACCGCAGATGATCAAGATCGACCATCCCGCGCCGTTTATGACGTTCACTTTCGAAGTCGCGGAAGAATGGAAAACCCGTGTACCGGAAGTGGTGCATGAAGACGGCACCTCCCGCGCCCAGGTGCTCAAGCGCGAGTACAATCCGCGCTACTACGACATGATGAAGGCCTTGGAAGTCCTGACCGGCAACGGCGTGTCGCTGAACACCTCGCTCAACCGCCGTGGCGAGCCGATGATCTGCTCGCCGACCGACGCACTGAACATGTTTTTCGGCTCGGACCTGCAGTACCTGATCATGGAAGACATCCTGGTGGTCAAAGACGGCGCGGACGCTTATGACACGCTCGGCTGAGCGTCATGTGCTGCAATTCTGCCACGGCTATGACGGGCCGTTCCTCGACTGCGCCCGTCAGTACGCCAGCCTGTTCGCCGGCAGCGGTTACCGCGTGACCACGGTGTTTCTCACCGGGGTCGCCGATGCCGAAGTCGCGGCGGCCTGCGCGTCGGACGACGTGCTGTTCATGGAATACAGCTCCAAGGCCATTCGTGGCCTGAAGCTGGGCGCCATTGCCGATTTGCGCAAGATCGCCGCGTCGCGCAATTTCAGTTTTTGCATCGCCCACCGTTTTAAACCCATCTACATCGCGCTGCTCGGCACCTCGCTGCCAGTCATCGGCGTGCACCACGCGTTCGGCGATTATCAGCGGCGCACGCGCAAGCTGTTTGCGCATATTTTCCGCAAGCGCTTGAGCCTGCTCGGCGTCAGTGACGCGGTGCGCGACGACATGCGTCGCTGCCTGCCGAACTGGCCCAAGGGGCGGATTCAGACGCTGTACAACCGCATTGATGTCGAGGCACTGCAGGCCAGTCAGGTGCCCCGTGATGAAGCGCGCCAGACCCTCGGCCTGGACGCGGATGCCTGGATTGTCGGCAACGTCGGCCGGCTGCACCCGGACAAAGATCAGGCCACGCTGCTTCGGGGTTTCGCCGCCGCGCTGCCGTATCTGCCGGGCAACAGTCAGGTGGTGATTCTTGGCAGCGGTCGTCTGGAACAAGACCTCAAGGAACTGGCCAGGGAACTGGGGATCGGCGATCGTGTGCTGATGCTCGGGCAAGTGGCTGAGGCTCGGCGGTACTTCCGCGCGTTTGACGTATTTGCCCTGAGTTCCGATCACGAGCCGTTCGGCATGGTGCTGCTCGAGGCCATGGCCGCCGGCGTGCCGCTGCTGGCCACCGCTTGCGGCGGTGCGAAAGAAGTGGTCGAAGGCGTGGGCATTCTGTTCCCGCTGGGTGATGCGGAGCACATGGCCCAAGGGCTGCAACACCTGGCGGCGATGGACGATCAGCAGTGTCGGCAATGCGCCGAGCTGATGCTCGATCGCCTGCGCGAGCGGTTCTCCGACCGCGCCGTGCGGGACGCCTTCTGGCAGTTGCCGCACGTCATCGAACTGGCACCGAGGGGCTGATGCTCAACCGATTCCAAGGCTGGCGCGAACGCGGCTGGTCCGTGGTCGACGCGCCGACTTATGCACAGGCCTGGCAGCGTTTTGGCGGCAGCGTCGCGACCCACCCGCTGGTGGTTGAACGCCTGGCAAACCTGGCAAACATTCCGGTGCGATACCTGGCCTGGGAGCACGACGGCGAACTGACCGCCGCGATCCCGACCTGGGGCCGCGATCTGGCGTTGTCCAAGGACGTGCTCAAGCGCCGCGGCAAAAAAGGCCTGTTCGACCTCGGCAATGCCGAGTTGATCCTGCCGGCCGCCGCCGATGCCCAGGCTGCTCTGCGTCATCGCGGGCGTTACCTGTCGGCACTCAATGAAAGCCGTTTCACCGGTCTCAAGTTGCAGACCGAACAACTCGCCATGGCCCGCACCCCGGAGGAACTGTCGAAAAAATTCCGCTACAACCAGCGCCGCGAACTGCGTTTGCTGGAAGAGGCGGGCGGTGTGGTGCGGCCAGTCAGTGAGTTCAGCAGTGTCGAGCTCGCGGCAATCTACTGCGACCTGTTTCAACGCCGCTGGGGCTTCCCGGCGACGGGCGCCGAGCGCATGGCCGAGGTCATCGAATTGCTGCGTGAGTTGCTGATCGGCTCGGTGATTTTTCTTAACAACGCGCCAATCGCTATCCAACTGGTGTATCGAGTGGAAGCGCCGCAGTGGATCAGCGTGGAGTACATCAACGGCGGTGTCGACCCTGAGACTCGCGACTTCAGCCCTGGCAGCGTTTTGAGTTTCCTTAACACCCAGAGTGCCTGGGAGCACGCCCGGGCGGCGGGTAAACCGCTGCGATTCTCCTTCGGCCGCGCCGACCGTGAGTACAAGGACCGTTGGTGCAACCCGGTACCGGTGTTCAACGTATGAGTCAGGACATGAACCGCAAACAGCAGTTGCTCAAGCGTCACCGTCGCAACAAGCGCGTGGGGTTGCTGATCGCGCTGGTGGTGCTGATCGTCACCGGCGTGCTGGTGGCGTGGTGGTTGCCGCTGGTGCTCGCGTTGCTTGGCTGGATCGCTCATGAAGCCTGGTTCGCCGACCATTTGTTCTATTCGCCCAAAGACGATTACCAGTACAGCTTCCCGGCGTTTACGCAAAAGCCCAAGGTCCATTTGCACGGCGAACGCCTGCGCCTCGACGAAGGCGTGATGCTGCTGGACGACGCGACGATCATTCTGGCGCTGCGGATCAAAAGCACCTGGCTCGGGCGCTTTATCGACCCGGTGGTGGAGCTGCTTGGAGGCGACAGTCCGGATCGGCAGACCTTCGAACGTGGCGTCAATGGTTTGCGTTACCTCAATCTGAGCGGCCAGGCCCAGGTGCTTTCGCGCGGCGAGTTGCGCCTGCGTGGGCGTTTCTGTCGGCTGCTCGGCGAGCCGCAATTGTGGGCGCTGGAGCAACCGGACTACCGACGCCAGCGGGTGATGGTGATTGCGCCGCATGCGGACGATGCTGAGTTGGCGGCTTACGGGCTGTACAGCCAGGCCGATGACGCCTGGGTCGTGACCCTGACCGCCGGCGAAATTGAAGCCGAGCACTATCAGCAGATGGGCCTCAACAGCGTCGAGGCCGCGCGGCTCAAGGGCCGTTTGCGCGCTTGGGACAGCATCGCCGTACCGCGCTGGGCCGGCGTGCCAGACGCTCAGAGCGTGCAGTTGGGCTACTTTTGTCTGCAACTGGCAACCATGCAGAAAGCGCCCGGCCAAGCGGTCGGCTCGCGGGAAGCGGACCTCGCCGATACGCGGCTGTTTCGCCAGTTGAATCCGTTCAAGCTGCCCGGCGACGCCGACGGTGCGCCGACCTGGAACAACCTCTTGGCGGATCTGCGCGAACTGCTGCTGCGCGCCCAGCCCGACGTGATCGTGCTGCCGCACCCGACCCTCGACCCGCATCCCGACCATGTCTGTGCCTACCACGCGGTGATCGAAGCCCTCGACGGACTGTCGTGGCAACCGACCACATTGCTCGGCTACGCCAACCACCTGCACGATAATGATCGCTGGCCAATGGGCGACAGCGGCGCCGGAATCGCGCTGCCGCCGGCTTTCGATTCGACGCAGGCCATGCAACCGGTGTGCTTGCCGCTGGCCATTGAGCTGCAGCGCGACAAAGCCATGGCGTTGGGCATGATGCACGACCTGCAACCGCCGATGCCGTTCAAGCGCCGGTTACGCCGCGTGATCCAGCGTGCGCTGGCCGGGCGCAGATCGTCGCGTTACGGCGAGAATGAGTTCTTCCGCAAGGCCGTGCGCCGCCATGAAGTGTTGTGGCTTTTGAAGCATGTTGAAGCACAAAAGCAACACAAATGAAGCAAAACGAGGCCTAGGATTGCCTCGTGTTTTTTGTCGCAAAGTGAGTTGCGAGTGATCAATCCGTGTCCCCGTATTCTGTTTTTGATTCCTTATTTCGGTCGCTGGCCGTTCTGGATGCCGTTCTTTCTTGAGAGTTGTCGGCGCAACCCGGACATCGACTGGTTACTGTTCAGCGACTGCGGCATCCCCGATGCCTTGCCGCCGAACGTGACCGTGGACGTCATCAGTTTTCGTGAGTATTGCCAGTTGGTGTCGATGCGCCTGGGCATCGATTTTTCGCCGCAGGCTGCGTACAAGCTGTGCGACATCAAGCCGGCCCTCGGCCATGTGCACGCGGATCGTCTGCAAGGCTATGATTTCTGGGGGTTCGGCGACATTGATCTGGTGTATGGTGATCTGCGCCGCTACTTCACGCCGGATCGGTTGGCCGGTTACGATCTGTTTTCGACCCATGAGCGGCGAGTGGCGGGGCATCTGTGCCTGATGCGCAACACCGCGCGCAAGCGTCAAGTGTTCATGCAGATCAAGGGCTGGCAGGAGCGATTTACCGATCAACAGCATCACGCGCTGGACGAAAAGGCCTTCAGCCGGATCTTCATCTGGCGCAAGAATTTTCCCAAGCCGTTGCACAAGCTGGTGGCCAGGCTCAACCCATGGCGCCGACGCAGCGAGTTCACCGAGGCGTTCAGCACCCCCGGTGGCTGCATCAAATGGCACGACGGCACGGAGAATTTTCCACGCCGCTGGTATTGGCGCAACGGCTGCTTGAGTAATGATCGCGATGGCGATCGCACGTTTCCGTACTTTCATTTCGTGTGCTGGAAACGCAACGAATGGTCGACGTTGCCCGAGCCCGATCCCGCCGCCGTCAGGCGCTTGGCCGCCGAGCCGGATTGGGTGATCGACGCAACAGGTTTCCACCAAGGAGCACTATGAGTCAGCGGTTCAAGGTTCTGCAGTTGCAGCCTGACTACAACGTAAAAGCCCATGATTTTGCCGATCTTGCCGAGCAGATCGTCAAGGCCTTGCCCACCGATCGCTACGAGGTCACCGCGGCGTTCCTGCGCGGGCGGCCGAAGCCGGGGGAAGCGGTGAGCCGCGCCGACCGCTCGGTGTATTTCGAATTTTCCGACAAGTCCCTCAAAGGCATGCGTCTGCGGGCGATGTGGCAGTTGTACAAGTTCTGCCGCCAGGAAAAGTTCGATGTGGTGATCTGCAACCGCTTCAAACCGGTGAACATGATGCTGGCGCTCAATCGCTGGCTGAAAGTGCCGCTGTGCATCGGTATCTCCCACGGCTTTGGCGAGTATGACCGCTTCTATCGACGCCGCCAGACCCAACGGCTGATCGACAGTCACTGGCGCTTCGTCGGCGTATCGCCGGCGGTCAAGCAGTACCTGCTGGAGTGCGACTGCGGCTTCACTGACCAGAATACCTACGCCATCACTAACGCCATCGACATCGAGCAGGCCGAAGGCTTGCAGCACAGCCGCGAGCGCGCCCGTGAGTTGCTGGGGCTCGATCCGTCAGTGCGGCTGATCGGTGCCCTCGGTCGTCTGGTTCGGGTCAAGGGCCACACCTATTTGCTACAGGCCTTTGCCGCTCTAAAGGACAAATACCCGAACACGCAACTGGCGATCATCGGTGCCGGCCGCGAGCAGGCGCCGCTGCAAGCGGAGATCGAGCGCCTGGGCCTGAGCGGCCGGGTGCATTTACTCGGCTTTAAAGAGAACGCCCTGCAATATGTGCGCGCCTTCGATATCTGGACCATGCCATCCCTGGCCGAAGGCCTGGGCCTGGCGCTGCTGGAAGGCATGAGCGGGCATTTGCCGGTGATCGCTTCCAGCGTGCCGGCCATGGTGCCGTTGATTGCCGGCGCGGGCGGTCTGGCGGTGGAGCCGGCCAATGTGCCAGCGCTGGTCACGGCGCTCGACACGTACCTGGGCTTGTCCGATGACGAGCTCAAGGCCAAGGGCGAACAGTCCTATCGTTATTTGCAAGAACAACACGACATCGAAGTGTTCCGTCAGGAATACCTCGACCTGATCGACTCCGGCCTCCAGCAGGCGCGCAAGGTGTCCGCATGAGCGAAGCACAACCCCTCGTCACGGTCATCATCGCGTCGTACAACCACGGGCCGTACATCGAGCAAAGCATCGGCAGCGTGCTGGCGCAGACCTACCCGAATATCGAACTGCTGGTGGTCGACGACGGCTCGACCGATGACAGCGTCGAGCGCATTCGCGCTTTGCAAGCGCAGCACGGTTTTGATTTCCAGGTGCAGAAAAACCAGGGCCTGACTAACACGCTCAACGGCGCGATCGCCCGCTCGAGCGGCAGCTTGATCGTGTCGTTCGGCTCGGACGACATCATGCTGCCCGAGCGCATTGCGATCCAGGTCGAGTACATGGACGGTAAGCCGGAAGTCGGTATTTGCGCCGGCAACATCGAGCTGATCGATTCCGACGGCAATCTCTTTCCCGAGAAGCGCCAGCGCCGCGACGTGCCGTTTCGTCGGTTGGACTTCGACGACATGTTCCTCGAGCGCAAGCCTTATCCGCCGGCCCCGACTCTGATGATTCGCCGGGAAGCGCTGGATAAGGTCGGCGGGTTCGATCCGGACATTCGCTTGGAAGACTTGATGATCGAGTTGCAAATCACCCATGCCGGGTACTTCATCGACGGCTTGAACGTGGTGATGGCACGCTACCGCAAGCACGCCACCAACTCCTACAAGAACCACCGCTTCATGATCGACAGCATCCTGCGCATCTATGCGAAGTTCAGCGATCACCCGCTGTACGACGAGGTGCGTTACAAGTTTCTCAACTCGATGTTCCTCAAGACCGCCAACCGTGACCGCAAACTGGCGCGCGAGGTGCTGGCGCAGATTCCGTTCAGGGCGTGGAATAAGAAGACCTGGCGTGGCCTGGGGCGCTTCTTCTTTGCCCGGCGGGAAAAGAGCTGAATACCAAGAGGCCGCGTTTATCGCGGCCTCGTTGTATTCACTTACCGCTGTTGAGCGGCCAGGCCCTTCTGCTGTTTCTTGCGATCACGCAGCCACTGGGTGAAGCGCTTGCCGGCGTTCATGCCCGGTTTCTCGATCAGCAGGAACGACAGGCTGCTGATCACGATCAACAGGCTGCTGCTGGCCGCCAATAGCAGCAGGAAGGGCAGCGGCTGGTTGGCGTCGACGCCGATCATCGGCGGTACTCGGTGCACCATCGCCCAGATCAGCAAGCCGTGCAGCAAGTAGGTGCTGTAGCTGATTTCCCCAAGCCAGCGGATGCACCGCGGCTTGAGTGCGCCAAACAACTGGTGCCCGGACGCGACGACCACGAAAAACAGAGTCAGCAGCAGCAACGGAAACAGGCTGAAACTGCGGCGGAACAGGGTAAACACAATCAGCAGTGCCAGCAGGGCAATGATCCCGGCCAAGGGCGTCTTGCCCCACGCCACCAGGTTCGGCCGGCGCACCCAGTACGCGGCGGCGACGCCACCGAGGAACGCGGCGATAAAGTGTTTTTTCAGCGAGTGCTCCCAACCGATAACCTGGTACAGCGTGTACACGCCGATCAGGCACAGCACCACTTGCACCCAGCTACCGCGATAGATGAACACCAGGCCCAGTAGCGGCAACGACAGGTAGAAGAACACCTCGTAAGCCAGGGTCCAGGTGACGTTGGAAATCAACATCCCCGATTGCGGGTACTGGTTGATGTCGGGCCGGTCGAAGCTCAGCCAGCGCAGCACCTGGCCGATAAACTCAGGCGTGGAGTCGAGCAACTGCCAGCCCTGCAGGTAGAACACGGTGACAAACACCACCAGCATCAGCGGCAGGTACAGCGGGTACAGGCGAAAGATCCGCGACACCGCAAAGGCTTGCCAATCGAACGCCCGGCCTTGCTGGAGCAACCTGCCCCAGAACAGGAACCCGGTGATCATAAAGAACAGCGCGACACTGCCCTGGCCGAGTTGCGAGTAGAAATTGCTCGGCGGGAAGTCCACCACGCCGGTTTGCAGGAAGATCCAGGTGATCAGCGAGTGGTGGATAAATACGCCGAACGCCAGGTAGCCGCGCAAGCCGTCGATGCTGCTGAAACGGCTTTCCCCGGAATGCTGCAGGTGGCGGCCGATCGCCGGCACCACGCGTACCAGAACCGCTGCCGTGACGATGGCCAACGCATAGGCCCCGAGGGCAAATAATGGATTGGTCTCTTTCATCATCCATGTACCCGCGTAGCAACGTTGCCCAGCAACACCTGTTTGTGCAGGTTGTCGACGGCAGACTGAGGCGCGGTGGCCGCGTAACCCTGCAGCAAGGCGTTGAGGTGATCTTCGAACAGCCAGCGCTTGTCCTCGGTGTAGCGCTGCATATGCCGCAGGTTGCGCTGGCGCAGTGACAGGCTGAGAGCTGAGGGATACAGGCGCATGTCGGCCAGGTCGATCAAGCCGAATTCGCCGTCCTCCAGCACCAGCACATTGCCCAGGTGCAGCGAACGGAAGTAGATCCCTTGCTCATGCAACTGCGCCATGAACTTGCCGAAACGCTCCACTAACGCTTCGCGCACTGCCGGGGCCTGAATACTTTGTAAAACCTGGCGCAATGTGTGACCCGGCAACGGCGCGTAGTGCACCGCGCTGCTGCCGTCCGCCAGTCGATACAGATGGAGAATGTGCGGGGTCGGAATGCCGAGGCCGCGCACTTGATCGGCGTTGACGGCAAAACGCTCCGAGTACGGATTGAAGGTGCCCGAGGTGTACCAGCGGCGGCGGCGGAACAGCTTGAGGAAGCTGCCATCTTCCAGGCGCAGGACCTTGGGACCGAGGCCGTCCTGTTCAATGACCTGGGCGTTGGCACTCAGGCGCTGCATCTCGGTCGTCGGCAAGGGCTCGACGCGCATGCCCAACAAGCGACCGGCGCGACGATTGATCGCCAGCGCGGCGATCAGCGCCAAAGGAATCCACAGCAGAAACCAGTGTTCCTTGGGCCGCGAAATAATCCCGCCGCCTTCGGTCAGCCCGGCGCCGATGCCAAACACCATCCAGGCCGAGGCGATGATGAACAGCGGTTGGGCACGGTGATACCAGCTGCTCCACAGGGCCCGACCCTGGAAAAACAGCCAGGGCAGCAAGCCGATGATGCCGACGTAATACAGCACACCGAGGGTAAAGCTGTGCGGCTCCATCAGGTTGTAACCGGTGCCTGGGTCGATGCTCAGGGTGGCGTCGTAGCCATGGCCGAGCCACGGGTGAGTGGCGATTTTTTGCAGCACGATCTGCCAGATTTCCAGACGGAACGAGTCGCCGCGTTCGATGATCATTTTCGAGAACAGCATCAGCACCATGGCACTGCTGACGAGCATGCAGCCGAGCAATACCAGCGAACGGCGGTTCCACAAGATGAATACCAGCCAGCATGACGTCATCACCAGCGCCACCAGCGGCGTACGCGAACCCGTGGCGATCACGGCGGCAAACATGATGGCCATCGCCGGCAGGCTCAACCACAGCAGGCTGCGCCGTTTGCAGGTCATGCTCAGGCTCAGCCAGTAGGCGCAGAAAAAACCGAACAGGTGCGAACTGAGCAGTGGATTATCGAACGCGCCACCGCCAATCAGGCGCATGCCGGGCTCATAGACCCGGGCAAACATCACCAGGCTGACCGCGGTAGCGATCACTGCCACGATGCCGGCGACAAACAACAGCGGCTGCAAGATGTCGCTGCGGAAGCGCACCAGCAGATAGCAGCCGACAAACAGCAGCAAGGTATGCAGTGGCGGCTTGAGCTGGCTGCCGACGCTTTCGTTGCCCGGCCCCCAGCAGAGACTGGTCAGGGCCCAGGCGACGAACAGCAGAATCGCGATGAAGATCGGCTCGCGCAGCACTTCACGCATTACCCGCGGCCGCAGGCAGATAGCGATCAATGTCGGGATGCTGAACAAGCCGTAGAACAGCTTGTGGTGCAGGCTGCGTCCCGGCAGGAAAAACAGCGCACATAGCAGCAAAAGATAGCCGAGGGGAAGAATCCACAGGCAAATGAAATCGAAGACTCGATTGGACGTGTTGTTGAAGCCGCTCAGTTGCATGCTGGGAGATTCATTCCGCAAGTGGTGGTCATTCGGAGGTAATAGCCGTTTGTCGTGGTCGTAAGCACGTAACAATAACAGCCTTTAGGGGATTGCCAGAACTCTGGTCGAGCTGTGCTAAAGTCAGCGTCCTTTTTATCGACTTTCGCGTGATATGACCGACTCCAGTCTCACCGCAAGCCCTTCGAGCTTGAAAATCTATTTCCGCCTGCTCGGCTATGTGCGGCCGTACATCAGTCTATTCCTCATTAGCATCGTTGGTTTTCTGATCTTCGCTTCGACGCAACCGATGCTCGGCTACATTCTCAAGTATTTCGTCGATGGCCTGTCCAACCCACAAGCCGTGCTGTTCCCGAGCGTGCCGTACCTGCGCGACTTGCAGTTACTGCAAGCGGTGCCGCTGCTGATTATCCTGATCGCCGCGTGGCAGGGTCTGGGTTCGTACCTCGGTAACTACTTCCTGGCCAAGGTCTCGCTGGGCCTGGTGCATGATTTGCGCGTACAGCTCTTCAACAACCTGCTGGTGTTGCCCAACCGTTACTTCGACAAGCATAACTCGGGTCATCTGATTTCGCGCATCACCTTCAACGTGACCATGGTCACCGGGGCGGCGACAGATGCGATCAAGGTCGTAATCCGCGAAGGCATGACGGTGATCTTCCTGTTTGCCTCGCTGCTGTTCATGAACTGGAAGCTAACGTTGGTGATGGTGGCGATCCTGCCGTTGATCGCCGTGATGGTGCGCACCGCCAGCAAGAAATTCCGCAAGCAGAGTAAAAAGATCCAGTCGGCCATGGGCGATGTCACCCACGTGACCTCGGAAACCATCCAGGGCTACCGCGTGGTCCGCAGCTTCGGCGGCGAAATCTACGAAGAAAAACGCTTCCTCAGCGCCAGCCAGGGCAACACCGACAAACAACTGCGCATGACCCGCACCGGGGCGATCTACACGCCGTTGCTGCAACTGGTGATCTACACCGCCATGGCCGTGCTGATGTTCCTCGTACTTTACTTGCGCGGTGATGCCTCGGCCGGCGACATGGTGGCCTATATCACCCTGGCCGGCCTGCTGCCCAAACCGATCCGCCAGTTGTCCGAAGTCAGCTCGACCATCCAGAAAGGTGTGGCCGGTGCAGAGAGCATCTTCGAGCAACTGGACGTCGCCCCGGAAGTCGACACCGGCACCGTCGAGCGCCAGTCGGTCTCCGGCCGCCTCGAAGTGCGTAACCTCAGCTTTACCTACCCGGACACCGAGCGTCAGGTACTGGATGACATCAGCTTCTCGGTCGAACCGGGGCAGATGGTGGCGCTGGTCGGGCGGTCCGGCAGCGGCAAGTCGACCCTGGCTAACCTGATCCCGCGCTTCTATCACCACGACAAGGGTGAAATCCTGATCGATGGCGTGGAAATCGAGCAGTACAAACTGCTGAACCTGCGCCGCCACATCGCCCAGGTGACCCAGCACGTCACGTTGTTCAGCGACACCGTGGCCAACAACATTGCCTACGGCGACCTGGCCGGCGCGCCCCGCGAAGACATCGAGCGCGCGGCCCGCGATGCCTACGCCATGGACTTCATCGAACAACTGCCCGAAGGCCTGGACACCCAGGTCGGCGAAAACGGTGTGCTGCTGTCCGGTGGCCAGCGCCAGCGTCTGGCGATTGCCCGCGCGCTGCTGAAAAACGCGCCAGTGCTGATCCTCGACGAAGCCACTTCGGCACTCGATACCGAGTCGGAGCGGCACATTCAGGCAGCACTGGACCAAGTGATGAAGGGCCGCACCACGCTGGTGATCGCCCACCGTCTGTCGACCATCGAGAAGGCCGACCTGATCCTGGTCATGGACCAGGGGCGCATCGTCGAGCGTGGCACCCATGGCCAATTGCTGGCGCAAAACGGTTACTACGCGCGCCTCAACGCCATGGGCCTCGACGCTCCGGCCGAAGACATCGCCTGAGGCCAATCGCCGTGTCTACCGCCGGGCGCGCAAGGCGCTCGGCGGTTTGTCATGTGTTGTGACCTGTCCACTTAAAGCCGCCGCGCAAGCCTTCGCCAACCCTGTGCTAAGATCGCGCCCCTGTTCATTTTGTATGTGGGATGCTCCATGAAGTTGTCCATGCCGCGATTCGATCAAGCCCCTGTCTTGGTGGTCGGCGATGTCATGCTCGACCGTTACTGGCATGGTGGTACCTCACGGATTTCCCCTGAGGCGCCGGTGCCGGTGGTCAAGGTCGAGCAGATCGAGGATCGCCCCGGCGGTGCCGCCAACGTTGCCTTGAACATTGCCGCGCTGGGTGCGCCGGCGTCCCTGGTCGGTGTGACCGGTGATGACGAAGCTGCCGACAGCCTGAGCAACAGCCTCAAGGGTGCGGGCGTGAAGGCGCTGTTCCAGCGCATCGCGCACCAGCCAACCATCGTCAAGTTGCGGGTCATGAGCCGCCACCAGCAATTGCTGCGCATCGATTTCGAAGAACCGTTCGCCACCGACGCCCTGGCCCTGGGCAATCAGGTTGACGAGTTGCTAGATGGCATCAAAGTGCTGGTGCTGTCCGACTACGGCAAAGGCGCGCTGAAAAACCATCAGGTGCTGATCCAGGCCGCCCGCGCCCGAGGCATTCCGGTACTGGCGGACCCCAAGGGCAAGGATTTCTCGATTTACCGCGGCGCCAGTCTGATCACCCCGAACCTCAGCGAGTTCGAAGCCATCGTCGGCGGCTGTGCCGATGAGCATGAACTGGTGAGCAAAGGCGCGGCGCTGATGCAGGAACTCGACCTCGGCGCCTTGCTGGTGACCCGTGGCGAGCACGGCATGACCCTGCTGCGCCCGGATCACCCGGCGCTGCACTTGCCGGCCCGGGCCCGTGAAGTGTTTGATGTGACCGGCGCCGGCGACACAGTGATTTCCACTTTGGCGGCAGCGATAGCCGCCGGTGAAGAACTGCCCCACGCGGTGGCCCTGGCCAACCTGGCGGCGGGCATCGTGGTCGGCAAACTCGGTACTGCGGCGATCAGCGCCCCGGAACTGCGTCGGGCGATCCAGCGTGAGGAAGGTTCCGAGCGCGGCGTACTGGGCCTGGAGCAACTGCTGCTGGCCGTCGATGATGCGCGGGCGCACAAAGAGCGGATCGTCTTCACCAACGGCTGCTTCGATATCCTGCATGCCGGTCATGTGACCTATCTGGAACAGGCCCGGGCGCAGGGCGATCGGTTGATCGTCGCGGTGAACGACGATGCGTCGGTCAGCCGCTTGAAAGGCCCGGGGCGGCCGATCAACAGCGTCGACCGGCGCATGGCGGTACTGGCAGGGCTCGGTGCGGTGGACTGGGTGATCAGCTTCGCCGAAGGTACCCCGGAAAACCTGCTGCGCGAGGTCAAGCCGGATGTGCTGGTCAAGGGCGGCGATTACGGTATCGAGCAAGTGGTTGGCGCCGATATCGTCAGCGCCTACGGTGGCACCGTGAAAGTGCTGGGGCTGGTGGAAAACAGCTCGACCACGGCGATTGTCGAGAAGATTCGCAATAACTGAGCTGTGGCAAGAAAGCCTCTGTAGTAGCGAGGCTTCTGTGGCGAGGGAGCAAGCTCCCTCGCCACAGGTATCTAAGCCCCAAAAATTGCGTTGGGCTTGTTACCGCGCCGCCTTACGCGGCACGATTTTCTTCAGCAGTTGCTTGGCCTTGCCCCGCAGTCGTGCCAACCCGGTGACTTTCTTTGGTGGCGCCAGGCCTTGCTCGCGCACCCAGTCCTTCCAGCGAATGCGCTCGTCGCGCACCAGCCAGCCGTCTTGTTTGGCGAAGCTTTCCGCCAGGTACAAGCCGCGGGTGCTGGCCGGGTAGAGCTGATCCTTCTTCAAGGTGTACAGCTCGGCCAATGGCTGGCCGTCGTGCAACGGCATCAGGTACAAGTCCGGACGCTTGCGGTCCAGTCGCGCGACCAATTGGTCACCTTCGAGCCGTTCATCGACATGAAACAGGCTGAGGGACTTGGCTTCCTTGGGCACGTCCAGGCGCAAGTCATAGATCAGTTGCAGCGACGCGGTGGGCAAATGCACATAAGCCCGCGGCCGCTCGATCAGTTGCAGGTTGGCGCAGCGCACCGGCCGAGCCGAGCCGGACAGCGGCGTCAGGCGAAAGGGCAGGGCTTCGCGATAATGCAGGGCGCTGGCGTAGGGCGCCGGCAGCCAGGTGTCGTTGAAGCGCCCGCCGAGCCAGCCTTCCGGGGTTTCCAGCAAGCATTCTTCGGCGATCTCCTGGATCGCCGTGTGCAACGGCAGGTTTAGTTCCTGGGCCGGCACGTAGCCGGAAATCAGCTTCAGCACCACATCGCCACGGTCCTGGCGGCGCTGGCGCACCAGCACCCAGTAATCGCGGTTTTGCCAATGCAGGGTCAGGCGCACCGAGACGCCGAGGTTGGCCAGTTCCAGGGCAAACCGCTCGGCATCGGGCACGCTCACCGGGCGCCGGCGTTGGAGGGTCTGGGAGAAATTCAGCGGCATCCCGACGCTCTGGTAACTCAGGCCTTCAGGGGTGGCTTCGACGAATAACGGCAGGGTCTTGAAGTTGCTCGGGTTCTTGCGGATCAGCGTACGCGGCATGTCGGCTCCTTGCGTTGGCGTCGGCCGCGGGCGGCGTCAGAGACTGCGTAGGACGTTGGCAACAGTCGCCACGTTGTGGGCGAGGTGCAGCGGATTGATGGTCCCGACAATAGCACTGGCCACGCCCGTTTGCGCAAACAACAATTCGAAGCTGGCGCGCACCGGGTCGACACCGGAGCTGAGGATCACGTGGCCGCTGGCCAACGCCTTTTTCACCAGAATCGCTTTGCCATGCGCCACAGCATAGTCAATGACCGCTGTCTCGCTTTGTTCGTTCAGGTTGTAAGTGACCATCGCGCAATCGCCTTGCTCCAGCGCGCGCAATCCGCCTTCGACGGTTTTGCCGGAAAAGCCGAAACCGCGGATCTTGCCTTCGCGTTTCAGCTCGGCGAGGGTCGGGTACACCTCGCTGTCATTGAGGATCGCCAGATCGTTGCCGTCAGAGTGCACCAGCACCAGGTCGATAAAGTCTGTTTCCAGGCGTTGCAGGCTGCGCTCCACCGAGCGTCGAGTGTGCGCCGCGCTGAAATCATGGCTGGACTGGCCATTGGCAAATTCCTCACCGACCTTGCTGACAATCACCCAGTCGTGACGCTGGTCGCGCAGTAACGGACCGAGGCGTTCTTCGCTATGGCCGTAAGCCGGCGCGGTGTCGATCAGGTTGATACCGAGGTCGCGGGCCATTTTCAGCAACCTGCGCGCGTCATCGTCCCCGGGAATCTGAAAGCCCTGAGGGTATTTCACCCCTTGGTCGCGGCCGAATTTGACCGTGCCCAGGCCCAGCGGCGAGACCGACAGGCCGGTGTTGCCGAGGGGGCGATGCAAGTCGTGCAAGGTCGGTTGGCTCATGGCAGCAGTTGCTCCCAGGCGGGGATGCCCATGGGTGGTTTTGGCAATATTGGCAGCGGAGCCGTGTGGCTCGGGCGGATGCCATCACGGTCGAGGGCGCTGAGCACTCGATCGGAGAAGTCCGGTGCCAAGGCCAGTTTGGTCGGCCAGCCCACTAGCAGCCGGCCTTCTTCGGCAAGGAAAGCGTTGTCCGGGCGGGTCAGGCCGGTTTGCAGCGGCTCGGCGCGGTCCACTCGCAGGGTTGCCCATTGCGCCTGGCTGAGGTCGATCCACGGCAGCAACTGGCCGAGTTCTTTTTGCGCGGTGGCGATCTGTTGCGCCGGCTCGCGAGTGACGCCTTCAGCTTCGGCGATGTCGCCGCCCAGGTACCAGACCCATTGGCCATCGGCGGCGGGGTGGGTGGTCACGGTGATGCGCGGCTTGGTGCCGCCGCCCAGGCAGTGGGCGTACAGCGGTTTGAGGTTGGGGCTTTTGACCATGATCATGTGCAGCGGCCGGCGCTGCATGGCCGGGCGGCTCAGGCCGAGGGCTTCGAGCAGGGTCGCGGTGCCGCCGCCGGCGCTGATGACGATACGTTGCGCGCGGATCTCCCGTTCATCGACTTTCAGGCCGACCAGCACGCCATCCTCCAGCAGCGGTTCGATCTGCGTACCGGCGAGCAAGCCGTCACCGCCCAGATCGGCCAGGCGCTGGACCAGGCTCGGGACGTCGACCACCAGTTCGGCGAGTCGGTACACCTTGCCTTTGAAGCGTTTGTCTTGCAGCGCGGGTGGCAACTGATCGCCCTTGACCTGGTCGACCCTGCCGCGCACCGCTTTGCTGGCGAAGAAACTGGTGAGGTTGCCGGCAATCGTGCCAGGCGACCACAGGTAGTGCGCCTCGGACAGCAGACGCACGCCGGACAGGTCCAGCTCGCCGTCGCCCGCCAGGGCTTCACGCCAGCGGCGCGGCATGTCGGCAATGGCTTCCGAGGCGCCGGTCAGCGCGCCGTGCAACGCGTACTTGGCGCCGCCATGGATGATGCCTTGCGATTTCACACTCTGCCCGCCACCGAGGCTGGAGTTCTCCACCAGCACGGTGGAAAAACCCTGGCGGCGCAAGCGCGCGTTCAGCCAGAGGCCGGCGACACCAGCGCCGACAATCAGCACGTCGGTGGAAATTACGGATGGCATGCAGCGACCTCGATGTTGAAGACGAGGGCGCAGTATACAGACTCAAATCGGTTGTGAAGGCGGGTGCAAACACCAGTGGCGAGGGAGCTTGCTCCCGCTGGGTGGCGAAGCCGCCCCCGCTTTTTAGCAAATCCACCGCATGCTCTGGTTTTGCGAGTGCTGCGCACTCGAGCGGGAGCAAGCTCCCTCGCCACAAGGGCTGCGGTTGTATCAGTCAGTGCCCCGCCGTTTTAGAAAACAGCTGGATCACCACAACCCCCAGCACAATCAACGCCATCCCCAGCATCGCCGGCACGTCCAGCTTCTGCCCGTAGATAAACAGCGCCGCGACGCTGACCATCACGATGCCCATGCCGGCCCACACTGCGTAGGCGACGCCCACCGGTACGGTTCGTACCACCAGCGTCAGCATCCAGAAGGCGATGGCATAGCCGACGATGACCAGGACCAGCGGCAATGGAGTGCTGAAACCCTTGACCGCTTTCATTGAAACGGTGGCGATCACTTCGGCGCAGATGGCAATGGCCAGGTAGTAGTAGGCGGTCATGGTTTGAATCCTCGGGTGTACGGTTGCTTGCTGAGTTCGGCATTCTAGCGATTGCCCAGATGCGGTAAAGTCATTACCTATCTGTTTTAAAGATGGGTTAAGTCATGAATGTGCAGTGGAATCTGGAGCAACTTCGCGTGTTCGTCAGTGTGGCCGAGCAGCGCTCGTTCTCGGCGGTGGCTCGCGAGCAGCGCAAGGCGCAATCGGCGGTCAGCAGCGCGATTGCTCTACTGGAAGAGGACCTCGGCGTCAGTTTGTTCGAGCGCAGCAGCGGTCGCCAGCCCAGTCTCACCATCGCCGGACAGGCCTTGTTGGAGGAAGCGCGGGAAGTCCTGCGTCAATGCGAGCGCTTGAACGGCCGCGCCCTGGCCTTGATGCGTGGACAGGAAGCGCGGATCCGCCTGGCGCAGGATGAAGCCATGCCGTTTCAACCGGTGATCGACAGCCTGGACTCCCTGGCCGAGCAATTCCCCAGCCTGGAAGTGCAGCTATCCAACGGCACACAAGGCGATGTCGCGCGCAAACTGCTGGAGCGTCGCGCCGACCTGGGCCTGCTGTTCTATCACGAGCACATGCCCGAAGCCCTCGAACGCCGGGTGTTGGGCAGCATCGAGATGGTCACGGTGTGCGGCGTCGATCATCCGCTGGCCGCATTGAAAGACGTGACCTGCCAGCAACTGGCGCAACATCGGCAACTGCTGATGGCGGCGCAATCGAGTGTCTACCCCGGCAGCGAACCGGCCAGCCCGCAGGTGTGGCGCGCCGACAGTTTCTATGTGATCGCTGAACTGCTGCTGCGCGGCCTCGGCTGGGCCTGGTTGCCGCGTAATGTCGTGCAGTATTCCGGCTTCAACAATCAGATGGTCGAGCTGGTCAGCGAATGGACGCCGCCAGCGCTGGTGGTGGAACTGGTCTGGCGTCGTGACGAACCGCTGGGCCCGGCGGCCCGCTGGCTGGCAGAACGTTTTGCGGTGCATCTGGCCATCACCTGAAAACCCGATAAACTCCGCCGCCATGAACAGAACTCTCTATAGCGCATTGTTTTACCTGGGGCTGCCACTGGTGGCGATTCGGCTGTGGCTGCGTTCGCGCAAGGCGCCGGCCTACGCCAGGCGCATCGGCGAACGGTTTTCCTGGGGCCTGCCGGTGATGCAGCCGGGCGGGATCTGGGTGCATGCGGTGTCGGTGGGCGAAAGCATCGCCGCCGCGCCGATGATCCGCGCCTTGTTGCAGCGCTATCCGCACTTGCCGATCACCGTGACCTGCATGACGCCCACCGGTTCGGAGCGCATCCAGGCGTTGTTCGCCGACGAGCCGCGCATTCAGCATTGCTACCTGCCCTACGATTTACCCTGCGCGGCAGCGCGGTTTCTCGATCGGGTCAAGCCGACCCTGGCGGTGATCATGGAAACCGAACTGTGGCCCAACCACATCCACCAATGCGCCAAGCGCGGGATTCCCGTGGCGCTGGCCAACGCGCGATTGTCCGAGCGCTCGGCCAAGGGCTACGGGCGTTTCCATAAGCTGACCCGGCCGATGCTGGCAGAGATGAGCCTGTTCGCCGTGCAGACCGAAGCCGAAGCCCAGCGCTTCCGCAGCCTCGGTGCGCGGCCGGAAACCGTGGAGGTCACCGGTTCGATCAAGTTCGACCTGACCATCGACCCGCAACTGCTGGCGCGCGCGGCGCAACTGCGCGGGCAGTGGCAAGCGCTGGAGCGACCGGTCTGGATCGCCGCCAGCACCCACGAAGGTGAGGACGAAGTGGTACTGGCGGCCCAGCGGCAGTTGCTGGCGAATCATCCGGATGCGTTGCTGATCCTGGTGCCGCGCCATCCGGAGCGCTTCAACTCGGTGTTCGAGTTGTGCCAGCAACAGGGCTTTGCCACGGTCCGGCGTTCCAGCGGTGAACCGGTTGATGCGAACACTTCTGTACTGCTCGGCGACACCATGGGCGAGTTGCTGTTTCTGTATGCGCTGGCCGACAGCGCCTTTGTCGGCGGCAGCCTGGTACCGAACGGCGGGCACAACCTGCTGGAACCGGCGGCGCTGGCCAAACCGGTTTTAAGCGGGCCGCACCTGTTCAACTTCCTCGAGATCGCCGCGCAAATGCGCAGCGCCGGGGCATTGGTCGAAGTGGACGACGCCCAAGGCCTGGCCATCGCAGTGCAGCGCTTGTTCGAATTGCCCCGGGATGCCCAGCGCATGGCAGAAGCAGGGCTGCAAGTGATGCGCCGCAATCAGGGCGCGTTGCAGCGGTTGCTGGATGGCTTGGGCAAACTGATCGATTGAAGATCGGGCTTTTTGTAGCGAGGGAGCAAGCTCCCTCGCCACGGGATGAGCGTTAAGGCCGGGCTTTGAGCTGCGCTTCGGCCGCCTTGGCCAGATCCGGCGGCAGGAAGTCTTTGTCCGGGTTGTAATCAGCCTTGAGGTAACGCGCCAAATCCTGCAAGTCCCCCGGGTTCAACGTCCCGGCCGCCTGCTTCAAGCGCAGGTTGTCGAGGATGTAGTCATAGCGGGTATTGTTGTAATTGCGCACCGAGGTGTACAGCTGGCGCTGGGCGTCGAGCACGTCGACGATGTTGCGCGTGCCAACCTGATAGCCGATTTCCGTGGCTTCCACCGCGCTCTGGTTGGAGATGATCGACTGCTTGCGCGCCTGCACCTGCTCGACATCAGTGTTGACCGCGCGGTGCAGGTTGCGGGTGTTTTCCACCACTTGCCGGCGCAGTTGCTCGCGCTGTTGTTCCGTCTGATCGAGGCGCGCATAGGACTCGCGCACTTGCGAGTTGATCAGGCCGCCGCTGTAGATCGGGATGTTCACCTGCAGGCCGACCGTGGTCTGCTCGACCTTGCCGCCATAGGGCTGGCCAAACACGCTCGGGTTGCTGAAACCCAGTGCGTCGTTATCACCTTTTTCGTATTTGGCTACCGCGTCCAGGGTCGGCGCGTGGCCGGCCTTGCGCTGCTTGAGGGTTTCTTCGGCGGCGCTGACCGCGTAGTTGCTGGCCAGCAGATTGAGGTTCTGTTTGGCCGCGGTGTCGACCCAGGCCTTGGCGTCGTTCGGCGCCGGCGGCAGGATCGGCAGCGTGTGGACGATGCCCTGGATCGAGTTGTACTGACGGTTGGTCAGGGTGATCAACGCTTCGAAGGCGTCATCCACCTGGCGCTGGGCGAGAATCCGGTTGGCCCGCGCGGTGTCGTAACTGGCCTGAGATTGCAGCACGTCGGTCTTGTCCGACAGGCCGACGTCGAAGCGCTCGTTGGACTGATCGAGCTGACGCTTGAACGCCGCTTCTTCGGCCTTGGTCGAGGCCAGGTTGTCCTGGCTGCGCAGCACGTTGAAATAGCTTTCGGCGGATTGCAGGATCAGGTTCTGCTCGGTGGCAGAGAGCTGCAGCGACGCTTGCTCGTTGACGTCCTTGGCGGCCTGGAATTGGAACCAGCGATCGGCGCGGAACAGTGGCTGGGCCAGCGTCGCCTGATACGACTGGGCATTGCGGTTGGCCGTGCCCGAAGGCTGGTCGAGCTGGGTGCGCACTGAACTCAGGTTGGCACCGCCCGACAGATTCGGCAGCAAGCCGGCGCGGGCCTGCGGCACCACTTCTTTCTGCGCGCCGTATTGCGCGCGGGCGGCGGCGAGGTCGGCGTTGTTGTCTACCGCTTCCTGGTAGACGCTGACCAGGTCGGTGCGGGTGGATAAGGGCGCTTCTGCTGCCCAGGCCATTGCGTTGGACGCACAAGACACCGCGACGGCCAGTGAGAGTTTGCGCAGCATGAGGCTATCCCTAGAAATTGGTGGTCCGGAAAAAATAGGCGGGCGCCAAACGCCGAGCGCGCGCGCCGATCAGCGAGTGTAGTTGCGCGCCGTGATGGCAACAATCCTGTAATTGCGCCATTCATCACGGTGTTTGCACCGGTGTTGGCGTTCTTGGGTCGTTGTGTCTAGACTGGCCGGGTTCTTGTCGGGGTGCCTTGCTATGAGGCTGAGATCGAATAATTTCGGATCCCGTTGAACCTGATCAGGTTAACGCCTGCGTAGGGAACAAGATTTCTCGTCACCCGGCGAGTCCTCTTGTGCTTCGTCCGGGATGTTGTTCGAGCCTCGAACAATGCCGTGGTGACGCTGCACAGCACCAGTCCTGGTGCGTCCGTGCCTTTCAGGTTCTGCTCCGACAATCCACTGCTGGATGCTGTCTGGAGAGCCCGTGATGAGTACAACACTAAAAACTGCGATCAATCTCAGCGACTCGGCCAAGGTCGATGAGCAATCTGTAAAGCCCTTCACCCGTTCGCAAAAAATCTATGTCCAGGGTTCGCGCCCGGACATCCGCGTGCCGATGCGTGAAATTACCCTCGACGTGACGCCGACCGATTTCGGCGGTGAGATCAACGCACCGGTCACCGTCTACGACACGTCGGGCCCGTACACCGACCCCAACGTCATCATCGACGTGCGCAAAGGCCTGGGCGATGTGCGTTCGGCGTGGATCGACGACCGTGGCGACACCGAACGCCTGGCCGGCCTGAGTTCGCATTTCGGCCAGCAACGCCTGGCCGATGCCGAGCTGACCAAGCTGCGCTTCGCCCACGTCAACAACCCGCGCCGCGCCAAGCCCGGGGCCAATGTCAGCCAGATGCACTACGCCCGCCAGGGCATCATCACCGCCGAGATGGAATACGTCGCCATCCGCGAAAACATGAAGCTGCAAGAAGCCCGTGCCGCCGGTCTGTTGACCCAGCAGCACGCCGGCCACAGCTTCGGCGCCAGCATCCCGAAAGAAATCACTGCCGAATTCGTCCGCGAAGAAATCGCCCGCGGCCGCGCGATCATCCCGGCCAACATCAACCACGTCGAACTCGAGCCGATGATCATCGGCCGTAACTTCCTGGTGAAAATCAACGGCAACATCGGCAACAGTGCGTTGGGTTCGTCCATCGAAGAAGAAGTGGCGAAACTGACCTGGGGCATCCGTTGGGGCTCGGACACGGTGATGGACTTATCCACCGGCAAGCACATCCACGAAACCCGCGAGTGGATCATCCGCAACTCGCCGGTGCCAATCGGTACCGTGCCGATCTACCAGGCCCTGGAAAAGGTCAACGGCGCCGCCGAAGACCTGACTTGGGAGCTGTTCCGCGACACCCTGATCGAACAGGCCGAGCAGGGCGTTGATTACTTCACCATCCACGCCGGCGTGCTGTTGCGCTATGTGCCGCTGACCGCCAAGCGGGTCACTGGCATCGTTTCCCGTGGCGGTTCGATCATGGCCAAGTGGTGCCTGGCGCATCACAAAGAGAACTTCCTCTACACCCATTTCGACGAAATCTGCGAAATCATGAAGGCCTACGACGTCAGCTTCTCGCTGGGCGATGGCTTGCGTCCGGGGTCGATTGCCGACGCCAACGACGCCGCGCAGTTCGGCGAGCTGGAAACCCTGGGCGAACTGACCAAGATCGCCTGGAAGCACGACGTGCAGTGCATGATCGAAGGCCCCGGCCATGTGCCGATGCAGTTGATCAAGGAGAACATGGACAAGCAACTGGAGTGCTGCGATGAGGCGCCGTTCTACACCCTCGGCCCGCTGACCACCGACATTGCGCCGGGCTACGACCACATCACCTCGGGTATCGGCGCGGCGATGATCGGCTGGTTCGGTTGCGCCATGCTTTGCTACGTCACGCCAAAGGAACACTTGGGCCTGCCGAACAAGGATGATGTGAAGACCGGGATCATCACCTACAAGATCGCCGCCCATGCGGCTGACTTGGCCAAAGGGCATCCGGGGGCGCAGATCCGCGACAACGCCTTGAGCAAGGCGCGCTTCGAGTTCCGTTGGGAAGACCAGTTCAACCTGGGCCTGGATCCGGACACCGCTCGTTCGTATCACGATGAGACGCTGCCGAAGGATTCGGCCAAGGTGGCGCATTTCTGCTCAATGTGCGGGCCGAAATTCTGCTCGATGAAAATCACCCAGGAAGTCCGCGAGTACGCGGCCAACCAGCGGATCGAAACCGTCGATGCCGAAGTCGCCCAAGGCTTGGCAGAACAGGCCGAGCGGTTCAAGCAGGAAGGCAGTCAGTTGTACAAGAAGGTTTGATCGCGCACTGATCACCTGTGGTGAGGGGGCTTGCCCCCGTTGGGTCTGCTTCGCAGCCCAGCGGGAGCAAGCTCCCTCGCCATAAGGGCAGATCAACACAACAACAAATGCCCCTCAGAGATAGCACCCTTGAGCATTCAACCCAGCACGTATTCACCCGACATCGCCGTCCCGCTCGACAAGCGGGTGTTCGGCGGTCGCGATCTGTTTTCCCTGTGGTTTTCCCTCGGCATCGGCCTGATGGTGTTGCAGACCGGGGCCTTGCTGGCGCCGGGCCTGGGCCTGTCGGGGTCGTTGCTGGCGATTTTTCTCGGCACCCTGGTTGGCGTGTTGCTGCTGGCCAGTGTCGGGGTGATCGGCAGCGACACCGGCCTGTCCGCCATGGCCGCCCTGAAACTCAGCCTCGGCAAGCACGGCGCGAGTCTGCCGGCGGTGCTCAACCTGCTGCAACTGATCGGTTGGGGCTCGTTTGAAATCATCGTTATGCGCGACGCCGCCAGCCTGTTGGGCGCCCGGGCGTTCAGCGACGGCAGCGTGCTGGCGAGCCCGCTGCTCTGGACCCTGTTTTTCGGGGGGCTGGCGACCTTGCTGGCGGTCAGCGGCCCGTTGACCTTCGTGCGGCAGATCCTGCGCAAGTGGGGCATCTGGTTGCTGTTGGCAGCGTGCATCTGGCTGACCTGGAACCTGTTCGCCAAAGCCGACCTGGCCGCGTTGTGGGCCCAGGCCGGTGACGGGTCGATGCCATTCGCCGTGGGTTTTGACATTGCCATCGCCATGCCGCTGTCGTGGCTGCCGCTGATTGCCGACTACTCACGGTTCGGCAAGCGCGCGAAGAACGTCTTCGGCGGCACCGCGATCGGCTTCTTCATCGGTAATTTCTGGCTGATGAGCCTGGGTGTCGCCTATACCCTGGCGTTTGCGCCGAGCGGTGAAGTCAATGCCTTACTGTTGGCACTGGCCGGTGCCGGGTTGGGGATTCCGCTGTTGCTGATCCTGCTCGACGAATCGGAAAACGCTTTCGCCGACATTCACTCGGCGGCGGTTTCCACCGGGATGCTGTTGCGCCTGAAAGTCGAACACCTGGCGCTGGCCATCGGCGTGCTCTGCACCGTGATCGCCTGCCTGGCGCCATTGGCGCAGTACCAGAACTTCCTGCTGCTGATCGGCTCGGTGTTTGCGCCGCTGTTCGGCGTGGTGCTGGTGGATCACTTCATCCTGCGCAAGCGCAGCGCCCAAGTGGCGGCGGCCGCATTGCGCTGGCCGGCACTGCTGGCCTGGCTGGGTGGGGTCAGCACCTATCACTTGCTGGCGAACCTTTACCCGGATGTCGGCGCAACCCTGCCGGCGCTGGTGGTGGCAGGGCTGCTGCAGCTATTGCTCGGACGTGTCTTCAGTTACGGCCGGGGAACAGCTCGGGCTTGAGGATGCCGTTCAGGCGTGGGTAAGGGATTTTCAGTTCGACGTGGCCCAGCGCGTAAGGCGCGATGGTGCTCACGTCGTACTTGAGGATCACCCCGCCGTAGGTCAGGGCAATGTTCGGGGTTTTCAGGAACGGCCAACTCTTGACGAACTCCGCTTCCTGATCGAGCTTGGTGCTGATCAGCCAACTGTTGTGCGCCACTTGCGCGGCTTTCCAGAACGCCTCTTCCTGCCCCGGCAGCAGCATGTCGCTGAGGGTCAGCACTTTATGTTGCTGGCGCGAATAGTTGATAAAGCTGCGGCCCGGGGTGCCGTGGGCGCCGCCGGTGTCCAGGTAGCTGGAAAACTCGATGATCACCAGTCCGTCATGCTGCTCGCGTACTTTGGCTTGCAAATAGCTGCTGTAACGCGGGCCGGCGCTCTGCAAAAACTGCTCGCGGTATGCGGCCAGGGTCGGCGCCACGCTGGCGTCCGGCGCGCTGCGGGTCATCTGCAACAGGCGTTTTTCGATGATGCCATCCAGTTGCGGTTCGGCGGGGAAGGTCAGGGTGTCGATGTTCACCAGCGGGCAGTCCGGGGTGGAGCAGCCTGGCTTGAGCTGTTCGGAAGCGTCGCGTTTGGTTTCCAGCGGAGCCCGGTAATTGGGCTGGAACAGGCTCTGGCAAGCGCCCAGGGTCAGGGCGATGGCAGCCACGGAGGCAAGTTTGAAAAGCGACATGGGCGTCCTTCATCAAGCAGGGAAAGGCGAAAAGTTATCCGCTTCGACTCTCAACGAAGCGGTCAGTTCGCCACTAAGCTAATTAGAGTGGGTTTCGCTCTCACCGTCCATCCCGCTGACGGTAAAGGGGCTGCATCAAAGGTCGCGGGCGCGTTAGGATGGCGCGAAGTCGAGGTCGGAGCCTCGTACCGATTGCCAGCAAACGAGGGTGCCCATGACTGATGTTGCCAACGCCAAGCCGACCGCCGTGGAGATCGTGCGCCGCGAACAGTGCTACCAGGGCTTCTACAAGCTCGATCGCCTGCACCTGCGCCACGAACTGTTCAGCGGAGGCATGAGCCGCGAAATCAATCGTGAATTGTTTGTCCGCCACGACGCCGTATGCGTGTTGCCTTACGATCCGCAGCGCGACGAAGTGGTGCTGATCGAGCAGTTTCGCGTCGGCGCCATGGGCAAGGCCGACAACCCGTGGCTGGTGGAACTGGTCGCCGGTCTGATCGACAAGGACGAACAACCGGAAGCAGTTGCTCACCGCGAGGCGCAGGAGGAAGCTGGGCTGGTGTTCTCGGCGTTATGGCCATTGACCCAATATTTCCCGTCGCCGGGCGGCAGCAACGAATTCGTGCATTTGTACCTGGGGCGTTGTGATAGCACCGGCGTGGGCGGGCTGCACGGCCTGGAGGAAGAAGCAGAAGATATCCGCGTTACGGTCTGGGCGTTCGAAGATGCCTTGCAAGCCGTGCGCGACGGAAGAATTGCCAACGCGGCCAGCATCATTGCCTTGCAATGGCTGGCATTGAATCGCGTGGAAGTGAGGGGGTTATGGTCGTAAACAAGTTGCGCGATCGCTACCGGGTCGACCTGGTGGGGCTGCAAGCCTCGTGCGAGGCCAATTACGCGCGCCTGATGCGATTGTTGCCCGACATGCGCAGCGAGCCGGCGGCGCGGCGCATTGCGGTGACCCAAGGCGAACAGATGCTCGGCGTGCTGGCCCTGGAAGTGCTGCAAGCCTGTCCGTACACCACCACCCTGCAAGTGCGTCAGGAACACAGCCTGCCGTGGTTGCCGGTGCCACAACTGGAAGTGCAGGTTTACCACGACGCGCGCATGGCCGAAGTGGTCAGCGCCGAACACGCTCGGCGCTTTCGCGGCATCTACCCGTATCCCAACGCGTCGATGCACCAGCCCGATGAAAAAGCCCAGTTGAACATGTTCCTCGGCGAGTGGTTGAGCCATTGCCTGGCGTTGGGCCACGAGTACGAAGTCGTACGTTAGTTGTGAACTGTGTCCGGTTCACGGCTTCCTTCTTTGGCACGTCCCCCAGCATAATCGCGGCTTCGACGTTATTCCCGTGATCAAGGGAGATCACCGTGCCGAGCATCCCGACTACCACCGACGCCGCGCTACTGGTGCAACTCTCCGACAGTCACTTGTTTGCCGAGGACGACGGTCAACTGCTGGGCATGAATACCCGCCAGAGCCTGCGCAAAGTCATCGAACTGGTGCAGCGTCAGCAGCCGGACATCGACCTGCTGATTGCCACCGGCGATTTATCCCAGGACGGCACGCTGGAGTCCTACCAGCAATTTCGTGCCCTGACCGCCGGGTTCGAGGTGCCAACCCGCTGGATTCCCGGTAACCACGACGAGCCGCGAATCATGGCTGAAGCGGCAATGGGCACTGCCTTTTTGGAACCGGTGGTGGACGTCGGTAACTGGCGTGTGACTTTGCTCGATTCGGCGGTGCCGGGTTCGGTGCCGGGCTATCTGCAGGAAGAACAGCTGGAATTGCTGGTGCGCGCCTTGAGCGAAGCCCCGGAACGCCATCACCTTGTGTGCTTCCACCATCACCCGGTGCCGATCGGTTGTGCGTGGATGGAGCCGATTGGTTTGCGCAATCCAGAAGCCTTGTTCGCCGTACTCGATCGCTTTCCCCAGGCACGTGCGGTGCTCTGGGGCCATGTGCATCAGGAGATCGACCGCCCACGCAACGGCGTTCGCTTGATCGCCTCACCCTCGACCTGCATCCAGTTCGAACCCGGCAGCCAGGATTTCAAGGTCGGCACTCAGGCGCCGGGGTATCGATGGCTGAAGTTGCTGGCCAACGGCGACATTGAAACCGGGGTGGAGCGGGTGACTGATTTCGAGTTCGACGTGGATTACGGCTCGGACGGTTACTGAAGACCGAGTCGCGGCCTTCGCGAGCAGGCTCGCTCTCACACAGGGCCAGCGTAGGCACTTCAAATCCCTGTGGGAGCGGGCTTGCCCGCGATGAGGCCGGCACAGCCGACATCAAATCCCACCGCTATCCCCGATTCCCTCGACTCCCTGTAAACTCCGCCTCTTTACCGATGCTCAGGGAGCTGCAATGTCCGGTTCGATCCTTTATATCCACGGCTTCAACAGCGCGCCGGCGTCGAAAAAGGCCTGTCAGCTGGTGGCGGTAATGGAGCGGCTGGGCCTGGGCGATCAATTACGAGTGCCGGCGCTGCATCACCATCCGCGCCAGGCGCTGGCGCAACTGGAACTGGCAATCAGCGAGTTGGGTCGGCCGCTGCTGGTCGGCAGCTCACTCGGCGGCTACTATGCGACTCACTTGGCCGAGCGCCATGGTCTCAAGGCGCTGCTGGTCAACCCGGCCGTCAGTCCGCACCGGATGTTCGACGGATACCTCGGGACACAAAAAAACCTGTATACCGATGAGACCTGGGAATTGACCCACGACCACGTGACGGCCCTGGCCGAACTGGAAGTGCCGGCCCCCCAGGACCCGCAGCGCTATCAGGTGTGGTTGCAGACCGGTGACGAAACCCTGGACTATCGCCTCGCCCAGCAGTATTACCGAGCCTGCGCCTTGCGCATCCAGGCCGGCGGCGATCATAGTTTCCAGGGTTTTGCCGCGCAATTGCCGGCCCTGTTGAGTTTTGCCGGGATTGGCGCCGATCTGTACCAGGCCATCGATTTCACCGCATTGTGATGTGTTGCCCCCTATTTCATGAACGACTGACGACGAGACCCCATGGCCACTCCCAGCGCTAGCTCTTATAACGCCGACGCCATCGAAGTCCTCTCGGGCCTCGACCCGGTGCGCAAACGCCCCGGCATGTACACCGACACCAGTCGGCCGAACCACCTCGCCCAGGAAGTCATCGACAACAGCGTCGACGAAGCCTTGGCCGGCCACGCCACCTCGGTGCAGGTCATCCTGCACGCCGATCACTCCCTGGAAGTCAGCGATGACGGCCGTGGCATGCCGGTGGACATCCACCCGGAAGAGGGTGTCTCGGGTGTCGAACTGATCCTCACCAAGCTGCACGCCGGCGGCAAGTTCTCCAACAAGAACTACCAGTTCTCCGGCGGTTTGCACGGTGTGGGTATTTCGGTGGTCAACGCCCTGTCGACCGAAGTCCGGGTGCGCGTCAAGCGTGACGGCAACGAATACCAGATGACCTTCGCCGACGGTTACAAAAAGACCGAACTGGAAGTGGTCGGCAGCGTCGGCAAGCGCAACACTGGCACCAGCGTGTTCTTCGCCCCGGACCCGAAATACTTCGATTCACCAAAATTTTCCATCAGCCGCCTCAAGCATGTGCTCAAGGCCAAAGCCGTGTTGTGCCCGGGGTTGCTGGTCAGTTTCGAAGACAAGGCCAGCGGCGAGAAAGTCGAGTGGCATTACGAGGATGGCCTGCGTTCCTACTTGGTGGACGCAGTCAGCGAGTTCGAACGCCTGCCCAACGAGCCGTTCTGCGGCAGCCTGGCGGGTAATAAAGAAGCGGTCGACTGGGCGCTGCTGTGGTTGCCTGAAGGTGGCGACAGTGTCCAGGAAAGCTATGTCAACCTGATCCCCACAGCCCAGGGCGGTACCCACGTTAACGGCCTGCGCCAGGGTTTGCTCGATGCGATGCGTGAGTTCTGCGAATTCCGCAGTCTGCTGCCGCGCGGTGTGAAGCTGGCCCCGGAAGACGTCTGGGAACGCATCGCCTTCGTCCTGTCGATGAAAATGCAGGAGCCGCAATTCTCCGGCCAGACCAAAGAGCGCCTGTCGTCCCGTGAGGCTGCGGCGTTCGTCTCCGGGGTGGTCAAGGACGCCTTCAGTCTGTGGCTCAACGCGCATCCGGAAACCGGCATGCTCTTGGCCGAGCTGGCGATCAACAACGCCGGCCGGCGCCTGAAAGCCAGCAAAAAGGTCGAGCGCAAGCGCATCACCGCAGGGCCGGCACTGCCGGGCAAACTTGCCGACTGCGCCGGGCAAGACCCGATGCGGTCCGAGCTGTTCCTGGTGGAAGGTGATTCCGCCGGCGGTTCGGCCAAACAGGCGCGGGATAAAGAATTCCAGGCGATCCTGCCGTTGCGCGGCAAGATCCTCAACACCTGGGAAGTCGACGGCAGCGAAGTACTGGCCAGCCAGGAAGTGCACAACATTGCCGTGGCCATCGGTGTGGATCCGGGCGCGGCGGACATGAGCCAGTTGCGCTACGGCAAAATCTGCATCCTCGCCGACGCCGACTCTGACGGCCTGCACATCGCCACGCTGCTGTGCGCGCTGTTCGTCCAGCATTTCCGCCCGTTGGTGGATGCCGGTCACGTCTACGTCGCGATGCCGCCGCTGTACCGCATCGACCTTGGCAAAGAGATTTACTACGCCCTGGACGAAGCCGAACGCGATGGCATCCTCGATCGCCTGGTGGCCGAGAAGAAACGCGGCAAGCCGCAGGTCACCCGATTCAAAGGGCTGGGCGAAATGAATCCGCCGCAACTGCGGGAAACCACCATGGACCCGAACACTCGGCGCCTGGTGCAGTTGACCCTGGAAGATTTCGACGCGACTTCGGAAATGATGGACATGCTGCTGGCGAAGAAACGCGCCGGTGATCGCAAGACCTGGCTTGAATCCAAGGGCAACCTGGCCGAGGTTCTTGGCTGATGCGGGTTGGTTTTGCCTTGGCGTGTGCATTACTGCTGGTTTCCGGGACAGCGATGGCCGAACCCACGCAGGCACTGCGTCTGGTGTCCGAGCATGCTGTCGACGGCATGCGTGGCGGCAACCTGTCCGGGCTGGCGCTGTGCGGCCGGCAACTGTGGGCGGTGTCCGATCGCGATGACGAGCTGATCTACCGGCTCGACACCCGCGCTCAGGTCTGGCAGGCAGAAGCACAGCACATTGCCGCGCCGCCAGTGCCGGACAGTGGCTTGCCCTTGAGTTTGAGTTCGCGCTCCTGGGCGGCGGGGTTGGTGCGTGGCGGCGACCTGGATTTCGAAGGCATCAGCTGTGACAGCGCGGGCAACCGTTACCTGGTCAGCGAAGCCCACGCGGCGGTGTTGCAAGTGCCGCCGCAGGGACCGGCGAACTGGCTGAGCATCTCGCCGCTGCTGGTGCGCGAAGCACGGGCCAGCGGAATGTTGCTGCGCTTCAATGCGCTGTTCGAAGGCGTGGCGGTCAGCCCGGCAGGCGACCAGTTGTGGCTGGCGGCCGAACGCGAGCGCCGTGGCCTGTTGCTGATCAAACGCAAGCAAACCACCTGGGATTGCGACGGCGGCTGTGTGTTGCTGAGCGAGGCGGGGGTAGAAATGCAGCCGGAACAGTTTCCCAAGCCGCGCGCGGTGTCGCGGGATTTCGCCGACCTGGCGCTGTTCAACGGCAAGCTCTTTACCCTGGAGCGCAACGCGTTCGAAATCTGCCGACGCGATCCGCAGACCGCCAGCGTGGAAAAATGCTGGTCGTTCGCCGCTGAAGCCTTGCAGGAACAGCGGCGTTACAAAGACCCTTACGGCCTGGCGGAGGCCCTGGTGGTGGACAGCGAAGGTGCGTGGGTCGGCATCGATAACAACAACGATGCTCGCGCCGACGGTGAAAAACGCCCGATGGTCTATCGCTTCGCCGCGCCCGAAGGCGGCTGGAGCGCCAAGCCGTGAGCCAGCAACCGCCGGGCCGACGCGCCGGGCGTGTATTGCTGGTGCTGGCCTGGTGCGCGGCGCTGTTTCTGGCGACGCGGTTTTTTGCGCAATGGGAGGCGCGCCAGGAAAACCCCAATGCGCAGGTCACGACGCAGCAGGGGCAAGGCTTTATTGAAGTGAAACTGGTGAGTAATCGCCAAGGCCATTTTGTCGCCAGCGGCCAGATCAACGGCCAGCCGGTGGATTTCATGCTGGACACCGGGGCGACCGATGTGGCGATCCCGGTGGAAATGGCAGACACGCTGAAGCTGGAGAAAGGTTTCCCGGTCACCCTGAGCACGGCCAACGGCCCGAGCCAGGGGTACCGAACCCGCATCGAGCGGCTGCAACTGGGGGACATCGTGCTGCGTGACGTGCGTGCCCTGGTGGCGCCAGGCTTGGGCGGCAATCAAGTGCTGCTCGGTATGAGCGCGCTGAACAAACTTGAATTTACCCAGCGCGGTGGCACCTTGCTGCTGCGCCAGACCACGAATTGATGAGGCCCGCATGAGCGACATCCTTGCAGACAGCTTAGATGGCGTAGAACGCCGATCACTGGCTGACTTCACCGAAAGTGCCTACCTCAACTACTCCATGTACGTGATCATGGACCGTGCCTTACCGCACATCGGCGACGGCCTGAAACCCGTACAGCGGCGCATCGTCTATGCGATGAGCGAGTTGGGCCTGGACGCCGACTCCAAGCACAAGAAATCGGCGCGTACTGTCGGTGACGTGCTCGGCAAGTTCCACCCGCACGGCGATTCGGCCTGCTACGAAGCCATGGTGCTGATGGCCCAGCCGTTCAGCTATCGCTACACCTTGGTCGACGGCCAGGGTAACTGGGGCGCGCCGGACGATCCCAAGTCGTTCGCCGCCATGCGTTACACCGAGGCGCGGCTGTCGCGTTACTCCGAAGTGCTGCTCAGCGAGCTGGGCCAGGGCACCGCGGACTGGGGGCCGAACTTCGACGGCACCCTCGAAGAACCGCTGGTATTGCCTGCTCGTTTGCCGAACATCCTGCTCAACGGCACCACCGGCATCGCCGTGGGCATGGCCACCGACGTGCCGCCGCACAACCTGCGGGAAGTAGCCACCGCGTGCGTGCGTTTGCTCGATGAGCCGAAAGCCACGGTCGAACAGCTGTGCGAGCACATCCAGGGCCCGGATTACCCGACCGAAGCGGAAATCATCACCCCGCGCGCCGACCTGCTGAAAATGTACGAAACCGGCAAGGGGTCGGTGCGCATGCGCGCTGTGTACCACGTCGAGGACGGTGACATTATCGTCACCGCGCTGCCGCATCAGGTCTCCGGGGCCAAGGTGCTGGAGCAGATCGCCGTACTGATGCAGGCCAAGCCGTCGAAAGCGCCGCAAATCGCCGACCTGCGCGACGAGTCGGACCACGAAAACCCGTGCCGTATCGTGATCATTCCGGTCAACAGCCGGGTCGACCACGACGCGCTGATGCAGCATCTGTTCGCCAGCACCGAGCTGGAATCCACCTACCGGGTGAACATCAACATCATCGGCCTCGACGGCAAGCCGCAGCTGAAAAACCTGCGCGCCTTGCTGGTGGAATGGCTGGAGTTCCGCACCCTGACCGTGCGCCGCCGCCTGCAATTCCGCCTCGACAAGGTCGAGCGTCGCCTGCACCTGTTGGACGGCTTGCTGATTGCCTACCTCAACCTGGATGAAGTGATCCATATCATCCGCACCGAGGAACACCCGAAGGCCGCGTTGATCGCCCGCTTTGCCCTCAGCGAAATCCAGGCCGACTACATCCTCGACACCCGCCTGCGACAGTTGGCGCGCCTGGAAGAGATGAAGCTGCGCGCCGAGCAGGATGAATTGCTCAAGGAACAAGCCAAGCTGCAAGCCCTGCTGGGCAGCGAAGCCAAGCTGAAGAAACTGGTGCGCACCGAGTTGCTCAAGGACGCCGAGACGTATGGCGACGACCGTCGCTCGCCGATCGTCGAGCGCGCCGAAGCCAAGGCCCTGACCGAGCACGACCTGCTGCCGAATGAGAAAGTCACCGTAGTGCTGTCGGAAAAAGGCTGGATTCGCTCGGCCAAAGGTCACGATATCGACGCGACGGGACTTTCCTATAAGGCCGGGGACGGCTTCAAGACCTCGGCGGCGGGGCGCTCCAACCAGTTTGCGGTGCTGATCGACTCCACCGGCCGCAGTTATTCGGTGGCCGCGCACACCTTGCCATCGGCCCGTGGCCAGGGCGAACCGCTGACCGGGCGCCTGACGCCGCCCCCAGGCGCCACGTTTGAATGCGTGCTGATGCCCGAAGACGACGGGCTGTATGTCATCGCCTCCGACGCCGGCTACGGTTTTGTGGTCAAGGGCGAAGACTTCCAGGCCAAGAACAAGGCCGGCAAGGCGCTGCTGAGCTTGCCGAACAACTCGAAAGTGATTCTGCCGCGCCCGGTGGCTGATCGCGAAAACAACTGGCTGGCCTCGGTGACCACCGAAGGTCGGCTGCTGATCTTCAAGATCAGCGACCTGCCGCAGTTGGGCAAAGGCAAGGGCAACAAGATCATCGGGATTTCCGGTGAGCGGGTGGCCAGTCGCGAGGAGTACGTCACTGATATCGCCGTCATCCCGGAGGGCGCGACCCTGGTATTGCAGGCCGGAAAACGTACCTTGTCACTGAAAGCAGACGATCTCGAACACTACAAGGGTGAGCGTGGTCGCCGTGGTAACAAATTGCCACGTGGCTTCCAGCGTGTGGACGCGTTGCTCGTCGAAAACCTCAATTAAGCGCGCTAGAGCGTTCGATCTACGATTTAACCCGTAGATCGACGCATTCGCGCTGGAGTCGGGACGCATATTCACGGATGATATGGCCTTTCAAGCGCCGGCGTGGTCGAGCGTTCTTCATATTTATTGAGTATTTTCACTGTGGTAAGCCTTGTGGCTGCCACCTGGACGGGACGATGACTGCTCTGCGCCTTCCTTTTATTTTGTTGCTCGCTGGGGTTCTTGGCCTGGCGGGTTGCAGCGTAAACCCGCCGGTTTCGCTGTATCAGCTGGACAGCGGCACCCCGGCCCAACCTGCGCAAACCGCTGGCATGGCGGTATTGCTGGGCCCCGTGACCATCGCCGATTACCTGCAACGTGAAACCCTGTTGCAGCGCCAGCCGGACGGCAGCCTGCAAGCGTCGACGGACGGTCGTTGGGCCGGCAGCCTGTCGTCGGACATCGACCAGTTGCTGCTGCGTCAGGTGGCGGGTCACCTCGATAGCCAGCGCGTCGTGCTGGCGCCGGCGACCTTGGGCTTCGCCCCGGATGTGCAGGTGTTGCTGACCATCACGCGCCTCGACTCGGGCAAGACCCAGCCGGCGATCCTCGATGCCCAGTGGCGTCTGATCGACCGCCGCGGCAAGGTGCGCGATAACCGTATCGTGCATCTGCAGGAGCAGCACGCCGGTACCACCGCCGCTCAGGTTCAGGCCCAGGGTGTGCTGGTGCAGCGTCTGGCCGAGCAGTTGTCCGTGGCCCTCAAGCCACTGGCCAACCAGCCGCCGATCGCTGAAACCGCGCCGCGTAAAGCGCCTAAGCCAGTGGCCCCGGCAGCAGGGCCGGAGAAGCAGCCGAAGATCCCGATGGCCTCGCCGATCCGCACCGACCTGGAAGTGTTCCGCTTCTAAGGTCGTCTGCCTCAAGACAAAGCCCGCAGCGATGCGGGCTTTGTTGGTTCTGGAGTTTGAGAGTCTGTGCCGTCTGGTGGGCGGTACCCGCCGCTGTGGAGCGAGCCTGCTCTTAAAGAGGCCAGCACCGATAACAAAAAAGCCCGCAGACGATCACTCATCCGCGGGCTTTAAGGTGGTGGTCAGGCTAACGCTTAACTGCGTTTCTCATGCATTCGTGCCAGTTGCCGCTCGAGCATCGACGGGTAAGGCTCCATCAATCGCTCAACGCAGCACGCACCTTCCGGGCTGGCGATCGGCCGGATGCGCGCCCGTTGGCGGATCAGGACGTCGTCGCCAATCTTTCGCTCCACCAGCAGCAGGTTGCGGCTGTGTTGCGACAGGGCCAGGGCATCCTGGGCGGTTTCGGTCAGCAACAGGTCGATCTGGCTCAGGCCAAACAACTCGTCGCCCAACGTCAGGCCCAGTTGCAGTTGCAGGGTGATGCCGCTGTCCGCCACTTCGATTTGCAACTGATGGCCCAAGGCCCGCAGCAATTCACCGCAGCAAATGGCGTTAGTCAGGTAGTCGTCGCCGCTGTCTTCGGTGTGGAACAGCATCAACGTGCTGCCGTCGTTCAGCGTGTGCAGCTCGCTCTGATACAGCGACGCGGCTTGGTCGAGGCAATCACGATAGCGTTTGAGCAATTCTTCCAGACGCGTGCGTGGCAAACGACGCAGTTGATCCTGGGCGCCCAGTTGCACCGCCAGCACGGCGCTGTGCTGAGGAATGTCCGACGGCACTTTTTTAGCCACCACCAGCGGCGCATTATTGGCCGACTCGTCGCGCAGATCGGCGAAGGCGTCGTCGTCTTCCTCGTCCTCGACTGTGCTCACCACGCGGCGCGGCGCCGGTTTGAGGGCCGCGACCGGGCGCGATTCGTCGAAACTCGGGTCGCGCAGGTTGCGCACCTCGAACTCCGGCTCGTCCTCGGCTACTTCGTCGAACTCCGGTTCTGGCACCGGCTCAGGCTCGACGGGCTCCGGGGCGAAGCTGGAATGCAGCTGCCGCGCCAGGTCGCCGATTTCATCCTGGCGCTGGGTGGCTGGCGTGTATTCGTCGATGTTGCGCAGCCACACGCGCAATTGCAGCAGCGGCGTGGAGATGTGCCGACCGAGGCGCAGGCTCAGGGCCAGGGCCAGTGCCAGTAGAATCGCGCTGAGAATGCCCATGCTTTGCAGGCTGATGGTCATCGGCTGCTGGAACTGATCCATGTCCAGGCTGATGCGCAGTTGCCCGGCCGTCACGTCCTGGAAGGTGATTTTGCTCTCGTACATGCCTTCGGCTTCGCCCAGAAGGCCGTGCTTGGGCCGCTGGCCGGCTTCGGCGAGGATGCGGTTATCCACGCTATAGATCGCCGCGTGGGCCACCAGTTTGTTCTTGGTCAGGTTATTGAGCAGCACGTTGAGGCTGAGGATGTCGTTGGACACCAACAGCTCGGTGGCGGACGTTGCGGTCTGGGTGGTGAGGCTTTCACCCAGCGCATCGGCCTGCTCATGCATGGCCTGCTTGAACTGCAAACCCATCACACAGGCGTAGATCACCAGGGCCAGAGCGACCAGGATCACGTTATGGCTGGCGATGCGCAATGCAATCGGTACACGGCGATGACGCAGTGCACGGAAGATCAGCAGAAAGAAGTTATCGGTTTTAACTGGCGTGGGCCGGTTCACTGAGCTCGGCTCTTTGTCCGTGAAGTTGACGCGCAGTATAGCGACAGGCCCTAGACCGGCAAAGCGCTCGCGGTGCCCGATGGTCACTGAAAGTGGGTAGAATGCGGTTTTTTTCCACTTGCGGGGGTGCGCCTTGCGCGAAATCGTCCTGATAAACATCACTGGTGAAGATCGTCCCGGTCTCACTGCGGCCATTACCGGCGTTCTGGCCCAGGGTGGTGTGAACATTCTCGACATCGGTCAGGCGGTGATTCACGACACCCTGTCGTTCGGCATCCTGGTGGAAATCCCGGACACCGAGCAAGGCAAGTCGGTGCTCAAGGACATTCTGTTCACCGCCTATAAACTCGATCAGCAGGTGCGGTTCACTCCGGTGTCCGAAGAGGATTACCAGCAATGGGTCGGTGGCCAAGGCAAGAAACGCCACATCGTCACTTTGTTGACCCGCAAGGTCACGGCTGAGCAGTTGCAGCGCGTGAGTTCGATTACTGCCAAATATGGCTTGAATATCGATCATATCGATCGCCTGTCCGGGCGCATGCCGCTGGACACGCCGGCGGACAAGGGCAAGGGCTGCATCGAGTTTTCCGTGCGTGGCGAAGCGGCTGACCCGCAAGCACTGCGCGCCGAATTTCTCAGCGTTGCGCAGGAATTGAATGTCGACATCGCCTTCCAGGAAGATTCGCTGTTCCGCCGCAACCGGCGCCTGGCGGTGTTCGACATGGATTCGACGCTGATCGAAGCTGAAGTCATCGATGAACTGGCGAAAGCCGCCGGCGTGGGCGACCAGGTCTCGGCGATCACCGAGCGAGCAATGGCCGGCGAACTGGATTTCCGCGCCAGCTTCAAGGAGCGCCTGGCGCTGCTGCAAGGTCTGGATGTCAGTGTGCTGGATTCAATCGGCGCCTCGCTGCGCCTGACTGAAGGCGCCGAAACCCTGTTCGCCGAACTCAAACGCTTGGGCTACAAAACCGCGATTCTGTCTGGCGGCTTCACCTATTTCGCCAAGCAGTTGCAGGCCAAATTGGGCATCGACTACGTGTTCGCTAACGAGCTGCAAGTGGTCGATGGCAAAGTCACCGGCGTGGCGGTCGAGCCGATTGTCGATGCGCAGCGCAAGGCTGATCTGCTCAAAGAACTGGCCGAGAAAGAAGGCCTGCGCCTGGAGCAGACCATCGCTGTGGGCGACGGCGCCAATGACCTGCCGATGCTGGCAATTGCCGGACTGGGCGTGGCGTTCCGTGCCAAGCCGCTGGTCAAGCAATCGGCGAAGCAAGCGATTTCGACCTTGGGTCTGGATGGGGTGCTTTATCTGCTGGGGTTCCGCGATCGGGACGGGCAGCTCTGAAGGTGGTGTTTAGCGGGCCTCTTCGCGAGCAGGCTCGCTCCCACAAAGGGCGTCCGAGCTAGAGCGACGCCCACAATGAATCAAACTCCTCTTCGGCGCCGCTTTTAGCGGCGTTGTCGTTTCGGCCGGTATCGAGGGCCCGATACGCGAACTGGTTGAAACTGTGGGTGCTGGACACCCGGCGGTCGAGGCCGGCGCGTCGTTCATTGCCGTGGGTATTGATCATCACCTTCTGCCCTTCCTGGAACGGCAGGCGTGGCGCGAGCAGGGTCGGCGGCAAGTCCACGGCGCTGATCTCCGGAAGCAGCAGGCCGCGCAGATACTGGCTGTGGCCATCCTGGTTGCGCACCAATTGCAAACCGCAAGGCTCGGCGTGCGGGGCTACCAACTCGATGCCCATTTGCGTGCCGCCGCCGCGCACTTGGCGGATCCAGCGCACGACCGCGATGCTCCAGCCCTGATGGGTGCTGTCCTGAATGCCGACCATTTCCCCTGCCTGCAACTCCGGCGGCACGTCTTTCGGCCAGGCCAGGCAGTAACCGCCGGGGCTGTGGTTGATGACCGGCAGCGCGTAGGTCGGGTAGTGCGGCGGGTTGAGGGTGGTGTCGTCCTCGTCGCCCTGCAGTTGTTCGTACTGGATCTCTTCATAGGGCAGCCATTGATCGCCCTTGCTGTCAGGCGCGGCATCAAAGGCATGGCTCCAGCCGTCCTGTGGATTTTTGCGGAGTTCGGCGCTGAAATCGGCGGCGCGCGTCCCTGGGTGCTTGAGCATTTCGCTGAAGGGTTGTTCGCCTCCAAGGTAAAAATGCAGAGCACTCATGCCCACGCACAATGTCAGGCTGCCTTGGCCCACAGTGCGCTGGAAACTGCGCTCGGCGGACTGGCCCCACGCCGCGTGCAAGTGCTGCAAGGTGTCCAGGCTCAGCCCCGCCGGCACTGGCAATGGCGCGCCGGTGGTGGTGCGTTGCAAGTGCGCTTCGATGGCTGCCACCAGCGGCTGCGGGTCAAAGGCCAGCAAGGGTGCAGGCTGATCGGCGCGAAACAGTTTGCGGTAACGCGGGGCGGCGTCCAGTTCGGGCAGCACCGCGAACAGGCTGTCGGTGGATGGCCGCAGTGTCAGCCAAGTGCTCCAGGGTTCCAGCACTTCCGCCAGGCGCGCGATCTGGTTCTGCCGCAGTTGGCTGCAACGCGCCGTGCCCAGCAGCAGGGCCGCGATGTAGGTTTGTTCAAGGCTCAACTCCCCGGCCAGGCTGGCCAGATCGTCGCGCACCACGCGTTGCTGCAAGTGGTGCTCGCAGCCGATGCGATACAACTGATGCAGCTCTCGCCACAGCCCTTCGGGTGGCGGACAGTACAGCTGCGTGGCGCGCACCAGCGGCCCTTTGAGGCTGTGGCTGGCCCGTTGCAACGCCAGGGTCAACAGCGCCGCGCGATCCTTACTGAAGCGCGGGCCGACCCGCAGCACAATCTGTTTGTAACCGATGGCTAACTGACTTTGCAGGGCCTGGCACAGGTTGGCGATTTTGCGCGAGCGTTCGTCCAGCACGATGGCTTGGTGCAGGAAATGCCGCTCTAGGTGCTGACAGACGTAGTACACCTCCGGGCGCAGCAATTCGAGCAACTGCAGGCGATTATCGCTGGGGGTAAGCAGTTGATTCAGCTCGCCGAGACCTTGGTACAACTGGCGCGCGGTTTCGCCGATATTGGCTTTCGGCAGGCCGGCAATCCAGCGTTTGAGATCACGCGGGGTGGGTTCACAGAACGACAGTCGCAACTGGATCGGCGTAGGCGCCCGCAATGAGTAGGGGCTGGTCTGAGTCATGCCGTTCAAAGGCTCCGGCGAAGAAAAGGGGGGCGATCTGAAAACCTTAGCAGCTATGGCCTGCTTTCGTCGGACGATGTATCGGATTTCACGCAGAAAAGGAGGGCTGGCGAAGCGGGGAGGGCGTTGCAAATACTGCAAATAACCGATCCCGCACAGTTCGTCGCGGGACCGGTTAAAGCGCTTAAGCCTTAGGCAGGCCCAGGGCCTGGCCCATCTGCACCGGCGACAAGGCGCCGAGGCCTTCAGCCCATTTCACTTGGTCCGGGCCAAACAGCACCACGGCGGTCGAGCCGAGTTTGAAGCGGCCCAGCTCCGCGCCTTTTTCGAGGTGAATCGGCGCGCGGGCGGCTTCGTCGTAGCGGAAGGTTTTCAGCTCGCGTTTCGGCGGCGTGACCAGACCCGCCCACACGGTTTCAATCGACGCAACAATCATCGCGCCCACCAGCACCACGGCCATCGGCCCGCGCTCGGTGTCGAAAATGCACGCCACCCGCTCGTTACGGGCGAACAGTTCCGGGACGTTTTCGGCGGTGGTCTGGTTGACCGAGAAAATGCGCCCAGGGATGTAGACCATTTCCCGCAGCGTGCCGGCCAGCGGCATGTGCACGCGGTGGTAGTCCTTCGGCGACAGGTAAATGGTGGCGAAGTCGCCGCCCATGAACGGCGCCGCGTTGGCCGCGTCACCGCCCAACAGTTCCAGCACGCTGAAGCTGTGGCCCTTGGCCTGGAACACCCGGCCGTGCTCGATCGGGCCCAACTGGCTGACCGCGCCGTCGGCGGGGCTGAGGATCGCGCCCGGTGTCGGGTCCAGCGGCCGTGCGCCGTCCTTTAAGGCACGGGTGAAGAAGGCGTTGAAGTGCTCGTAACCGGTCAAGTCTTCGACCAGTGCCTGGGACATGTCCACCTGATAACGCTTGGCAAACCAGGCGGTGAAGGCGTTCTTGAACCAGCGCACACGGCACTCGGCGACGCAACCGGCCAGGCGCGACAGCAGGTGATGGGGCAGCAGGTATTGGCTGAGGATAAACAGACGCTTATTCATGTGCGGTCCTTAAAAACCTTAAATCTCGACGGGCGTGTCGGGGTGGTTGCCCCATTCGCCCCAGGAGCCGGCGTAGCCCTTGACCCGCGGATAACCGAGTGCCTTGGCCACCAGATAGGTGAAGCCAGAACGGTGATGCGTCTGGCAGTGAGTAATGATTTCTTTGTCCGGGGTGATCCCCAGTTGTTCCAGGATTTGCGGCATGTCGCGACGAATGCGCAGTTGCCGCGTCGGGTCCATGCCGGCGGTCCATTCGAAATTGACCGCGCCGGGTATATGCCCAGCCTTGGCCGCGAGGACTTTTTCGCCGGAGAACTCCAGCGGTCCACGGGCATCCCAGATCGCCAGGTCGGCGGCGCCGAGGCGGCTTTGCAGGTATTCGCGGGTGGCGGTGGGCGCTTCGAGCAGGGTCAACGGCACCGGGCCGCCCACCGCTTCGGGGATCTGCGTCGTGACCGGCAAACCTTGCGCCAGCCACGCGAGCAGGCCGCCGTCGAGGTAGTGATACTGGGTGTGACCGATCACATCGAGCAACCAGATAAAGCGCCCGGCCCAGCCGCCGCCTTCGTCGTCGTACACCACGTAAACCGCATCCTTGTTGTGGCCCAGTTCGCCGAACAATGCCTCAAGCGCTGCCTGCGGCGGCAGCAGGCCTGGCGCCGGCGGCTGGCCGAGTTGGGTGCGCTTGGGGTCGACAAAACGCGCGCCGGGCAAATGCCCTTCGGCGTAACGGGCGGCGCTGGTCAGGTCCACCAGAATCAGTTCGCGGGCGTCGAGGCGCGGCAGCAGGTCGCTCGGCTCGATCACCAAAGCCAAGCCAGAGAAGTCAGACATGTGAGGTCTCCAGAGCACAAAGAGGCGGATTGTAACGCAAGCGTCAGTGGCTGCGATTGGTAAAGCTGTGCAGCGCTCTCTCGATGCACTGCGCGGTTTTGCCGAAGGCCTGCACGGTGATCTCCGAAAACGGCCCACCGCCCTGATCGGCGACCACCAGCATCACCACCCGGTCGTTATTGACCAGCGAGCGCAACAGCAAATGTTCGCCGCCGAATAGCCCGCGCAGACTCGCTGGCAGCAGCGCGGAAAATTGCGCGTTGTTGGCCGGCGTCAGGCGCACCTGCGCCTGCTGCGCCAGCAGCCGCTGCAGCACCGTACTTTTGCCCACCGGGATTTTCAGGCTGGCGGTTTCCGCCGGCAGCCCGGCGTGTGAATGCACCCGCAGGTGCGTTTGATTACGGTCGATCATCAGCAACATCACCCGGCGCATACCGCACGCGACCAAGGCATCGCGCGCCGCCGTGGTCAGGTGCATGGCGTTACTGAAGCGGCTCGGTTCCGCCAACAGTTGCGCGCACTGCTTGCGCCAGTGGGCGAGGTCGTCGGTGTTGGGGGCGGCCGCCGGCAACAGGCCACTGTGAACGCGCCGCGTGCCCCAGGGCCAGATCAGCGACTGCGCCGGGTGCCACAAATCGGGCATGGCGTGATGGCGGGCGCTGATGGCGGCCTGTTGGTGCAATTGCTGCTGCACCTCGTCCATCGACATCTGCAAATAGAGGCTGGTGAGGTACTGCCAGCGCTCGCTGTGCGGGCTGTCCCAAGCCTGCTGCGCCGACAATGCCAGGCCGTTGGCCAGCAGCACTGTGTTGGCCGGCTGGTTGAGCCAGCGACGCAGCGTCGGGTCATCGTCGAGGCGATTTTGCTGGCGCAGCGGATGCTCGCTGTCGCGGGCGATGCGCAGCACTTTCACCAGTTCGCGCTGTTCGCTGAGCAGCAGCCGATAGCCTTGCTGGACCCAGATCGGCAAGCGCCACTGGTTGACCATGGCTTCGCAAATCTTCAGCAGGCTGACGCCGAACAATTGCCTCTCGACCTTGCTCGCCCGTTCGCCTTTGTGGATCACCCGCAGTTCCCACTCTTCCAGCAGTTGCGGATGAGCCAGGGCCATCGGCCACAGCGGCGAGAGAAACAACAGGCTGCCCCAGTGAATGTCCTGCCACAGCCGGGCCAGGCGTCCGGCAAAAAAACCGTTCGCCTGTTGCGTGGCGTGCTGGCTGATCATCTGTAAATGGCGCAGGGCTTTCGGGATATCGCCGTCGGGCTGGGCGGGCAGGCGCGCGAGCAGCACTTCGGTGCGCTTGAGGCCCAGGCGATTGAGCGCCACTTCGAGGTTTTCCGCTGGCTCGGTCATGCTGCCGTGAGTGTGCTGGTTGGCTTCGCGAATCACGCTCAAGGCCAGCGCGGGGCTGTCTTGCATGAGGTCGGCGATGTCGCGCATCGAGCTGCGATTGTTGGCGATCGCCCGGCAAACCCGGTCATGACTCGATTGCGGAACCGGCAAGCGAACCCCGTCGAGCAGCTTGACCCAGCCTTCAATCGTGTTCGGTTTTACAGAGGTGACGTTCGTTTCATTAGCCATGGTGGGAGGCGGTCATCGTCTGCTGGATCAGCGCCCGGAACGGGGCAAATTGGCTTTTCGCCGGAACTGGCTATAGTCTGGCGCAGTTTTGCCGATAAGTAGAAGAAGAGATTTTTTAACTTCCGAATATGACCTTGAACCCGACTCAGTAAGTGCTCTCCTACCTATGGCTAAAATTATCGGCATCATCGTCGTATTCGCGAGCGTGCTCGGCGGATACGTGCTCTCCCACGGCAAGATTGCCGCTCTGATCCAGCCTTTCGAAGTGCTGATTATCGGCGGTGCCGCACTGGGTGCATTCCTGCAGGCGAACCCCGGCTACATGACCATGCATGTGCTCAAGAAGTCCCTGAGCATGTTCGGTTCGCGTTTTTCCCACACGTTCTACCTGGAAGTGCTGGGGCTGATTTACGAGATCCTCAACAAGAGCCGCCGCGAAGGCATGATGGCGATCGAGGGCGACATCGAAGATGCCGCCGCGAGCCCGATCTTCGCCAAGTACCCGGCGGTGCTCAAGGATGAACGCATGACCGCGTTCGTCTGCGATTACTTGCGCATCATGTCGTCCGGCAACATGGCGCCCCACGAGCTCGAAGGCTTGTTCGACATGGAGCTGACCAGCCTCAAAGAAGACCTCGATCACCCGTCCCACGCCGTGAATGGCATTGCCGACGGCATGCCGGGTTTCGGTATCGTCGCGGCAGTACTGGGTATCGTAGTGACCATGGCGTCTCTGGGCGAGGGTGACCAGGCGTCTATCGGCCTGCACGTCGGTGCGGCGTTGGTGGGGACCTTCTTCGGTATTCTGGCGGCCTACGGTTTCTTCGGCCCGCTGGCGCATTCCCTGGCCCACGACGCCAAGGAAGAGCTGAACATCTACGAAGCGATCAAGGCGTCGCTGGTGGCTTCGGCTTCCGGCATGCCGCCGTCGCTGGCGGTAGAGTTCGGGCGCAAGGTTCTGTACCCGGCGCATCGCCCGAGCTTTGCTGAGCTGGAACAAGCGGTTCGCGGTCGTTAAGTCATGGAAAATAACCAGCCGATCATTATCAAGCGCGTAAAAAAATACGCGGGCGGGCATCACGGGGGCGCGTGGAAAATCGCCTTCGCCGACTTCGCCACGGCGATGATGGCGTTCTTCCTGGTGCTGTGGCTGCTGTCCACGGCCACCCCGGAACAGAAGATCGCCATCGCCGGTTACTTCAAGGACCCGGTCGGTTTCTCCGAGAGCGGCACGCCTTACATCATCGACCTCGGCGGCAGCCCGACCCTGGCACCGGAGAACACCCTCAACCCCGAGGTGAAATCCCAGCCGCAGCCGGACAAAGTGACGGTCGACGCCGAACAGGCCGAAGGCATGGCCGAGATGGTCGAAAAGGAACGCCTGGAATTGCTCCTGCAAGAACTGCAGAACAAGGTGGAAGAGAACCCGCAACTGCAGAAGTTCAAGGACCAGATCCTGTTCGAGATCACGCCGAACGGTTTGCGCATCCAGATTCGCGACGCCGAGAACCGGCCGATGTTCGACTCCGGCAGCGCACGCCTGAAGCCGTACTTCGAAGACATCCTGCTGGCCATGGCCGACACCATCAAAGCGGTGCCGAACAAGATCAGCATCAGCGGCCACACCGATGCCAAGCCGTATACCGGCAGCGGTGAGTACGGCAACTGGGAACTCTCGGCCAACCGCGCGAACGCCGCACGCCGGGCGCTGGTGGCGGGCAGCTACCCGGATGCGCAAGTGGCGCGGGTGGTGGGCTATGCCTCGTCGGTGCTGTTCGACCGCGAGCACCCGTTCAACCCGGTCAACCGCCGTATCGACATTGTGGTCCTGACCAAGAAAGCCCAAGCCGCGATCGAAGGTTCGCAAAGTGTCAACCACGATGCCCCGGCAGCCACGCCAGATTCTGGCGCCGCCGCACCTGGCGATACACCGGTCGATCCAAACGCACTGCCGGCCGATCAACAACCGGTCCCGGCCCACGAATTGCGCGAACGCCTCAACCTGTTCGACGACCCGGCGCCCAAGCCGGGCGACCCCGCCAAACCGGCAGAAGCGCCGAAACCGTAAAAAGCAAAAAAGCCGACAGTGATGTCGGCTTTTTTTGTCGGTTAACTTGTCAGGCGAAGATCAGTGGGGTTTGGTACTTCTCTGAGACTCGCTGATATTCCTTGGAGATATTTACTTGCATCGCGATGCAAGCAACATCCAGTACGTTTTGAGCCAAGGTGTAGGTTCCGCGGGACTGCATCCAGCACATGACTTCTGCAAGATGCCAAATTGAAGAGCTGCCTTCATGAACTGGCACCGGGAAACTGGTGGGATGGGCAAGCATGAGCTTGCGCATGTTTTGACGCGACACGCCCATTATCTCTGCAACATCTGTCAAACCGACCAGATCCGGAGTTACCTCAATCAGGCGCGCGCCCGGGCTGGCGATTTGAACATCCCGCAACGCGCTGTTGACTGCCTCCTGCGCTGATGCAGCTTCGCGAACAAACTCCAGTGCCAGTCGGCCAGGCTGACCTATGCCGATGAGCGCATCGTCACAACCTCCGTCACCCAAGCGCTCGACGAGCGAGTCCGTGTCCTGATCTTCAGTCGCGAGTTGATACTTCAACGTAAAAACATATTCCATCATTTTTCCTCCACTTCCACGTGTTTCCCCTTTGCCTCCCTGGCACGGTGCGCTGTGCAGTTGTTCACCACCCGTACTAACTGTTTCGCAAAATTGCCTGGATTTTTTGGCGTACTCCAGACGCTGGCGATGCAAAACTCTCCACAGCGGCATTCATTGTCGTTGTAAGGGCAATAGAGCTTACCCCAGCAATGGGAACCGCCGACTTCCACTCTCCAGCCTTGCGATTCAGCATGCCTGAGTGCTTGCTCAACCTCCTTTTTAGAATGGGAGGGTCTCGTCATTGATGTGCTCCAGTATCGAAATGAGCTTACAGGTTGTCAAGTGACAACCTTTTTTGGGATCGTCGGGCTAATTTAGATGGCATGGGATTGCGCTGTTTTCAGGCGTAAGGTGTTGGCCTGGAAGTGGCTATTCGAACAACGGATAGATGAGTAGATGTCTCGCATGTTTGTCCCTCGATTGCGCACAAGTGTGCAGAGGGCTCGAATCTAATCAGTGATATGGCGCTGACAAGGCCTGTGCGAATAAAGAGAAATGTCCTGCGGAAGGGGATGCCGCAGTCTTACATCGCGGATGTGGCGGGAGCTTGGGAGGTGAAACCTGAGCCCGGCGCCTCTTCGATTAGAGACGCCAGACGCTCGGTTTAGTAACTGGTTTCCGGCAGGCTGGCGATGATCGAGCGGTAGCTGTTCATGCGTTGCTGCTGGACGCGACCGTCTTCGAGGGCTTTGAGCAGGGCGCAGCCGGGTTCGCGGTCGTGTTTGCAATCGCGGAAGCGGCAGGTGCCGATCAGGTCGTTGAACTCGATGAAGCCGGCTTCGACGTCGGCGCGGCTAACGTGGCCGAGGCCGAATTCGCGGATGCCCGGGGAGTCGATCAGTTCACCGCCGCCGGGGAAGTGGAACAGCCGCGCGGTGGTCGTGGTGTGCGTGCCCTGGCCAGACAATTCAGACAACGGACCTACGCGGGTTTCGACTTCCGGCAGCAGGCTGTTGACCAGCGACGACTTACCGACGCCGGACTGGCCGACGAACACGCTGATGCGCCCGTCCAGTTGCTGTTGCAGCTGTTCCATGCCGTTGCCGTGGTGTGCCGAAACTTCCAGCACCGGGTAACCGAGCGTGCGGTAGACCGCCAGCAGCGCGTTAAGCGCCGGGGCGTTCTGCTCGTCGATCAGGTCGAATTTGTTCAGCAGCAGCAAGGGCCGAATGCCGGCGTGTTCGGCCGCGACCAGGTAGCGGTCGATCAGATTAGCGTGCGGCTCGGGCAGTGGCGCGAAGACGATGACGATCATGTCGACGTTGGCCGCCACGGGCTTCAACTGGCCGCGGCTGTCAGGCCGGCACAGCTCGGTGTTGCGCGGCAATTGCGCGACGATCACACCGATGCCCTGGTTGCCGGCACGCCAGACAACCTGGTCGCCGGTGACCAGCGCCGGCAGGTTGGCGCGCAAGTGACAGCGGAAAACCTGGCCGGCCAATTCGCCGTCGCGCGCTTCGACTTCGACCTGCACACCGAAGTGCGCGATCACCAGGCCGGTCTGTTCCGGGCCCAGGTCACCGCCCTCCAAAGCCTCGACGGCGGAGGACTCGCGTTTGGCAGCGCGGGCGGCGCGCTCGCCTTGAATCTTTTCGATGCGCCAGTTTTGACGACGATTGAGTTGGCGTTTGGCCATGGGTGTTCCGTATGGAGAATGCAGCGATTAGGTAAAACGGCCGCGAGTTTAGCACGCCCCGCCGATTGCCTAGGCTAAACTGCGCAGCTACGCCGAGGAGCTTTTATATGCAAAACCCACAGAACCTGATTTGGATCGACCTGGAAATGACCGGTCTGAACCCGGACACCGACGTCATCATCGAGATGGCGACCATCGTCACCGACAGCAACCTCAACACCTTGGCCGAAGGTCCGGTGATCGCGATTCACCACAGCGACGAGATCCTCGCCGGCATGGACGAGTGGAACACCCGTCAACACGGCGGCTCGGGCCTGACCCAGCGGGTGCGCGATAGCCGCATCAGCATGGCCGAAGCCGAAGCCGAAACCATCGCCTTCCTGGAGAAATGGGTGCCGAAGGGCAAGTCGCCGATCTGCGGCAACAGCATCTGCCAGGACCGGCGCTTCCTTTATACCCACATGAAGGCGCTGGAAAGCTATTTCCATTACCGCAACCTGGATGTGTCGACCCTCAAGGAACTGGCCGCGCGCTGGGCCCCGGACGTGCGCGACAGCTTCCAGAAAGGCAGCACGCACCTGGCTCTGGACGACATTCGCGAGTCGATTGCCGAGCTGCAGCACTACCGCAAGCACTTCATCAAGTTTTGATGCCACGGAGCTGTTGTGGCGAGGGAGCTTGCTCCCGCTGGGACGCGAAGCGGCCCTGAACCCACGTCGCGTCGAGACTGTTGCAGGGGGAGCGCTGCGCACTCCAGCGGGAGCAAGCTCCTTCGCCACACTGAGTCTTCAGGTGTCTTGGCGAAATCGCTAGACTGCGCGCCTCCGTGCAAGGACTGCCCTCATGCTGCTGATGCTCTACCTGATCGCTATCACCGCCGAAGCCATGACTGGTGCGCTGTCTGCCGGACGTCGCGGCATGGATTGGTTTGGCGTGGTGCTGATCGCCTGCATCACCGCACTCGGCGGCGGCTCGATGCGCGATGTGTTGCTGGGGCATTACCCGCTGACCTGGGTCAAGCATCCGGAGTACCTGGTGCTGACCTCGGTGGCGGCAATGATTACCGTGTTTACCGCACGCTGGATGCGACACTTACGCTCGCTGTTCCTGGTGCTCGACGCCGTCGGCCTGGTGGCGTTTACCCTGATCGGCTGCATGACCGCCCTGGAAATGGGCCACGGCATGCTGGTCGCCTCGGTCAGCGGGGTGATCACCGGGGTATTCGGCGGCATCCTTCGCGACATCTTCTGCAACGATATTCCGCTGATCTTCCGCCGCGAACTCTATGCGAGCGTCTCGTTCCTCGCCGCTTGGTGCTACATGCTCTGCGTCTACCTGCAACTGCCCAACGAACAAGCGATCCTCATCACCCTGTTCGGCGGCTTTCTGCTGCGCCTGTTGGCGATCCGCTTTCACTGGGAAATGCCGAAGTTTGTTTATAGCGATGAGAATTGACGCTCGGCATGCTGTTTCAACGCCCACTCCACATGCTCACGCACCAGGTCTGACGGGTATTCCCGGCGGGCTTTCAGCGCTTCCAATACCGGGATGCTCGACGGTGCGTTGCCCAGGCCGACGGCGAGGTTGCGCAGCCAGCGTTCATAACCGGCGCGACGCAGTGGTGAACCCTCGGTGTTGCTGAGGAACTTGTCTTCATCCCACATGAACAGCTCGGCCAGTTCGGCATTGTCGAGGTTGTGCCGCGGCTTGAAGTCGCTCTCCCCCGATGGCTTGGCGAAGCGGTTCCACGGGCAAACCATCTGACAGTCGTCGCAGCCGAACACACGATTGCCGATCAACGGTCGCAAGTCTTCGGGGATGGCACTTTTCAGTTCGATGGTCAGGTAGGAAATGCAGCGCCGGGCGTCCAGCACGTAGGGGCCGACGAAGGCGTTGGTCGGGCAGACGTCAAGGCAGGCGGTGCAGCGGCCGCAATGCTCGCTGGTGTGGGGCGGGTCGACGGGCAGCGGCAGGTCGACGAATAACTCGCTGAGGAAGAAATAACTGCCGGCCTTGCGGTTCAGCACCAAGGTGTTTTTGCCGATCCAGCCCAGCCCGGCTTGCTCGGCGATGGCTTTTTCCAGCACTGGCGCGCTGTCGACAAACGCCCGGTAGCCGAACGGCCCGATCACGGCCTGAATTTTTTCTGCCAGTTGTTGCACACGTTTACGGATCAATTTGTGGTAATCGCGGCCCAAGGCATAACGCGAGACGTAGGCTTTTTCCGGTTGGCCGAGCATCTGCGCCATTTGCGTATCGCCGGGCAGGTAGTCCATGCGCAGGGAAACCACGCGCAAGGTGCCCGGTACCAACTGTTCCGGATGTGAACGTTTGCTGCCATGGGCGCCCATGTACTCCATTTCGCCATGGTAGCCGGCGTCGAGCCAGCGCTGTAGGTGTTGCTCATGCTCGCCAAGATCCAGGCCGCTGATGCCGACTTGCTGGAAACCCAGCTCACGGCCCCAATCCTTGATCGATTGTGCGAGAACGGGGAGGTCTGGGGTCATAGCGGGCATGAGGCGAGAGAAACCGGAGCTGAGGTGCGTATAATTCTGCCAGACATCGGAGCCCGAAGACGCATGCCGCACACTAAAGATGATTTACCCGACGCGCTGTACAGCGCAGAGCAGGTTCGCGGGCTCGATGCGCGCCTGATTGCGGCCGGCACGCCGGGCTTCGAATTGATGCAGCGAGCGGCGCGTGCGATGTGGCGGGCCTTGGTCCGGCACTGGCCGGACGCCAGCGAACTGACGGTGCTGGCCGGCCATGGCAACAATGCCGGTGACGGTTACCTGGTGGCCGCTCTGGCCTTGCGTGCGGGTTGGGCGGTGCGGGTGCTGGCAGTGGTCGAGCCGTCCCGTTTGCAGGGCGATGCGGCTGCGGCTTATCGCGATGCGTTAGCGGCCGGCGTGCCGATCGATGCCTGGTCGCCGTCCAGCGAACTGCGCGGCGTGCTGCTCGACGCCTTGCTCGGCACTGGCCTCAACGGTGACGTGCGCGAACCTTATTCGGCAGTCATCGAGGCGATCAATGCCATCGGTTTGCCCGTGGCAGCGGTGGATATCCCTTCCGGTTTAAGTGCCGACACCGGCCAGGTCCTCGGCTCGGCGGTGCGTGCTGACCTGACAGTGACTTTTATCGGCCTCAAGCTTGGCCTGTTTACCGGCGATGCGGCGGACCAGGTCGGCGAGCTGGTGTTCAACGATTTGCAGGCCGACACGGCCATCGTCAGTAGTGCCCCCGCCGTGGCGCAACGCCTGAACCCCGGCAACCTGCCTCGCGTAGCACCGCGTGCGCCGGCATCCCATAAAGGACGTTTCGGCCATGTGCTGCTGGTCGGCGGTGATCGCGGTTTCGGCGGCGCCATCCTGCTAAGCGCCGAAAGCGCCTTGCGCAGCGGTGCGGGGATGGTTTCGCTAGCCACGCGCCCGGAGCACGTCCCGGCGGCGTTGACCCGGCTACCGGAAGTCATGGCGCTGGGCACGCACTCGGCCAATCAGCTGATGGCATTGCTGAAGAAAGTCAGTGTGCTGGTGGTCGGTCCCGGTTTGGGCCAGGCGTCGTGGGGGCGCAGCTTGCTGTCGGCGGCGGCCAATGCGCCAATGCCGCAGGTGTGGGATGCCGATGCGTTGAACCTGCTCAGCGCTGGCACCATGACCCTGCCCACAGACAGCGTGATCACCCCGCATCCGGGTGAGGCTGCCCGGCTGCTGGGCCTGTCCACCGCGCAAGTGCAGGCTGATCGCCCGGCGGCGGCCCAAGCCCTGAGCAAAAAATACTCGACCACTGTAGTCCTGAAAGGCGCCGGCAGCCTGATTGCCAGCCTCGACGGCCGTTTGGCGTTATGTCATCAGGTCCATCCGGCCATGGCCACCGCCGGGCTCGGCGATGTGCTGGCCGGTCTGGTCGGCGCATTGCTGGCCCAAGGCCTCGACGCCTACGATGCAGCGTGCCTGGCGGTCTGGCTGCACGCCAATGCCGGCGCCCAGCAAGGTAAATACGGCCGTGGGCTGGCGGCCAGTGATTTGATTCCAGCCATTCGTCAGTTGTTGGAGGAGCAAGCACCGTGTCTGAAGTAATTCTGTACCTGGCCGATGAACAGGCCATGACCGACTTTGGCGCGCGAATCGCCCGTGTCACCCAAGGGCAGGGTCTGATTTTTCTAGAAGGCGACCTTGGGGCGGGTAAAACCACCCTGTCGCGGGGGATTATTCGGGGTTTGGGCCACGTGGGCGCGGTAAAAAGTCCGACCTTCACTTTGGTCGAGCCCTACGAGATCGCAGGCATGCGCGCCTTCCATTTCGACCTGTATCGATTGGTCGATCCGGAAGAGTTGGAGTTTCTTGGCATCCGCGATTACTTCGAAGACGACGCCCTGTGCCTGATCGAATGGCCAGATAAGGGTGCAGGCTTTTTGCCAAAGCCTGACCTGACCATTACCATTGCTGCGCATGGCAGCGGGCGTTCGCTGAAAATTTTACCGCAAGGCTCGCGTGGCGAGTCGTGGTGTGCCGCTTTGGCATTGGAATCCAATTAGATGATGGGGTTAGGTATGCGCTTTCGCGCGTTGGTGGCTGCCGTAGGTGTGTTGCTTTTGGCGGTGACCGTCGACGCTGTGGCTGAATCGAAGGTCAACAGCGTTCGCTTGTGGCGGGCGCCGGATAACACCCGACTGGTGTTCGACCTGACCGGCCCTGTGCAGCACAGCGTATTTACCCTGTCCGCCCCGGACCGGCTGGTGATCGACATCAACGGTGCCAGCCTCGGCGCGCCGCTGAATGTCTCGACCGCCAATACCCCGATTACTGCCATGCGCTCGGCCCAACGCACGCCGACTGACTTGCGGGTGGTCATCGACCTGAAAAAAGCCGTGACGCCGAAAAGCTTCACCCTGGCGCCGAACGCGCAGTACGGCAATCGCCTGGTGGTCGACCTGTTCGACAACGCCGCCGATGCCGCGCCGCCGCCCGCCCCGACGCCGTCGGTGGCGACCATTCCAGCGGTGCCGGTCACACCGACCGAGCCACCGGTCAAACTGCCGCCTGCACCTCCGGCACCGGCCGGTAAGCGCGACATTATTGTGGTGATCGACGCCGGGCACGGTGGTGAAGACCCCGGTGCATCTGGCTCCCGTGGCCAGCGTGAGAAAGACGTGGTGCTGGCGATCGCTCGCGAGCTGCAACGCCAGGTCAACGGCATGAAAGGTTTCCGCGCCGAGCTGACGCGCACCGGCGACTACTTTATTCCGCTGCGCGGTCGTACTGAAATCGCCCGCAAGAAGGGCGCCGACCTATTCGTCTCGATCCACGCCGACGCCGCACCTTCCGCCGCCGCGTTTGGCGCCTCGGTGTTTGCCTTGTCCGATCGTGGTGCCACGTCGGAAACTGCCCGTTGGCTGGCCGACAGCGAAAACCGTTCAGACTTGATCGGCGGGGCCGGCAACGTCAGCCTCGATGACAAGGATCGGATGCTTGCCGGTGTGTTGCTGGATTTGTCGATGACCGCTTCGCTGACCTCCAGCCTCAACGTTGGCCAGAAGGTCTTGAGCAACATCGGCCGGGTCACGCCGCTGCACAAACAACGTGTGGAGCAAGCCGGGTTCATGGTGCTGAAATCGCCGGACATCCCGTCGATCCTGGTGGAAACCGGCTTCATCTCCAATGCCAACGAGGCCTCGAAACTGGCGGCGGCGAGCCACCAGCAAGCCCTGGCCCGTTCGATCAGCAGTGGTGTGCGCCAGTTCTTCCAGCAGAATCCGCCACCGGGTACTTACATTGCCTGGATGCGTGACTCTGGCAAAATCGCCCAAGGCCCGCGTGACCACCGCGTCAACCCGGGCGAAACCCTGGCGATGATCGCCGTGCGCTACCAGGTGTCGCCGGCCACTCTGCGCAGCGCCAATAACCTGAAAAGCGATGAGCTGAAAGTGGGCCAGACCTTGACCATTCCTGGCAATGAACTGGCGGCCAAAGAATGAATCAGGTCTTGAACAGCAGCGCGCGCATTGAACTGCTGAGTCCGCGTCTGGCCAACCAGATCGCCGCGGGCGAGGTGGTCGAGCGTCCGGCTTCGGTGATCAAGGAGTTGCTGGAAAACAGCCTCGACTCCGGCGCCAAGCGCATCGACGTCGACGTTGAGCAGGGTGGGGTCAAGTTGTTGCGAGTGCGCGACGATGGTAGCGGTATTTCCGCCGACGACCTGCCGCTGGCCCTGGCACGTCACGCCACCAGCAAAATCCGCGACCTCGAAGACCTGGAACGGGTGATGAGCCTCGGCTTTCGCGGTGAGGCCCTGGCGTCGATCAGTTCGGTGGCGCGCCTGACACTGACCTCACGCACCCGCGATGCCGATCAGGCCTGGCAGGTCGAGACCGAAGGCCGAGACATGGCGCCACGAGTGCAGCCCGCCGCGCATCCGGTCGGTACCTCGGTGGAAGTGCGTGATCTGTTCTTTAACACCCCCGCGCGACGCAAATTCCTCAAGACCGAAAAAACCGAATTCGATCACCTGCAAGAAGTGATCAAGCGTCTGGCGCTGGCGCGTTTCGACGTGGCGTTCCATTTGCGTCACAACGGCAAAACCATCCTTAGCCTGCACGAAGCCCACGATGACGCCGCCCGTGCCCGACGCGTGGCGGCGATTTGCGGCAGCGGCTTCCTTGAGCAGGCGTTGCCGATCGAGATCGAACGTAATGGCTTGCACCTGTGGGGCTGGGTCGGTTTGCCGACGTTCAACCGCAGCCAGGCAGACTTGCAGTATTTCTTCGTGAATGGCCGTGCGGTGCGCGACAAACTGGTGGCGCACGCGGTACGCCAGGCGTATCGCGACGTGCTGTTCAACGGCCGGCACCCGACCTTCGTGCTGTTCTTCGAGGTTGATCCGGCGGTGGTCGACGTCAACGTGCACCCGACCAAGCACGAAGTGCGTTTCCGTGACGGACGCATGGTTCACGATTTTCTCTACGGCACTCTGCATCGTGCCCTGGGCGACGTGCGGCCGGAAGATCACCTGGCCGCGCCGCTGGCGGTGCCGGGCATGGTTCGGCCCAGCGGTATCGAGGCCGGTGAATTCGGCCCGCAAGGGGAAATGCGCCTGGCCGCCAATGCGTTGCTGGAGCAACCCCAGGCCCAGCCGACCTACACCGCGCCGGGTTCCGGAGCGGGGGCCGGTTATCAGTACCAGTACACGCCGCGCCCGCAGTCGGCCGTTCCAGCGGCCGAAGCCCAAGCAGCGTATCGCGAGTTTTTCGCGCCCTTGCCCGAGGCCAATGCCGCGGCGTTGCCGGACGGTCAGGGCGATGTGCCGCCCTTGGGGTACGCCTTGGCGCAACTCAAGGGCATCTACATTTTGTCCGAGAACGCCCACGGGCTGGTGTTGGTGGACATGCACGCCGCCCACGAGCGAATCATGTATGAACGGCTGAAAATCGCCATGGCCAGCGAAGGCTTGAGCGGTCAGCCGCTGTTGGTTCCGGAATCCCTGGCGGTCAGCCAGCGCGAGGCCGATTGCGCCGAGGAACACGCCAGTTGGTTCCAGCGCCTGGGCTTCGAGTTGCAACGCCTCGGCCCGGAAACCCTGGCGATCCGGCAGATCCCGGCGCTGCTCAAACAGGCCGAGGCCGAACGCTTGGTCAGCGATGTACTGGCCGACCTGATGGAATACGGCACCAGTGACAGAATTCAAGCGCACCTCAACGAATTGCTCGGCACCATGGCCTGCCACGGTGCAATCCGCGCCAATCGGCGCCTGGCCTTGCCGGAAATGAACGGTCTGCTGCGGGACATGGAAAACACCGAGCGCAGCGGCCAATGCAACCATGGCCGACCGACCTGGACCCAATTGGGCCTGGACGATCTGGACAAACTGTTTCTGCGCGGTCGTTGATGAAGCCGTTGCCACCGGCGATTTTCTTGATGGGCCCGACCGCCGCGGGCAAGACCGACCTGGCCATCGAATTGACCAAAGTGCTGCCGTGCGAATTGATCAGTGTCGATTCGGCGCTGGTCTATCGCGGCATGGACATCGGCACCGCCAAGCCTTCGAAAGAACTACTGGCGCAATTCCCCCACCGTCTCATTGATATTCTCGATCCTGCCGAGGCGTATTCCGCAGCGGATTTTCGCCGGGATGCGTTGCAAGCCATGTCCGAGATCACCGCGCGAGGCAAGATACCGCTGCTGGTGGGCGGCACCATGCTGTATTACAAGGCGTTGATCGACGGTCTGGCGGACATGCCGGCCGCCGACTCCGAGGTCCGTGCGCAGATCGAAGAGGAGGCGGCGCGCCTTGGCTGGCAGGCGTTGCACGATCAACTGGCGATTATTGACCCGGTGTCGGCGGCGCGTATTCACCCGAACGATCCGCAGCGCCTGAGTCGTGCGCTGGAAGTGTTTCGCGTCAGCGGTCAGAGCATGACCGAGCTGCGTCAGCAACAATTAGCGCAAAGTGCCGACGCAGGCACTTCGGGGCGCCCACAATTGCCCTATACTGTCGCCAACTTGGCCATCGCTCCGGCGAACCGTCAGGTGCTGCACGAGCGAATTAAACAAAGATTCACCTTGATGTTGGAACAGGGATTCATCGACGAGGTCGTAGCCCTGCGTGAGCGAAGTGACCTGCACCCTGGGTTGCCGTCTATACGCGCTGTGGGTTATCGCCAAGTCTGGGACTACCTGGATGGCAAGCTGACGTACGCCGAGATGCAGGAACGTGGAGTCATCGCCACGCGCCAATTGGCAAAGCGCCAGTTCACCTGGCTGCGCAGCTGGGCTGACCTGCAGTGGCTGGACAGCCTGGATTGCGACAATCTGCCGCGCGCCTTGAAATACCTGGGGACCATCTCCATATTGAGCTGAGTCCTTGCAATTGCCGTCTATCCTTGGGGGTGTGACGGCCGAAGCCATCTGAATTACCTATTTTTATTATGAATCCTTAAAGGAGTGCGGCACATGTCAAAAGGGCATTCGCTACAAGACCCTTACTTGAATACTTTGCGTAAAGAGAAAGTTGGGGTTTCCATCTATCTGGTCAACGGGATCAAACTGCAAGGCACGATCGAGTCGTTCGACCAGTTCGTCATCCTGCTGAAAAACACCGTCAGCCAGATGGTTTACAAACACGCTATCTCTACAGTGGTGCCGGTTCGTCCAATTCGTCTGCCTAGCGCAACCGAATCCGAAGCGGGTGACGCTGAGCCAGGTAACGCCTGATAGGAGTCTCCTTTGTTCTTTGAGCGCCACGGTGGTGGTGAGCGAGTCATCCTCGTTCACTTGGATGGACAGGACCCTGAGGCGCGCGAAGACCCGCAGGAGTTTCAGGAATTGGCTAATTCGGCCGGCGCCGAGACCGTTGCGTTTTTTAACGTGCCGCGTCATCGGCCAACCGCTAAATACCTGATCGGCAGCGGCAAGGTCGAGGAACTGCACGACCTGGTCCATGCCGAAAAGGCCGATCTGGTGATCTTCAATCACACCCTCACACCCAGCCAGGAACGTAACCTCGAGCGTGTTTTCGAGTGTCGCGTGATCGACCGCACCGGTCTGATTCTCGATATTTTCGCCCAACGTGCCCGTACGCATGAAGGCAAGCTGCAGGTCGAACTGGCCCAGCTTGACCACATGAGTACTCGGCTGGTTCGTGGCTGGACTCACCTTGAGCGCCAGGGCGGCGGTATCGGTATGCGAGGCCCAGGCGAGACCCAGCTGGAAACGGACCGCCGTCTGCTGCGAGTGCGCCTGCGACAGATCAAGGGCCGGCTGGAAAAAGTGCGCAGCCAGCGCGAACAGTCACGACGTGGCCGCACGCGTGCGGATATCCCTACTGTGTCTCTGGTGGGCTATACCAACGCTGGCAAATCCACACTCTTCAACAACGTGACGAAATCTGACGTGTACGCGGCGGACCAGTTGTTCGCCACGCTGGACCCGACCCTGCGCCGTCTGGAACTGGACGACCTGGGGCCGATTGTCCTGGCTGACACAGTAGGTTTTATTCGCCACTTGCCGCACAAGCTGGTTGAGGCATTTCGGTCTACGCTCGAAGAGTCGAGCAACTCGGACCTGCTTTTGCACGTGATCGATGCGGCCGAACCGGATCGCCAGCTGCAGATCGAGCAAGTGATGGTGGTGCTGGGCGAGATTGGTGCCCAGGACTTGCCGATCCTCGAGGTCTATAACAAACTCGATTTGCTCGAAGGGGTCGAGCCGCAAATCCAGCGCGATGCCGATGGCAAGCCGCAACGGGTCTGGCTGTCAGCCCGTGATGGCAACGGTCTGGAGTTACTTGAACAGGCCATTGCCGAGTTGCTGGGCAGTGAGTTGTTTGTGGGGACCTTGCGCTTGCCGCAACGATTCGCTCGGCTGCGTGCGCAGTTTTTCGAACTCGGCGCGGTGCAGAAAGAAGAATACGACGAAGAAGGTGTCAGCTTGCTGGCCGTTCGATTGCCGCGCTCGGAGCTCAACCGGCTGGTCAGCCGCGAAGGCCTTGTGCCGACGGAGTTCATCGAGCAACACACTTTGCAATAAAAGCCTGAAGAAGCGGTTGTGCCGTGATGGCAGGCATTCTGTAGCATTGGTCGGCGCGCCGTGGGTGCGTCTTTGCTTTATCAGATGGAGAGCGCTATGGCTTGGAATGAGCCGGGTGGCAACTCGAATAATCAGGATCCTTGGGGTGGCAAGCGTCGCAATAACGGCGACCGCAAGGGACCACCGGATCTCGACGAGGCCTTCCGAAAGCTGCAGGAAAGCCTGAATGGGTTGTTCGGTGGTGGTAAGAAACGCGGTGGTGATGAGGGCGGTGGTTCCGGCAAACGCGGCGGTTTCGGCGGCCTGCTGGCCATCGGTCTTGTCGTGCTGGCGGCCGTTTGGCTGTACAGCGCCGTCTACGTCGTCGACGAGCAGGAGCAAGCCGTGGTGCTGCGCTTCGGCAAGTACTACGAGACTGTCGGGCCAGGCCTGAACATCTACCTGCCGCCGATCGACAAAAAGTACATGGAGAACGTCACGCGTGAGCGTGCCTACACCAAGCAAGGTCAAATGCTGACTGAAGACGAGAACATCGTCGAAGTGCCGCTGACCGTGCAGTACAAGATCAGCAACCTGCAGGATTTCGTGCTGAACGTCGATCAGCCGGAAATCAGCCTGCAGCACGCCACCGACAGTGCCTTGCGTCACGTCGTGGGTTCTACCGCGATGGACCAGGTGTTGACCGAAGGTCGTGAATTGATGGCCAGCGAAATCAAGGAGCGTCTGCAACGCTTCCTCGATACCTATCGCACCGGTATTACGGTTACCCAGGTCAACGTACAGAGCGCAGCCGCACCGCGTGAAGTACAGGAAGCCTTCGATGATGTGATCCGCGCCCGTGAAGACGAGCAGCGTTCGCGCAACCAGGCTGAAACCTACGCCAACGGCGTTGTGCCAGAAGCCCGTGGTCAGGCCCAGCGTATCCTTGAGGATGCCAACGGTTACCGCGACGAGACGGTCTCTCGCGCCAAGGGTGAGGCGGATCGCTTCACCAAACTGGTGGCGGAGTATCGCAAGGCCCCTGAAGTCACCCGCGAGCGTCTGTACCTGGACACCATGCAGGAAGTCTTCAGCAATACCAGCAAGGTACTCGTGACCGGTAACAAGAACGGTCAGAGCAACCTGCTGTACCTGCCTCTGGATAAAATGATCGACAGTGGTCGCACCTCCGGCACTCCGGTGACCGGCGCCGCCGCCAGCAGCAATGAAGCGAATGCACGTGCAGCGGCTGACTTGCAGCAACAGCAAGCACGTACCCGGGAGAGTCGCTGATGAGCAATAGATCGCTGATCGCCCTTATTGTCGTCGTTGTCGTGGCGATCGCTGCCTGGAACTGCTTCTACATCGTGGCTCAGACCGAGCGCGCGGTGCTGCTGCAGTTCGGCCGCGTGGTTCAGGCCGATGTTCAGCCGGGCCTGCATGTGAAGGTGCCCTACGTTAACCAGGTGCGTAAGTTCGACGCGCGCCTGATGACCCTGGATGCACCGACGCAGCGCTTCCTGACGCTGGAAAAGAAAGCCGTGATGGTCGATGCCTACGCCAAGTGGCGGGTCAAAGATGCCGAGCGCTTCTACACCGCGACCTCGGGTCTGAAGCAGATTGCCGACGAGCGTCTGTCGCGCCGTCTGGAATCCGGCCTGCGTGACCAGTTCGGTAAGCGCACCTTGCACGAAGTCGTGTCCGGTGAGCGTGATGCGCTGATGGCTGACATCACCGCGTCGCTGAACAAGATGGCCGAGAAAGAACTGGGCATCGAAGTGGTCGACGTTCGCGTCAAGACCATCGACCTGCCGAAAGAAGTAAACCGCAGCGTGTTCGAACGTATGAGCACCGAGCGTGAGCGTGAAGCTCGCGAGCACCGCGCCAAGGGTAACGAGCTGGCTGAAGGCATCCGTGCCGATGCCGACCGTCAACGCCGCGTATTGCTGGCCGAAGCTTATCGTGAATCTGAGGAGATTCGCGGTGATGGTGACGCCCAGGCCGCTGCGATCTACTCCAAGGCCTACGGCCAGGACCAGGAGTTCTACGGTTTCTACCGTAGCCTGCGCGCCTACCGTGAAAGCTTCGCGAACAAATCCGACGTCATGGTCCTGGACCCTAGCAGCGACTTCTTCCGTTACCTGGAAAAAGCCAAGCCTTGATGCGACGTTGATCTGAATGATCATCCCGCCCGGCGGCTAAAGCGTCGGTTGGGGTGATCCTTTGGGAAAACGTGTGTATGATGCGGCAGCCGGGAAATTCCCGGCTTTTTTGCGTCTGCATGTTTGATTGCTGTTTTTATGTGGCAAGACGCCGAGTTGAATGACTCGACAGGTTTTTCGAGGAAAGTGATTGGCGAAGCCGGTTTCCGGCCTTTCGCCGCGTCGCCCATGCGCGTGGTTTGCGCATGGCCCGGTCATTTTCTGCTTCACTCAAGGCTCGCCCAACGGCTGGCCGCCCGGATCACAGGGGAATGGCGTAATGGCAACGGTAGACCGCTGGCTGCTGCCAGATGGTATCGAAGAAGTACTGCCACCGGAGGCGGCGCGCATTGAAGTCGCGCGCCGTCAGGTGTTGGATCTGTTCCAGAGCTGGGGTTACGAGTTTGTCGTGACTCCCCATATCGAGTACCTGGAATCCTTGCTGACTGGCGCAGGCCAGGACCTCGATCTGCGGACCTTCAAGGTCATCGACCCACAATCGGGCCGGCAGATGGGGTTCCGTGCCGACATCACGCCGCAAGTGGCGCGCATCGATGCGCACACCTTGCGTCGCGAAGGTCCGAGCCGCCTGTGTTACGCCGGCAGTGTTCTGCATGCGCAGCCACGCGCCTTGTCGTCCTCGCGCAGCCCTATTCAACTGGGCGCCGAGTTGTACGGCGATGCGAGCCCCAGCAGCGACGTTGAAGTCATCAGCCTGATGCTGGCCATGCTGCAACTGGCTGACGTGCCGGACGTGCACATGGACCTCGGTCATGTCGGCATCTACCGTGGCCTGGCCCGCGCTGCCGGTTTGTCTGGCGAAGTGGAACAGCAACTGTTTGACGCGCTGCAACGCAAGGCCATTGACGAGGTCATTACTTTGACCGAAGGCCTGCCGGCCGATCTGTCCGGCATGTTGCGTGCGCTGGTCGACTTGTGTGGCGGGCGCGAAGTCTTGAGCGCTGCCCGTGAGCGCCTGGCCAATGCGCCGGCGCCGGTCGTGGCGGCACTGGACGACCTGCTGGCGATTGCCGAGCGGTTGTCCGTGCGTTTCCCGGAGCTGCCGCTGTACTTTGATCTGGGCGAGTTGCGAGGCTACCACTACCACACCGGTGTGGTGTTCGCGGTGTTTGTGCCTGGCGTTGGCCAGTCCATCGCCCAGGGCGGTCGTTACGACGACATCGGCGCCGACTTCGGTCGCGCGCGCCCGGCGACGGGTTTCTCCACCGATTTGAAAACCCTGGTGACCCTGGGGCGTGCTGAAGTCGAGTTACCGTCTGGCGGTATCTGGATGCCTGACAGTACGGACGCAGCACTCTGGCAGCAGGTTTGCCAGTTGCGCAGTGAGGGTCAGCGTGTCGTTCAGGCGTTGCCTGGGCAACCTTTGGCCGCCGCCCGTGAAGCGGACTGCGACCGGCAATTGATTCAGCAGAACGGGCTTTGGCAGGTACTGCCGCTGGCTTCTTGAGTTTCCTTGCCGGCCGTTGCCGGCACCAAGTTTGCGCGAATGAGGACAAGTGTTATGGGTAAGAATGTCGTAGTCCTGGGCACCCAATGGGGTGATGAGGGCAAAGGCAAGATCGTTGATCTGCTGACCGAACATGCTGCCGCCGTAGTGCGCTACCAGGGTGGCCACAACGCTGGCCACACCTTGGTCATCGATGGCGAAAAAACCGTCTTGCACCTGATTCCGTCGGGCGTGCTGCGCGAAGGCGTGCAGTGCCTGATCGGCAACGGCGTGGTGGTTGCACCCGACGCCTTGATGCGGGAAATAAACAAGCTGGAAGAGAAAGGCGTACCGGTGCGCGAGCGCCTGCGTATCAGCCCGTCCTGCCCGCTGATCCTGTCCTACCACGTGGCGCTGGACCAGGCCCGTGAAAAGGCTCGTGGCGAGCTGAAGATCGGCACCACCGGTCGCGGCATCGGCCCGGCCTACGAAGATAAGGTCGCGCGTCGTGGCCTGCGCATCGGTGATCTGTTCCACCGCGAGCGTTTCGCTGCCAAGTTGGGCGAGTTGCTGGACTACCACAACTTCGTCCTGGTCAATTACTACAAAGAGCCGGCCATCGACTTCCAGAAAACCCTGGACGAGTGCATGGAATACGCCGAGCTGCTCAAGCCAATGATGCTCGACGTCACCGCCGAACTGCATAACCTGCGTCGCGCTGGCAAAGACATCATGTTCGAAGGTGCCCAGGGGTCGTTGCTGGACATCGACCACGGCACCTACCCGTACGTGACCAGCTCCAACACCACCGCTGGCGGCATCGCCACCGGTTCGGGCGTCGGCCCGATGTTCCTGGATTACATCCTCGGCATCACCAAGGCCTACACCACCCGCGTCGGTTCGGGTCCGTTCCCGACTGAGCTGTTCGACGACGTCGGTGCGTTCCTGGCCAAGCGTGGCCACGAGTTTGGTGCGACCACCGGCCGTGCTCGTCGTTGCGGCTGGTTTGACGCTGTGATCCTGCGTCGCGCGATCGACGTCAACAGCATCTCGGGCCTGTGCCTGACTAAGCTGGACGTGCTCGATGGTCTGGAAACCATCAACATCTGCGTTGGCTACAAGAACCAGGACGGTGCAGTGATCGACGCGCCGACCGACGCCGACAGCTACATCGGTCTCGAGCCGGTGTACGAAGAGATGCCAGGCTGGACCGAGTCGACCCTCGGCGCCAAGACCCTGGAAGAGCTGCCGCAAGCCGCTCGTAACTACATCAAGCGTGTTGAAGAGTTGGTCGGTGCGCCGATCGACATTATTTCGACGGGGCCGGACCGCAACGAAACCATCGTTTTGCGTCACCCGTTCGCCTGATAAGTCGTTGATGTAAAAGATAAAGGGCACCTTCGGGTGCCCTTTGTCGTTATTGGTTGTGATACGGCATGACCTTTGCTGTGGATTATTTCTTCTGGCGTGCCATCAATTTAATGGCGTCAAAACAGAGGGATTATCCTGTGTCGGCCGTTCTCTCATTGTTACAAAGCCGTTTGCTGCGGCCTGTGTTCGTAACCCTCGGTATCGCCCTTTTGGTGCAAGTGCTGGTCGCGGTCGCCCTGACTCGGAGCACCGTCACGGCGCTGGAAGCCGATCTGGCCACACGCCTGGGTGCCGACAGTCAAAAGCTTTCCGGTGAACTGGAGCAGGCCGAGCGTGAAGTCACGTCCAGCCTCGACACCTTATCCACCCATACCCGCCAGCGCCTCACGGCCGGTTTGTCCTCACGTCTGAAGGACGAGCAGGCGCAGTTGCGTGCGACCCTGGAAAAAGACCTGAAGGACTCTGCCAATGACATGGCGCAGCTCCTGGCGTCGGTCGCCCCGCGCGCCATGTGGGACAGCGACGTGCCGACCCTGTCGGAGTTTGCTCGCCGTGCGCAACGCAATCCCAACGTGCTGTTCGTGGTCTACGACGATGCCACCGGGCAACATCTGACGCGCTACCTGAATCGGGAAAACCCGATCAACAAAGCCTTGCTGGAAAAAGGCCAGGGCGAGCGGGCGCTGGACAAGTTGCTGGATGCGGCGAAAAACGATCCGTCGGTCTACTACCTCGAAGCGTCGATCAACCCTAACGGCGTGGAGATCGGCAAAGTACTGATGGGCGTGTCGACGGCCTCGGTGGAAACCAATCTGGCCGCACTGGACAAGCGCTTTACCGCGTTGATCGCCAGCAGTGATCAACTGGTCGGCGACAGCCTCAAAGGCGCGGCCGCCGACAGTGCCGCGGCCATGCGTTCGCGCCTGGCCTCGGCCCAGGGCACAGCCACGGAAATGAAAGCCAACACCGCCAGCACCGTGCAGGAAGCGGCGAGCACATTGCGGTGGCGGATCGGCATGGGCCTGGCGGTCGTAGGTTTTGGCGTGCTGCTGCTGTTGGCCGTGGTGCTCGGTCGGCGGGTGGTTAACCGTTTGAAGCTGCTGATCGCGGCGATGGATGACCTGGCTGCCGGCGAAGGCGATTTGACCAAGCGCGTGCAAATCAACAGCAAGGACGAAATCGGCGACATGGCCTCGGCGGTCAATCGCTTTGTCGACAAGCTGCAGCCCATCGTTCGCGAGGCGGGTGATGTGGCCCAGCGCACAGGCGTGGAGATCGGTGCCATGACCCTGCGCAATGCCGGCGCCGACGCGGCGGCCGGCATGCAGCGTGATGAGGTCGCGGAAAGTTTGCGCGCCTTGTCGCAGATGGCGGACGAAGCGCAGTCGGAAAGCCAGGCGATGCAAGCGGCCTTGCAACAGGTGGTGGACATTCGCCAGGCCACCGACGAAAACACCCGCACCTCGGCCAAGGTTGGCGGTTTGATCGAGGCGCTGGCGGGGCAGGTTGATACGGGCGCCAAGGTGATTGAGCGGCTGGCACAACAGAGCGAGCAGATCGAGGTGGTGCTGGAAGTGATTCACGGCATTGCCGAGCAAACCAACCTGTTGGCGCTCAACGCGGCCATCGAAGCAGCGCGTGCCGGTGAAACCGGGCGTGGCTTCGCGGTGGTGGCGGATGAAGTGCGAGCTCTGGCCAGCAAGACCCAAAGCTCGACCGGCGACATCCAGGCGCACATCGTGGCGCTGCAGCAAGGTGCGCGGGAAGCGGTGGCGGCCATCGGCCAGGCCGGGCGTCAAGCCAACGAAGGTTTGGCAGTGCTGCGCGACAGCGCACGACTGCAGCAATCGGTGCAGGCGTCGGTGGAGCAAGTGCACGCGGCGATCGGTCTGGCGACTCAGGCCGCCGAGCATCAGGCGCAAGGCGCGCAGGCGGTTCGCGGTCGCGTCGAGACGATTCACGCCCAGGCTGAGAAAGCCGCGCAGGCCGTGGTGGAAACCACTGCCAGCGGCAAAGTGCTGGATGGCTTGGCGGCGCAGTTGAAGGCGAGCCTGGGGCAGTTCAGGGCTTGAGCCTTGCGGCCGCCGGCTGAGCTATTCGCGAGCAGACTCGCTCCCACATTGCGTTTCGATGTCCTGTGGGAACGAGCCTGCTCGCCAAGCGTTCAGCGGCTCAGATACATCCGCGTCGTCAGCAGATACACCGGCAACCCCGACACCAGAATCAACAACGCCGCGTAAGGCGCGGCTGCCGCGAACTCGACGTTGGCGGTATGCGCCCATACTTCGGTCGCCAGGGTGTTGAGCCCGGTCGGACTGAGCAGCAGGGTGGCGGTCAGTTCCTTCATCGCATCCAGGAACACCAGCGCAAACGCTGCTCCCAGCGCCGGGAAAATGATCGGCAGGGTCACCCGGCAGAATGCACTAAAAGGAGACTCGCCCAGGGTCCGCGCGGCTTCTTCAAGTTGCGGCGCTGCCTTGTTCAGCGCCGTGCGGATCGGCGCCTGAGCCAGCGGCAGGAACAACAGCGCATAAGCGATCAGCAACAAGGCTGAGGTCTGGTACAACACCGGCACGTAGTGCAGGGCGAAATACACCAGTGTCAGTGCAATCACCAGCCCCGGCAACGCGTGCAGCAGATACGGCAAGCGCTCGGCCCAGATGGCCAGGCGTCCGCGATAACGCACCACCAGCAACCCCACCGGCACCGCCAGTACCAGGCACAGTGCCGCGCCACCCAGCGACAGTGCCAGTGATGACAGCAGCGCCTCGCCGATCGCCGCCATCGGGAACGCTGCCGACGAGCCGACTGCCAGCCAGTACCCGAGCATGCCTAGCGGAATGCCGCTGCCAATCAGCGCCAGCGCCAGGCAATACACCTGGCCCAGCGCGGCCCACGGGCCGAGGTGCACCTGTTCGGCACGTCGCGCCGCGCCCTGGCCGATGCGCACGTGACGACTCTTGCCGCGCACGCGCAACTCCAGCCACAGCAGGATCAGGCACATCACCAGCAGCACAGCGGAGAGCATCGCTGCGTTGGCGTTGCTGAATTCCAGTTCGAACTGTTGATAGATCGCAGTGGTGAAGGTTTGCAGGCCGATGATCGACAGCGCGCCGAACTCCACCAGCATGTGCAGCGCGATCAGCAGCGAGCCGGCCAGCAGCGACGGCCAGAGCAGTGGCAGAGTGACGCGGAAGAACACGCCCCAGCGGTTCTGGCCGAGGGTGCGCGCGGACTCTTCCAGGGACGGATCAAGATTGCGCAGGGTCGCCGCCACCGGTAGGAACACCAGCGGGTATTTGGACAGGGTCATCACCAGGATCGCGCCGCCCAGACCTTCGAAGTTCGCGCTGAGCGACACCCAAGTGAAGCTGCTGACAAAGGCCGGCACCGCGAACGGCAGACACAGAATCACCCCCCAGAGTCGTCGCCCGGGCAGGTTGCTGCGCTCCAGCAACCAGGCCAGCGACAGGCCGATCACCGCGCAGGCGACGGTCACACCGATCATCAGTAGCAAGGTGTTGCGCAGCAGCCCAAAGACGTAGGGCCGCCACAACAGGTGCAGCGCTTCGGCCCATCCGGCCTGCCAGGCTTTGAGCCCGACATAGGCCAGCGGCAGCAGGCTGAGGACCACCAGCAACAATACCGGCAGCAGCAACCAGATCGACGGACGCTTGCGCCGCGGGACGTAGCGCCCCGCAGCCGCGGCGAGGTAGGCGCTCATCAGTTCAAGCCAACGTCACGTTCCAGGTCCAGGGCTTCTTCGGCATTTCCGAGGTCGGCCGGGGTGACGTTCGGCGCTTCCAGTTCGCTGAAAGGTTTGAGGCCACGGTCCGACTGCATGCCTTTATGCAGCGGGTACTCGGCGGTGGTCTGGGTGATGACGCGCTGGCCTTCTTCGCTGGCCATGTAGGCGAGCAATTGCTGGGCTTCTTTCGGGTGTTTGCTGGATTTCAGCACCGCGGCGCTGGACACCGTGATCAGGCCGCCAACGTCGCCGCCACTGAAGTAATGCAGCTTCGAGTCGAGCTGGCCTTTTTCCCGTTGCAGGGCGAACCAGTAGTAGTTGTTGACCAGTACCGTGGCGACTTCGCCGTTCTCCACCGCCTTCAACGCCACCATGTTGTTGCTGTAGACCTTGCCGAACGCGCGCAGGCCGGTGAGCCATTCTTCCGCTGCATCCATGCCGTGCACCTTGATGATGGCCACGGCTTGTTCCTGGAAGGCGCCGCTGGTGGGGACGAAGCCGACTTTGCCCTGCCACTTGGGATCGGAAAATTCCAGCACCGATTTGGGCAGGTCTTTCTCGTCCACCAGTTTCGGGTTGAAGGCTACGACGCGTACGCGAGCGGTCACGCCAATCCAGGTGCCGTTGGCGGCCACGTAGTCTTTCGGCAACACGGCGAGGGTGGCGGCATCGGTCTGGGCGAGCACGCCTTGTTCGCCGAGTTTGTTCAGCGGCGGCGATTCTTCGGTGTAGATCACATCGGCGGGGGAGCGCTCGCCTTCTTCGACGATCTGGCTGGCGAGCTGGTTGCTGCTGCCTTTGCGCACGTTGACCTTGATCCCGGTCTTGGCCTCGAAGGCTTTGGCGACGGCATCGCCAACTTCTTTGTGCTGGCCGTTGTACAGGGTCAGGGAAACCGGATCGGCCGCCTGGGTGAGGGGAGTGGCGAGTGCCAGGCCGAGCAGGCTGGTGGTCAGGGCTCGGCGCAGGGTATTTCGAAACGTCATTCGCGGGGTTCCTCACTGTCGCATTGCAAAATCTCGTAACAATGATAAACGATATTGTTTCTCAAGTGCGCGTTGAGGCTTGCGCAAGCTGCCTAGCTGCCTAGCCACAGCACAACATTGTTTTTCGAACCCCGGAAACGCAAAAACCCGCTTTCGCGGGTTTCTGTGAAATCCAAGGTCGAAACCTTGAATTTGAATTGGTGCCCAGAAGAAGACTCGAACTTCCACGACCTTGCGGTCACCAGCACCTGAAGCTGGCGTGTCTACCAATTTCACCATCTGGGCAGCATCTTCAGCGTCGCCGCTGTTGATGTGGCGCACTATACGGAGCGCCTTTTAATCTGTAAACCCCTGATTTTGTTTTAATAAAATCAACGGTTTGAAAAACAGAAAACCCGCTTTCGCGGGTTTTTGTGTGAGCCTTGAAACTGGTCTAGTCTCAAGCTCGAAATTGGTGCCCAGAAGAAGACTCGAACTTCCACGACCTTGCGGTCACCAGCACCTGAAGCTGGCGTGTCTACCAATTTCACCATCTGGGCAGTCTCGAAACGCGTGTGCGTCGTCGATGGCGCGCACTATACGGAGCGTCTTTTTAACTGTAAACCCCTGCTGTAGAAAAAACCTGAGAAATTTCGCGAGTGGTGTGCAAAGGCCCGTTTCGCGCGTCGGCGCAGGTCTTTCCAGGGGCTTTAAAGCTCGAAATTTCCCGTTTCAATACGCGTATGCCAAACTAACCCGCATATAGACAAGGTGAAAACTCTCTAATGGCCGATTGGCAGTCCCTCGATCCCGAGGCCGCTCGTGAAGCGGAAAAATACGAAAACCCTATTCCTAGCCGTGAACTGATCCTTCAGCACCTTGCTGATCGAGGTTCGCCTGCTAACCGCGAGCAACTGGTCGAAGAGTTTGGTCTGACCACAGAAGACCAGATCGAAGCCCTGCGCCGCCGTCTGCGCGCCATGGAGCGCGACGCTCAATTGATCTACACACGCCGCGGCACTTATGCGCCGGTGGACAAGCTCGACTTGATCCTCGGTCGCATCAGTGGTCACCGCGACGGCTTCGGCTTCCTGGTGCCGGATGACGGTAGCGACGACTTGTTCATGAGCCCGGCGCAGATGCGCCTGGTGTTTGACGGTGACCGCGCCCTGGCGCGGGTGTCCGGCCTGGACCGTCGCGGTCGCCGTGAAGGCATGATCGTCGAAGTGGTGTCCCGTGCTCACGAGACCATCGTCGGCCGTTACTTCGAAGAGGGCGGGATCGGCTTCGTGGTCGCGGACAATCCGAAGATCCAGCAGGAAGTGCTGGTGACGCCGGGTCGCAACGCCAATGCCGATATCGGTCAGTTCGTCGAAGTGAAGATCACGCACTGGCCGACGCCACGCTTCCAGCCCCAAGGCGACATCGTGGAAGTGGTCGGCAACTACATGGCGCCGGGCATGGAAATCGACGTTGCGCTGCGCACCTACGATATTCCCCACGTCTGGCCTGAAGCGGTGCTCAAAGAAGCCGCCAAGCTCAAGCCGGAAGTTGAAGAAAAAGACAAAGAGAAGCGCATTGACCTGCGGCACTTGCCGTTTGTGACCATCGACGGCGAAGACGCGCGCGACTTCGACGATGCGGTGTATTGCGAAGCCAAGCCGGGCAAGCTGCGCCTGTTCTCCGGTGGCTGGAAGCTCTACGTGGCGATTGCCGACGTGTCCAGCTACGTGAAAATCGGCTCGGCCCTTGATAATGAATCCCAGGTCCGTGGCAACTCGGTGTACTTCCCCGAGCGCGTGGTGCCGATGCTGCCGGAGCAGCTGTCCAACGGACTGTGCTCGCTGAACCCGCACGTTGATCGCCTGGCCATGGTCTGCGAGATGACCATTTCCAAGTCTGGCGAAATGACCGACTACTGCTTCTACGAAGCGGTGATTCACTCCCACGCGCGCCTGACCTATAACAAAGTCAGCGCGATGCTCGAACAGCCGAAAACCACGCAGGCGCGGGAATTGCGCGGCGAGTACACCAACGTGGTGCCGCACCTCAAGCAGCTCTACGCGTTGTACAAGGTGTTGCTGGCGGCTCGTCATGTCCGTGGCGCGATTGACTTCGAAACCCAGGAAACCCGAATCATCTTCGGCACTGAACGCAAGATCGCCGAAATTCGGCCGACCGTGCGCAACGATGCCCACAAGCTGATCGAGGAATGCATGCTGGCGGCCAACGTGGCCACTGCTGAATTCCTGAAAAAGCACGAGATTCCTGCGTTGTACCGTGTGCACGACGGCCCGCCGCCGGAGCGTCTGGAAAAACTCCGCGCTTTCCTCGGTGAGCTCGGCCTGTCCCTGCACAAAGGCAAGGACGGCCCGTCGCCGAAGGATTACCAGGCGTTGCTCGCCGGGATCAAGGACCGTCCGGATTTCCACCTGATCCAGACCGTCATGCTGCGCTCGTTGAGCCAAGCGGTGTACAGCGCCGATAACCAGGGCCACTTCGGCCTGAATTACGAAGCTTATACCCACTTCACCTCGCCGATCCGCCGTTACCCGGACTTGCTCACGCACCGCGCCATTCGCAGCGTGATCCATTCGAAGCAGGACACCCCGCACGTCAAGCGTGCCGGTGCGATGACCATTCCGAAGGCGCGCATCTACCCGTACGACGAAGCGGCGCTGGAACAGCTCGGCGAGCAGTGCTCGATGAGTGAGCGCCGTGCCGATGAAGCGACCCGCGACGTGGTGAACTGGCTCAAGTGCGAGTTCATGAAGGACCGCGTGGGCGAATCGTTCCCGGGTGTGATCACCGCCGTGACCGGTTTCGGCCTGTTCGTCGAGTTGACCGACATCTACGTCGAAGGCTTGGTGCACGTCACCGCGCTGCCGGGCGACTACTACCACTTCGATCCTGTGCACCATCGCCTCGCCGGTGAGCGCACTGGCCGCAGTTTCCGCCTGGGAGACACCGTTGAAGTGCGCGTGATGCGCGTCGATCTCGACGAACGCAAGATCGACTTCGAGATGGCCGAGAAAACCATCAGCGCACCGATCGGTCGCAAGAAGCGCGGCACTGAAGCCACTACGCCAGCGGCCAAAACCGCCGCAGAACCGGCGCCGGCGAAAGCCGGTCGTCGTCCTGCCAAGGAGAAAGCCGTCGAGGCTTATCGCCCAAGCGATGCCGCCGCGAAAAACGCTGAAGTCCGTAAAAGCCGTGAAATGAAGCAGGCGTTGCTGTCTGAAGCCAAAAGCGGTGGTAAAGCGGCGTCTGGGGGAAAGACCTCGCGGTCGGCGCCTGACAGGGACGCCGGCGGCAAGCCAGCCAAACCGAGCAAACACCGTAAAGGCCCGCCAAAAGCGGGTTCGGCGCCGGCCCGCAGTGGCGGCGCGCGTAAGCCTAAGGCCAAGTCATGAGTCAGTTGGAAAAAATCTACGGCGTGCATGCCGTAGAGGCGCTGTTGCGTCATCACCCGAAACGCGTCAAGCAGATCTGGCTGGCCGAAGGCCGCAGTGATCCGCGGGTGCAGACCTTGATCGAACTGGCTGCGGAAAATCGCGTAGCTGTCGGTCAGGCCGAGCGCCGCGAGCTGGATGCCTGGGTCGAAGGCGTGCATCAAGGCGTGGTGGCGGACGTCAGCCCAAGCCAGGTCTGGGGTGAGGCGATGCTCGACGAGTTGCTCGATCGCACCGAAGGCGCGCCGCTGTTGCTGGTGCTCGACGGCGTGACCGATCCGCACAACCTTGGCGCCTGCCTGCGTTCGGCGGATGCCGCCGGTGCGTTGGCGGTAATCGTGCCGAAAGACAAGTCAGCCACCCTGACGCCGACCGTGCGTAAAGTCGCCTGCGGTGCGGCGGAAGTGATTCCGTTGGTGGCTGTGACTAACCTGGCGCGCACCCTGGAAAAACTCAAGCAGCGCGGATTGTGGGTCGTCGGTACGGCAGGCGAGGCTGAACAGGATCTGTATCAGCAAGACCTGACCGGCCCGACCATCCTGATCATGGGCGCCGAGGGCAGCGGCATGCGTCGCTTGACCCGCGACCTGTGCGACTACCTGGTGCGCCTGCCAATGGCCGGTAGCGTCAGCAGCCTCAACGTTTCCGTGGCAACGGGCGTGTGCTTGTTCGAGGCGTTGCGCCAGCGTGGTGTAAAGGCGGCTGGCAAGAAGTCCTGAGCCTGATCGGTTAAAAATGTGGGAGCGAGCCTGCTCGCGAATGCGGAGTTACATTCAGCATCAATGTTGAATGCTGGCGCCCTTCGCGAGCAGGCTCGCTCCCACAGTGTTTTGTGCGATTAGGCGAATACTCCCGGCTGTTCAAATAATCACCAATTGCCTTGCGCCGCTCCGGTCCCTTCTCTACAATTGCGCCCCTTGCTGTGACGGCAGGCGCGCATGTGCCTGATGCCAGCAAGTCCATAAGTGTCATTCACTCCTTGTCTGACCGCTTTTGAGCGGCAGGCTACAACCCGTAAGGAGCATTCATGCGTCATTACGAAATCATCTTTTTGGTCCACCCGGATCAAAGCGAGCAAGTCGGCGGCATGGTAGAGCGTTACACCAAGCTGATCGAAGAAGACGGCGGTAAAATCCACCGTCTGGAAGATTGGGGCCGTCGTCAACTGGCCTACGCAATCAACAATGTTCACAAGGCTCATTACGTGATGCTGAACGTTGAGTGCACTGGCAAGGCCCTGGCCGAGCTGGAAGACAACTTCCGCTACAACGATGCAGTGATCCGTAACCTGGTCATCCGTCGCGAAGAAGCCGTTACCGGCCAATCCGAGATGCTCAAGGCTGAAGAAAACCGCAGTGAGCGCCGTGAGCGTCGCGACCGTCCTGAGCACGAAGGCGCTGAAAGCGCTGATAGTGATGACAGCGACAACAGCGATAACGCTGACGAGTAATCCACGGACCTTTTAAGGAGCCTATCAAATGGCACGTTTCTTCCGTCGTCGTAAATTCTGCCGCTTCACCGCTGAAGACGTGAAGGAGATCGATTACAAAGATCTCAACACTCTGAAAGCCTACGTATCCGAGACCGGCAAAATCGTTCCAAGCCGTATCACCGGTACCAAAGCTCGTTATCAGCGTCAGCTGGCCACCGCTATCAAGCGCGCCCGCTTCCTGGCCCTGCTGGCCTACACCGACAGCCACGGCCGCTGAGACCGGGCAGTCGACACGTAGTAAAGGATCGAATGCATGCGCGCCGTAGCTGAATTCATCATGCGAGGACGTGTGCAGGCCATGCTGGTCGTGGTCGGGTCTGCGGCATTGCCGCTGTTGTTCTGGTTGAGTGCCGCCGCGGCTAGCCTTGTGCTGCTGCGGCGCGGTTCGGACGCCTTGGGCGTCATTGGTGTGGGGGTGCTTTCAGCGTTGGTTTGCTGGCACTTCCAGAAAGACCCCAGCGCGCTATTGGTGCTGCTCGGGACTTGTGGCCTGTCGCTGGTTTTACGCGCAGGCCATTCCTGGAACCGCGTGCTGCTGTGCAGCATGGCAATCGGGTTGTTGTGTGCAGTGAGTCTTGGGACGTTGTTCAGCCCCATGGTCGATGGTCTGTCGCAGGAGTTTGCAAAAGTCCTGCCGCAAGCCCTCGGTGAGGTCTACGAGAAACTCTCGGTCGACCAGCGAGCGTCCCTCGCTTCACTGATTGCACCCCTCATGATCAGTTCGATCGCGGTGGTGTTTCAGATATTCAGTGTGTTGTGCCTGATTCTTGGGCGCTATTGGCAAGCGTTGTTGTACAACTCCGGTGGTTTTGGTCGCGAGTTTCGCCAGATCAGAATTCCCAAGGGACTGGCGTTGTTGCTGCTGGCAATCATGCTTGTGGGGCCGTTCTTTGGCGCACAAATGCTGATTCTGTTGCCGTTGTGCAGCGTACCGCTGGTCTTCGCCGGGCTAGCCCTGATTCATGGGTTGGTGGCGCAAAAAAGGCTGGCCGGTTTCTGGCTGGTGGGGTTGTACGTCACGCTGGTGCCATTCATGCACCTGATGGGTCCGTTGCTCGTGGTCATGGCCATTGTCGACAGCCTGATTGATTTTCGCGGTCGTCTGGGATCGAAAGACCCCGATAGCGCGAACGGTGAAGGTTAAAAGTTAAGAGGATTTTCACATGCAACTGATCCTTCTGGAAAAAGTCGCCAACCTGGGCAACCTGGGCGACAAAGTAAACGTTAAGGCCGGTTACGGTCGTAACTACCTGCTGCCTTACGGCAAAGCTACCGCTGCGACCGCTGCCAACCTGGCTGCGTTCGAAGAGCGTCGCGCTGAGCTGGAAAAACTGGCTGCAGACCGTAAAGCTTCGGCTGAAAGCCGTGCTGCCCAATTGGCCGAGCTGGAAGTGACTATCACTGCCACCGCCGGTGACGAAGGCAAGCTGTTCGGTTCGATCGGCACCCACGACATCGCTGATGCACTGACCGCCTCCGGCGTTGAAGTGCAGAAGAGCGAAGTTCGTCTGCCGAACGGCACCATCCGCAACGTAGGCGAATTCGACGTAGCCGTGCACCTGCACGCCGAAGTTGAAGCCACCGTACGCGTTGTCGTGGTAGCTGCTTAAGCAGTACTCGTCGGCTGGCACCCTCGGGTGCTTGTCGGTAACATCGGGCACGATCCTGTTTACAGGTCGTGCCCTTTGTCTTTTATGACTTCCCCTAATTCCAAGTGGCCATGAACGAAATCTCCGCTCCCGAGCAATACGATCTGCAAACCGCTGCCCTCAAGGTGCCGCCGCATTCCATCGAGGCCGAACAGGCCGTGCTCGGTGGTCTGATGCTGGACAACAACGCCTGGGAACGTGTGCTCGATCAAGTCTCTGATGGTGATTTCTATCGGCATGACCACCGCCTGATCTTCCGTGCGATCGCCAAGCTCGCCGATCAGAACATGCCAATCGACGTGGTGACCCTGGCCGAGCAATTGGACAAGGAAGGCCAGACCTCGCAAGTGGGCGGCCTCGGCTACCTCGGCGAACTGGCAAAGAACACCCCGTCGGTCGCCAACATCAAGGCCTACGCGCAGATCGTCCGCGAACGGGCCACCTTGCGCCAACTGATCGGCATCAGCACCGAGATCGCCGACAGCGCCTTCAACCCTGAAGGCCGCACCGCCGCGGAAATCCTTGACGAAGCCGAGCGGCAGATCTTCCAGATCGCAGAGGCCCGGCCGAAAACCGGCGGCCCGGTGAGCGTCAATGACCTGCTGACCAAAGCCATTGACCGGATCGATACGCTGTTCAACACCGACAACGCCATCACTGGCCTGTCCACCGGGTACACCGACCTCGACGAGAAGACCAGCGGCCTGCAGCCGTCCGACTTGATCATCGTCGCCGGTCGTCCGTCGATGGGTAAAACCACCTTCGCGATGAACCTGGTGGAAAACGCCGTGTTGCGCAGCGAGAAAGCGGTGCTGGTGTACTCCCTCGAGATGCCTGGCGAATCGCTGATCATGCGGATGTTGTCGTCCCTGGGTCGCATCGACCAGACCAAGGTCCGCTCCGGCCAACTGGAAGATGACGATTGGCCGCGCCTGACCTCGGCGGTCAACCTGCTCAATGACCGCAAACTGTTCATCGACGATACCGCGGGCATCAGCCCCTCGGAAATGCGTGCGCGGACCCGCCGCCTGGTGCGCGAGCACGGCGAAGTCGGCCTGATCATGATCGACTACTTGCAACTGATGCAGATCCCCGGCTCCAGCGGTGACAACCGGACCAACGAGATTTCCGAGATCTCCCGGTCCCTGAAAGCCCTGGCGAAAGAGTTCCAGTGCCCGGTGGTGGCGCTGTCGCAGCTCAACCGTTCTCTGGAGCAACGGCCGAACAAGCGCCCGGTGAACTCCGACTTGCGGGAATCCGGAGCGATCGAGCAGGATGCCGACGTGATCATGTTCGTCTACCGCGACGAGGTGTATCACCCGGAAACCGAGCACAAAGGCATCGCCGAGATCATTATCGGTAAGCAGCGGAACGGCCCCATCGGTTTTGTCCGTCTGGCGTTCATCGGCAAATACACCCGCTTCGAAAATTTGGCGCCGGGCAGCTATAACTTCGACGACGACGAATAAGTCGCGTTGTCGCTTTCGTGAGGGAGCTTGCTGCAATCTTCCTTTTGTGGCGAGGGAGCTTGCTCCCGCTGGGCTGCGCAGCAGACCTCGATCAGGCGAGCGCTGCGCACTCGAGCGGGAGCAAGCTCCCTCGCCACAAGGGTTCGTGGTTGCCAATGACATTTGCTTCAGCCAATTCCGACCATAGCCGTCGGAATTGGTTATTTTTTGTGCTATATTCCGCGCCCGCGATTTTTCATCTCAACACCGGTCATCGTCATGCAAACAGCCAAGCCGTTATTTGACTATCCCAAGTACTGGGCCGAATGTTTCGGTCCCGCGCCATTCCTGCCGATGAGCAGGGAGGAGATGGATCAGCTTGGCTGGGATTCGTGCGACATCATCATCGTTACCGGTGATGCCTACGTCGATCATCCATCGTTCGGCATGGCGATCATCGGCCGGCTGCTGGAGTCGCAAGGCTTCCGCGTCGGGATCATTGCCCAGCCCAACTGGCAGTCCAAAGACGACTTCATGAAGCTCGGCGAGCCGAACCTGTTTTTCGGCGTCGCGGCCGGCAACATGGACTCGATGATCAACCGCTACACCGCCGACAAGAAAATCCGCTCTGATGACGCTTATACGCCGGGCGGCATGGCGGGCAAGCGGCCGGACCGCGCCAGCCTGGTTTACAGCCAGCGCTGCAAGGAAGCCTATAAGCATGTGCCGATCGTGCTCGGCGGCATTGAAGCGTCCCTGCGCCGCATCGCCCATTACGACTACTGGCAGGACCGGGTGCGCAATTCGATCCTGATCGACGCTTGCGCCGATATCCTGCTGTACGGCAACGCCGAGCGGGCCATCGTCGAAGTGGCGCAGCGCCTGTCCTATGGCCACAAGATCGAAGACATCACCGACGTGCGCGGCACCGCGTTCATTCGTCGCGACACCCCGAAAGACTGGTACGAAGTGGACTCCACGCGTATCGACCGCCCGGGCAAGGTCGACAAGATCATCAACCCCTACGTCAACACCCAGGACACCCAGGCCTGCGCGATTGAGCAAGAGAAAGGCCCGGTCGAAGACCCGAACGAAGCCAAGGTCGTGCAGATCCTCGCCAGCCCTCGGATGACCCGCGACAAGACCGTCATCCGTCTGCCCTCCGTGGAAAAAGTCCGTGGCGATGCGGTGTTGTACGCTCACGCCAACCGCGTGCTGCACCTGGAAACCAACCCAGGTAACGCCCGTGCGCTGGTGCAGAAGCATGGCGAAGTCGACGTCTGGTTTAACCCGCCGCCGATTCCGATGACCACTGAAGAAATGGACTACGTGTTTGGCATGCCTTACGCGCGGGTTCCGCACCCGGCGTACGGCAAGGAGAAGATTCCGGCCTACGACATGATTCGCTTCTCGGTGAACATCATGCGTGGCTGCTTCGGCGGCTGCACCTTCTGCTCGATCACCGAGCACGAAGGCCGGATCATCCAGAACCGTTCCGAAGAGTCGATCATTCGCGAAATCGAAGAGATCCGCGACAAGGTTCCGGGCTTCACCGGCGTGATCTCCGACCTCGGTGGCCCGACCGCGAACATGTACCGCATCGCTTGCAAGAGCCCGGAAATCGAATCCGCGTGCCGCAAGCCGTCCTGCGTGTTCCCCGGTATCTGCCCGAACCTGAACACCGACCACTCTTCGCTGATCCAGTTGTACCGCAGCGCCCGTGCCTTGCCGGGTGTGAAGAAGATTTTGATCGCCTCCGGCCTGCGTTACGACCTCGCGGTCGAGTCGCCGGAATACGTTAAAGAGCTGGTGACCCACCACGTCGGTGGTTACCTGAAGATCGCCCCGGAACACACCGAGGAAGGTCCGCTCAACCAGATGATGAAACCGGGCATCGGCAGCTATGACAAGTTCAAGCGCATGTTCGAGAAGTACACCAAGGAAGCGGGCAAGGAGCAGTACCTGATTCCTTACTTCATCGCCGCCCACCCCGGCACCACCGATGAAGACATGATGAACCTGGCGCTGTGGCTCAAGGGCAACGGTTTCCGCGCCGACCAGGTGCAGGCGTTCTACCCGTCGCCGATGGCCACCGCCACTGCGATGTACCACTCGGGCAAGAACCCGCTGCGCAAGGTCACCTACAAGAGTGACGCGGTGACTATCGTCAAGAGCGAAGAACAGCGTCGTCTGCACAAAGCCTTCTTGCGTTATCACGACCCAAAGGGCTGGCCAATGCTGCGTGAAGCGCTGACCCGCATGGGCCGCGCCGACCTGATCGGGCCGGGCAAGCACCAGTTGATCCCGTTGCATCAGCCGGCGACCGACAGCTACCAAAGCGCCCGTCGTAAGAATTCGACACCGGCCGGCAGCCATAAAGTGGCGGGGGAGAAGACCACCAAGATCCTCACCCAGCACACCGGCCTGCCACCGCGCGCGAGCGACGGCGGCAACGCGTGGGACAAGCGCGAACAGGCCAAGGCCGCCGCGTTTGCCCGCAACCAGCAAGCCGCCAAGGAGCGCAAGGATGCGGCCAAGGGCAAAGGGCCGAAACCGGCCCGCAAGCCGGTTGTGCCGCGCTAAGCTTTGACGTGGATGAACAGAACGCCAACCCTCGGGTTGGCGTTTTGCATGGTGGGCTTTACAGAGGCTGGTCTTGGGTCGGGGCTACTGGCCGCATCGCTGGCAAGCCAGCTCTCACAGGGATTCCTGTCGTCAACAAATTCTGCACCCACAGACAAAACCTGTGGGAGCGAGCCCGCTCGCGAATGAGCCAGTCGTGACACCGATGAATCCCGACCCTCGGCACATCCCGCCACATTTACGTGCAATCCTCGCAAAGCATTTTCCCGCATCGCCCGATTTTGGTGCTGTACTGCCTGAAGTCGTTCGCGAAAGCGCCGCACCTGCCGTGTGGCATAAGTCTTGCGCGCTGTCGAATACGCTTTAGGCTCGCAGGAGGCACGCCGTGTCGATACATGTCGCATTGCACCATGTCACGCATTACCGCTACGACCGCGCCGTCGAACTCGGCCCACAGATCGTCCGCCTGCGCCCGGCTGCCCACAGCCGCACGCGGATTCTCTCCTATGCCCTGAAAGTCTCGCCCGAGCAGCATTTCATCAACTGGCAGCAAGATCCCCAGGGCAATTACCTGGCGCGGTTGGTGTTCCCGGAAAAGACCGATGAACTGCGCATTGAAGTCGACTTGCTGGCGGAAATGGCGGTGTTCAACCCGTTCGACTTCTTCCTTGAACCCTACGCCGAGCGCATTCCGTTCACTTACGCGTCCGATGAGCGCAAGGAACTGGCGCCGTACCTGGAAACCCTGCCGCTCACGCCGAAGTTCAAGGCCTACCTCGACGCCATCGACCGCACGCCGTTGCCGGCGGTGGATTTCCTGGTGGCACTGAACCAGCGGCTGAGCGAAGACATCGGCTACCTGATCCGCATGGAGCCGGGGGTGCAAACCCCTGAGCACACCCTGGAACATGCGTCCGGTTCGTGCCGCGACTCGGCCTGGTTGCTGGTGCAGTTGTTGCGCAATCTCGGGCTGGCCGCGCGTTTTGTCTCCGGCTATTTGATCCAGTTGACCGCCGACGTCAAAAGCCTCGACGGGCCTTCCGGCACAGAAGTGGATTTCACCGACCTGCACGCCTGGTGCGAAGTCTACCTGCCAGGTGCCGGCTGGATCGGCCTGGACGCCACGTCAGGGCTGTTCGCTGGTGAAGGACATATTCCGTTGGCCTGTAGTCCCGATCCGGGCTCTGCGGCACCGATCAGCGGCTTGGTCGAACCTTGCGAGACGCAATTCACTCACGAAATGTCGGTGGAGCGGATCTGGGAGGCGCCACGGGTCACCAAGCCCTACACCGAAGAACAATGGAAGGCGATCCAGGCCCTCGGCCGGCAGATTGATGCCGACCTGCTTGAAGGCGACGTGCGCCTGACCATGGGCGGCGAGCCGACCTTCGTCTCTATCGACGACCCGGACGGCGAGGAATGGAACACCGCCGCGCTCGGCGCGGACAAGCGCAAGCTCTCGGCGGAACTGTTCCAGCGCATGCGCAAGCACTATGCGCCCAAAGGCCTGGTGCACTTCGGCCAGGGCAAGTGGTACCCCGGCGAGCAACTGCCGCGCTGGTCGCTGAACTGCTACTGGCGCCGCGACGGCGTGCCGATCTGGCACAACAGTGCGCTGATTGCCGATGAGCAGCAGGACTACGGCGCCGATGGCGAATTGGCCGGGCGTTTTCTGGCGAGTGTCGCCGAACGCCTGAAAATTCCCACGCGCTTCGTGTTCCCGGCCTACGAAGACAATTTCTATTACCTGTGGCGCGAGGGCGCCTTGCCGTCGAACGTCAGTGCTGAAGATTCACGCCTCGAAGAACCGCTGGAGCGCGCGCGGTTGCGCAAAGTCTTCAGCCAGGGCCTCGACAAAGTCATTGGCCAGGTCCTGCCGCTGGCGCGCACCGCCAAGGGCGATCAATGGCAGAGCGGTCGCTGGTACCTGCGTGACAACCATTGTCGACTGGTGCCGGGGGATTCGCCGCTGGGCTATCGCCTGCCGCTGGGTTCGCAGCCGTGGGTGACGGCGGCGGAATATCCGTTTATCCACCCCAACGATCCGAACCAGGAATTTCCGACCCTGCCGGACACGGTCCAGCTCAAAAGCCCGGGTCTCGCCGCCGAGGCTATGGATAAAGAACCGAAGATCGACGAGTCCGCCGATTGGCTGACCCGCACCGCATTCTGCGCCGAGGCCCGCAACGGTCGCTTGTACCTGTTCATGCCGCCGCTGGAGCGGGTCGAGGATTACCTGGAACTGGTCACCGCGATTGAGGCCACCGCCCAGGAGTTGCACTGCCCGGTGCTGCTCGAAGGCTATGAACCGCCGAGCGATCCGCGCCTGTGCAACTTCCGCATCACCCCGGATCCGGGCGTGATCGAGGTCAATGTGCAGCCGTCCGCCAGTTGGGACGAGTTGGTCGAGCGCACCGAGTTTCTCTACGAAGAGGCCCGGCAGAATCGCCTGACCACCGAGAAGTTCATGATCGATGGCCGGCATACCGGCACGGGTGGCGGTAACCATTTCGTCCTCGGCGGCGCGACCCCGGCGGACTCACCGTTTCTGCGCCGGCCGGATCTGCTGCGCAGCCTGATCAGTTACTGGCATAACCACCCGTCCTTGTCCTACCTGTTCTCCGGCTTGTTCATTGGCCCGACGTCCCAGGCGCCGCGAGTCGACGAGGCGCGCAATGACGCCTTGTACGAGCTGGAAATCGCTTTTGCGCAGATGCCGGCGCCGGGCGAAGAGTGCGCGCCTTGGCTGGTCGACCGGTTGCTGCGCAACCTGCTGATTGATGTGACTGGCAATACTCACCGCGCCGAGTTCTGCATCGACAAGCTGTACTCGCCGGACGGTGCCACTGGGCGTCTCGGCCTGCTCGAACTGCGGGCCTTCGAAATGCCGCCGCACGCACGCATGAGCCTGGCCCAGCAATTGTTGCTGCGGGCGCTGGTGGCGCGGTTCTGGCGTGAGCCTTACGCGCCGGCAAAACTGGCGCGCTGGGGCACCGAGCTGCACGACCGTTTCATGCTGCCGCACTTTATCGAGCAGGACTTCGCCGATGTGATGGTCGACCTGAACGCCGCCGGATATCCGGTGCGCGCCGAATGGTTTGCCGCGCACCTGGAGTTCCGCTTCCCGAAAGTCGGAGATTACGCAGTCAGCGGCATCGAGCTGGAAGTCCGGCAGGCCCTTGAGCCCTGGCACGTGCTGGGCGAAGAGGGCACCGCTGGCGGCACCGTGCGCTACGTGGATTCGTCGCTGGAGCGCTTGCAGGTCAAGCTCACCGGCCTGGCGCCGCAGCGTTATCTGCTGACCTGCAACGGGGTGCCGGTGCCGTTGCAGCCGACCGGGCGAGTGGGCGAATTCGTCGCCGGAGTGCGTTTCCGCGCCTGGCAACCGGCTAACTGCCTGCAACCGACCATTCCGGTACACGCGCCGCTGGTGTTCGATGTGCTCGACACCTGGATGCAGCGTTCACTGGGCGGTTGCCAGTACCACGTCGCCCATCCGGGCGGGCGCAACTACGACAGCCTGCCGGTCAACGCCAACGAAGCGGAGAGCCGGCGGATGGCGCGATTCTTCCGGGTCGGTCACACACCAGGGAATATTCCGACGCCTGCGCTGGAGATCAACGACGAGCTGCCGATGACTCTCGATTTACGACGTTTCTAAATCAGACACGACGCTCGGATATTTCCGATATCCGGGTGTCATGTGCCTGCGTTAACCTGACTTTCCTTGCCGTCTGCCGAGCTTTCCATGCCTGACCTGCTTGACCGCTACCCGCGCACCACGGGCACGTATCACGAACTGCTCGATGACACGGGGAGGGTGCGCCCCCACTGGCAGCGGCTGTTCGATCAGTTGCAACGCAGCACGCCTGCGCAACTGGTGCAGCGCCAAGCCTTGCTGGCCCGGCAGATCCAGGAAAACGGCGTCACTTATAACGTTTATGCCGACCCCAAGGGCGCTGATCGGCCCTGGGAGCTGGACCTGTTGCCCCACGTGATTGCCGCCGATGAATGGCAGCACTTGTCGGCGGGCATCGCCCAGCGTGCGCGGTTGCTGAACGCAGTGCTGGCGGACCTGTACGGCCCGCAGCGCTTGATCAGCGAAGGTTTGCTGCCGGCCGAGTTGGTGTTCGGTCACAACAACTTCCTCTGGCCCTGTCAGGGCATCCAACCGCCGGACGGGGCCTTTTTGCACCTGTATGCGGTTGACCTGGCGCGCACGCCCGATGGTCGCTGGTGGGTCACGGCGGACCGTACCCAGGCGCCGTCGGGCGCGGGCTATGCCCTGGAAAACCGCACTATTGTGTCCCGGGCATTTCCCGAGTTGTACCGCGACCTGAAAGTGCAGCACCTCGCGGGGTTCTTCCGCTCGTTGCAGGAAACTCTCGCTCGCCAGGCCCCCAGCGACAACGAGACGCCATTGATCGTGCTGCTCACGCCGGGGCGCTTCAATGAAAGCTATTTCGAACATTTGTACCTCGCGCGCCAACTCGGCTATCCCCTGGTCGAAGGCGGCGACCTGACCGTGCGCGATGCCACGGTGTACCTGAAAACCCTCAGCGGCTTGCGCCGGGTCCACGCAATCATGCGCCGGCTCGACGACGACTTCTGTGACCCGCTGGAATTGCGCACCGACTCGGCGTTGGGTGTACCGGGTTTGCTGGAGGCGGTGCGTCAGGGGCGGGTGCTGGTGGCCAATGCCTTGGGCAGCGGTGTGCTTGAATCGCCAGGCTTGCTGGGGTTTTTGCCAAGGATCAGCCAATTTCTGTTTGGCGAAGATTTGATCCTGCCCTCCATTGCCACGTGGTGGTGCGGCGAAGCGCCGGTGCTGGCGCAAGCGCTGGAGAAGTTGCCGGAGCTGCTGATCAAACCGGCATTCCCCTCACAAAGTTTCGCCCCGGTGTTCGGCCGCGATCTCACAGAGCCACAGCGCCAGTCCCTGGCTGCGCGAATGCAGGCGCGGCCTTACGCTTACGTGGCACAAGAACTGGCGCAACTGTCCCAGGCGCCGATCTGGCAGGCCGAGGACGGGCAACTGCAACCGCGGGCCATCGGCATGCGGATGTATGCAGTGGCCAGTCGCAACGGTTATCGGGTGTTGCCCGGCGGGCTGACCCGTGTCGCGGCGCAGGCCGATGCCGAGGTGGTGTCGATGCAGCGCGGTGGCGCGAGCAAGGACACTTGGGTGGTCGGCGAACACGCACCCACCGGCGAGAAATGGACCGCCGAGCGAACCATCGGCGTTCACGATCTGGTGCGCCGCGATCCGTACCTGCCGTCGCGGGTGGTGGAAAACCTGTTCTGGTTCGGCCGTTATTGCGAGCGCTGCGACGACAGCGCGCGACTGTTGCGGATCATGCTCGCGCGCTATGTCGATGGCGACGATCCGCAAGCCTTGCAAGCGGCGGTCGACCTCGGCGAACGGCTGATGCTGTTGCCGGAGGAGGGCGAGTTGCCGGAGCGCCTGCTCGCCGCCTTGCTGGGTGATGACTGGTCGTTCAGTCTGCGTTCCAACTTGCAGCGCTTGCAGTGGGCGGCGTCCCAGGTTCGCGGCAAGTTGTCCCGGGAAAACTGGCAGGCGCTGGTGGAACTGCAGCGCGAAGCCCTGGAACTGGAAACCGAAGAACCGGATTTCGGCGAGTTGCTCGACTTCCTCAACCGCTTGGTGATGTCCCTGGCGGCGCTCTCCGGTTTCGCCCTCGACGACATGACCCGCGACGAAGGCTGGCGTTTTCTGATGATCGGCCGGCGCATCGAGCGTTTGCAGTTTCTCAGCAACAGCCTCGCGGCGTTCCTGCGAGGCAGCGGTGCCCACGATCAGGCCGGGCTGGAGTGGTTGCTGGAGCTGGGCAATAGCAGCATCACCTACCGCGCCCGCTATCTGGCCGTGGCGCAATTGGTCCCGGTGCTCGACTTGCTGTTGCTCGATGAACAAAACCCGCACGCGGTGCTGTTCCAGTTGAAGCTGGTGACGCGCTCGCTCAAGCGCTTGAACGATGACTTCGGCGCACCGCGCGAAGCCGGTTTGCCAGTGTTGGTGGAGCGACTGGCGCAATTCGATCTACGTTGCCTGGAAAACTCGCTGTTTGGTGCGGCCGCTGTTGAAGCTGCGGTCGAGGGCCTGGCTGATCTGCTGCAAGAGATTGCCGGGGCCAGTGGCCAAGTCTCGGATCGCCTGGCCCTGCGTCATTTTGCCCATGTCGACGACGTCAGCCAGCGCACGGTGTCTGTCTGATGAGCGCGCGTTATCAGATTTCCCACGACACTCATTATCACTACGACAGCCCGGTGTCCCTGGCGCAGCAGCTGGCGCATTTATGGCCACGGGATTGCGAGTGGCAGCGTTGCAGGGCGCGGCAGTTGCAGATCAGCCCGGACCCGACGGCTCGACGGGATGAACTGGACGTGTTCGGCAATCCGCTGACCCGCCTCGCGTTCGAGCGCCCCCACGACGAGTTGCGGGTGAATGCGCAATTGACGGTCGAAGTCCTCGCCCGGCCACTGCTGGATTTCAACCAGTCACCTGCCTGGGAATTGACCCGTCAGGCGCTTACTTACAGCAGTCAGCCATTGGCTCCGCAAATATTGGAAGCCTGCCGCTATCGTTTCGAATCCCCCTACGTCCACCTGAAGCGCAATTTCGTCGAATTCTCCGAAAGCTGCTTTCCCATTGGGCGGCCGTTGATGCTCGGGGTGCAGGCGTTGATGCACAAGATCTTCAGCGAGTTCACCTTCGACTCGGAAGCCACTCAGGTCGCCACTCCGCTGGTGGAAGTGCTGGAGCGCAAGCGCGGGGTGTGTCAGGACTTCGCGCACTTGATGCTGGCTTGCGTGCGTTCTCGCGGTCTGGCCGCCCGCTATGTCAGCGGGTACTTGCTGACCCAGCCACCGCCGGGCCAGCCACGGTTGATCGGCGCCGATGCGTCGCATGCCTGGGTTTCAGTGTTTTGCCCAGTGCTGGGTTGGGTCGATTTCGATCCGACCAACAACGTTCAGCCGGCGCTGGAGCACATCACCCTGGCCTGGGGCCGGGATTTTTCCGATGTGTCGCCGTTGCGTGGGGTGATTCTGGGAGGCGGCAATCATGACCCCGAGGTTCAGGTCACGGTGATGCCACTGGAGGAAGAGGTGCCGGTCTTCTGTGAGGGGCAGCAGCCAGGCTGCTGACCCCGGACACAGATCCGGTGGGCCAGATCAGAACATCGGCCCTGAGGTCTCAGGCGTCGGGCGCCCGATCTTTCGGTGCTTCAACATCATCTTCTGCGGCGACGTCACCCTCGGCTTCCGGGTTCAGTGCAGCGGCTTCTTCTTCAGCAGTGGCTTTCTTGCGCTGAAGCTTTTCCTCTTTCTTCTGCTCCTTGGCCAAGTCTCTCTGACGTTTGGCGAAGGAATAATTAGGTTTAGCCATGGGCGATCCTCTTGGGTCGAAGGTGAGGTTGAGCGGCGCGTATTCTGCCCTGTATCGAGGTCGAGCCGTTAGCTGGGTTTTCGCTCGAACCGTTTCGGAAGCACCGCCCGTTGCCAGAGGTCAGGTGTATCCGGCAGGCGTGGCGGCGACTCGCTCGGTGGCAGCATGTCACGGCGCTGCCCGCGAACGAAGCGTTCGCCGACGATATGAGCGAGAAAATCGCGCCAGAGGGGCTGGTCCGGATGATTCGGCGTTCAAGCTTCGCGTTTTGGGGTTTCGTACGTACCACTGGCGCCGCAGGCGTAGGCGGCGAGCAAACTGCAAAAAAGGCTGTTGATAAACATGGTGAGCGCTCCGGTATGTGGGTAAGCAAGTCGATGCGCCGATCATAGGTGCGCGCCCCGTGGGCCGGCTGTTTGATTGTCTCGATGGGGGCTATAGCGTCAAGTTGTATACAATTTTTTGATCCAGATCATAGGAACTTGCGAAAAATTCAGGCAGTCTTCTGCTCCAGACGATTCAATAACAACACCCTGCCTTGGAGAATCACCATGTTTGCCAAACTCGTTGCGGTATCCCTGCTGACGCTGGCCAGTAGCCAACTGATGGCCGCGGAGTGCGAGGTCACCGTCGACTCCACAGACCAGATGACCTTCAACACCAAGGACATCGCCATCGACAAGAGCTGCAAGACTTTCACCGTCAAGCTGACCCACGGCGGCACCCTGCCGAAGAACGTCATGGGCCATAACCTGGTGATCAGTAAAGAAGCCGACATGCAGCCGATCGCCACCGATGGCCTGGGCGCCGGTATCGACAAGGACTATCTGAAGGAAGGCGATACCCGTGTCATCGCCCACACCAAAATCATCGGCGCCAAAGAATCTGACTCGGTGACCTTTGATGTGTCGAAACTCGACCCGACGCAAAAATACGGCTTCTTCTGCTCGTTCCCGGGCCATATCTCGATGATGAAAGGCACTGTCACGCTGAAGTGATCAGGCTCCGCGCATAAAAAAGCGTCCATTGCGGACGCTTTTTTTTGTGCCTGGCTTTCAACCGATTGAGCCTGCTCGCGAATAGAAGGGTGAAGGCCTCTCACCTATCAAGGCGCAAACGGCAACACTCGTTTGTGCTCGGTCTTGCGGTAGGTATCGCAAATGATCTTGAACGCCTCGTCACGCACCGGTTTGCCGTGCAGGAACGCATCGATTTCGGCATAGGTCACGCCGTGCGACGCTTCATCTGGTTTGCCCGGTGACAAGTCTTCGAGGTCGGCGGTAGGGATTTTTTCCACCAGCGACTCCGGTGCGCCGAAATGCCGGGCAATCGACCGCACCTGGTTTTTCACCAACCCGCTCAGTGGCGCGAGGTCGCAGGCGCCGTCGCCGAACTTGGTGAAGAAGCCCATCACCGCTTCAGCGGCGTGGTCGGTGCCGATCACCAAGCCATGGGCGGCGCCAGCGATGGTGTATTGGGCGACCATGCGCATCCGCGCCTTGGTGTTGCCCAGCACGAAGTCCACCGACACCGCATGCTTACCTTCAAACGCCGCGACTTCGTTCGCCAGTGCCTTGACCGCCGGGCCGATGTTCACGGTGTGGCGTTCGTCCGGGTCGATGAAATCCACCGAGGCTTGTGCGTCGTGTTCATCGAACTGGGTTTCGTAGGGCAGGCGCACGGCGATGAATTTGTAACTGTCATCACCGCTGCGTTCGCGCAGTTCGCGGATCGCCCGCTGCGCCAGCAGGCCGGCGGTCAGCGAGTCGACGCCGCCACTGATGCCCAGCACCAGGGTCTTGAGCCCGGAATTGACCAGACAGTCCTGAATGAAGGCCACGCGCCGGGCGACTTCCGCGATCAGGGCAGCATTGTCGGCAAACGGTGGTTGAACGTTGAGCTGTTCAGCAATCTCACGCTGTACGGCTTGCATGAATTCACTCCTTGTTGGAAGTGCCAGTAGGGGCGGCAGGTACTTTGAAAACGTGTCGCAAATAGGCGACGAAATTCGGGTCCTTGCAGTGAGTCTTACCAGGCTCATCGGATATTTTGGCCACGGGCTGGCCGTTGCAGGCGGCCATTTTAAGCACGATGCTCATCGGCTCGACACCCGGAATATCGCACGTCAGGTTGGTACCGATCCCGAAGCTGACGTTGATGCGACCGCGCAACGCACGGAATATCTCCAGCGACTTGGGCAATGTCAGGCTGTCGGAGAACACCAAGGTCTTGCTCATCGGGTCGATGCCCAGCTTGTGATAATGCGCGATGGCTTTCTCGGCCCAGACCACCGGGTCGCCGGAATCGTGGCGCAAACCGTCGAAAAGCTTGGCGAAGTACAGGTCGAAATCACCGAGGAAGGCATCGGTGGTGATGCAATCGGTCAAGGCGATCCCTAGCAGACCACGGTATTCGCGAACCCAGCAGTCGAGCGCGGCGATTTGGCTGTCGATCAGACGCGGCCCCAGTTGCTGGTGCGCCATGATCCACTCGTGGGCCATGGTGCCCAGGGGTTTCATGTCGATTTCCCGGGACAGGTGCACATTGCTGGTGCCGACGAAGCGCCCAGGGAAGTCGTGCTTGAGCACATTCACCACTTCTTCCTGGACCCGGTAGGAAAACCGGCGCCGGGTGCCGAAGTCCGCCACTTGCAGCTCTGACAACTCGTCGGCGCCGGCGTTGGCGGTCAGCCAGTCGAACTTGCGGTACAACTGCTCGCGGGCCTGTTCCAGGACGATTTCGCGGTAGCGATAGCGGTTGCGCACTTCGCTGACGATCGCCAGCAGCGGCACTTCGAACAGGATCACGTGCAGCCACGGGCCACGCAGGCGGATAAACAATTCGCCGTTTTCGATACCGGTGTGGATGTAGCGCATGTTGAAGCGGAATAACCCGAGGAAGCGCAGGAAGTCCGGCTTCATGAAGCTGATGCGCTCCAGGAAACTCAACTGGTCGGCGCTCAGACTCAGCTCGGCCAGGCGTTCGACCTGAAAACGGATCTCAGCCAGATACGGGCGCAGATCCTCGCTGTTACGGCAACGAAACTCCCATTCCACTTCTACGTTCGGGTAGTTGTGCAGCACTGCCTGCATCATCGTCAGTTTGTAGAAGTCGGTGTCGAGCAGGTTCTGCACGATGCGATCGGCAAACACACTCTCGCTCATAACGGGAATCTCCAGGCTGGCCGCCGCCCGAGGGGGCAAGGGTCCAGCGATTTCATTGAGTAGGCATAGTGGCGCATATCAGCGGGCGTTTAGGCCAGCGCTTTTTTTGACGAAACCAATCACCGTTGGTGAGGGGGGAGTTCAGTCTTGCGCGGTGTCCAGGCCATCGATCTGTTCAAGCATCCATTTAACAAAATCCCGCACCTTGGGCACTTGCGCCGAATGTTCCGGGTAAGCCAGGTAGTAGGCGTCGCTGCTGGGCATCGCATGCTGCCAGGGAATGATCAGCTTGCCGTCGGCCAATTCCTCTTCCACCAGGAACCTGGGCAGCAAGGCCACCCCACAACCGACCTGGGCGGCGCGAATGCACATATAGAAAGTCTCGAAACGCGGGCCGTGATAGCTGTGTTCAGTCTGCAAGCCCTGGCTGTCGAACCAGTCGTGCCAGGCCTGTGGGCGTGAGGCGTTTTGCAGCAGCACCAGGTCCGTCAGTTGTCGTGGGTCGGTCAACGGTGCGTCCGGCAAACTGCCGGGGGCGCAGACCGGCACCAGTTCTTCGCCAAACAGTTTCAGGCATTCAGTGCCGGGGCGCGAACCCTGACCAAAGTAGAAGGCCAGGTCGGCGCGACCTTGCAGCAATTCGTCGGCTTCCTGCTCGTTGCACAGGTCCAGGTGAATCGACGGATGCCGCAGGCGCCAGCCCTTCAGGCGCGGCACCAGCCAGCGCGCGCCGAAGGTCGAGGGTGTCGACACCCGCAGTACTTCGGTCTCGCCGCCGTAGGAACGCAGGTAATGGGTCGACATCTCGACCTGAGTGAGGATTTTTCGGACTTCCACCAAGTACAAATCCCCGGCTGGGGTCATCTGCAAACGACGGCGCACTCGCAGGAACAACAAGTGCTGCAGCAACTCTTCGAGCTGCGCCACTTGCTTGCTCACCGCACTCTGGGTCAAGTTGAGCTCTTCGGCCGCGCGGGTAAAACTCAGGTGGCGGGTGACCGCTTCAAAACACTGCAGCGCGGTGATCGATGGCAAATGACGTTTATTGAGCATGGGCTTAGCCTTTGGTCCGGGCATTACGGCAGGCCTTCGCGGCGCTGCATGAATTAACGGAATGATATCTCGCTTAATCGTCGTTTGTTGACAAGCCTTCGGCCAGCTAAAACTACAGGTCTGATCAGCCGTCCCGAATCGGCTCTATACATTGTTTTTTTGCTTGAGGAGTAACCCATGGTTGCCGCATTGCTTGATCGTCTAGGTGTAAACCCGGCCCTGTACCAGAACGGCAAAGTGCCGGTGCATTCGCCAATCGACGGCAGCCAGATTGCCTCCGTGAACTGGGAAGGCGCTGCCGAAGTCGAGCAGCAGGTCAGTCGCGCAGAGCATGCGTTCGACCTGTGGCGTAAAGTGCCGGCCCCGCGCCGTGGCGAACTGGTACGCCAGTTGGGCGACATCCTGCGCGAATACAAGGCCGATCTCGGCGAGCTGGTGTCCTGGGAAGCGGGCAAGATCACCCAGGAAGGCCTGGGCGAAGTTCAGGAAATGATCGACATTTGCGATTTCGCGGTCGGCCTGTCCCGTCAGTTGTACGGCTTGACCATCGCCTCCGAGCGTCCGGGCCACCACATGCGTGAAACCTGGCATCCGCTGGGCGTGGTCGGCGTGATCAGTGCATTCAACTTCCCGGTCGCGGTCTGGGCGTGGAACACCACGTTGGCGCTGGTGTGCGGCAACCCGGTGATCTGGAAACCGTCGGAAAAAACCCCACTGACCGCCCTGGCCTGCCAGGCGCTGTTTGACCGCGTGCTGAAGAACTTCAGCGATGCGCCGCCGTACCTCAGCCAAGTCATCATCGGCGGCCGCGATGCCGGCGAAGCGTTGGTCGATGATCCGCGTGTCGCGCTGATCAGCGCCACCGGCAGCACCCGCATGGGCCGCGAAGTGGCGCCTAAGATCGCCGCGCGATTTGCCCGCAGCATCCTGGAACTGGGCGGTAACAATGCGATGATCCTCGCCCCAAGCGCCGACCTCGACATGGCCGTGCGCGCCATCCTGTTCAGCGCCGTGGGTACCGCGGGCCAGCGTTGCACCACGCTGCGCCGCTTGATCGCCCACGAATCGGTCAAGGACGAAATCGTCACCCGCCTCAAAGCCGCCTATTCCAAAGTGCGCATCGGCCACCCGCTGGAAGGCAACCTGATCGGCCCGCTGATCGACAAGCAAAGTTTCGAAGGCATGCAGGAGGCACTGGAACAGGCTTTGAGCGAGGGTGGCCGGGTGTTTGGCGGCGAGCGGCAGTTGGCGGATAAATTCCCTAACGCCTATTACGTTTCGCCTGCAATCGTTGAGATGCCGGAGCAAAGCGATGTGGTCCGCCACGAAACCTTCGCGCCAATCCTGTACGTGGTCGGCTACAGCGACTTCGCCGAAGCCGTGGAACTGAACAACTCGGTGCCACAAGGCCTGTCGTCGTGCATCTTCACCACTGACGTGCGTGAAGCCGAGCAGTTCATGTCCGACGTCGGCAGCGACTGCGGCATCGCCAACGTCAACATCGGCCCGAGCGGTGCGGAAATCGGCGGCGCATTCGGCGGTGAAAAAGAAACCGGCGGCGGTCGCGAATCCGGCTCCGACGCCTGGCGCGCCTACATGCGCCGCCAGACCAACACCGTGAACTACTCGCTGGAATTGCCGTTGGCGCAGGGCATTACGTTCGACTGATCATCGGCTCACGTAATACCCCTGTGGGAGCGAGCATGCTCGCGAATGCAATCTGTCAGCCGATAGCCTTGGCGATTGACACACCGCTTTCGCGAGCAGGCTCGCTCCCACACTGATTTGTGGGGATGGGTTAGGTTTCACTTTTGGAGTCTGGCAATGCCGTTACGCGAAGAGTGTCTGTGGGAAAAGTTGACGCCGCAGCGGCCGGATAACGCCGCGCTCATTGGTGAAGTGACGGTGGATGTCTGCGTGATCGGCGCCGGGTTTACCGGGTTGTCGGCGGCGGTGCATCTGCTGGAACAAGGCAAATCAGTGTGCGTGCTTGAAGCGCATCGCGCCGGGCATGGCGGCTCTGGGCGCAACGTCGGCTTGGTGAATGCCGGCATGTGGATTCCACCAGATGAGATCGAAGCCGGCTTCGGCGAAGCGGTGGGCAGCCAGCTCAACCGCATGCTCGGCGCCGCACCGGCATTGGTGTTCAGCCTGGTCGACAAATACAACATCGATTGCCAGTTGCGTCGCGAAGGCACGCTGCACATGGCGCACAACGCCCGTGGAGAAGCCGATCTGCGCAGTCGTGAAGCCCAATGGAAACGCCGTGGTGCACCGGTCGAGTTGCTGACCGGCACGCAATGCGAGCAAGCGACCGGCACCTCGAAAATCGCCGCCGCGCTGCTCGATCGTCGCGCCGGCACCATTAATCCGATGGCGTACACCACCGGGCTGGCGAACGCCGCCAAAGGCTTGGGCGGTCAATTATTTGACCATTCGCCGGTCACGCGTCTTGAACGCCAGGGTTCGCGCTGGTCGGTGCAGACGGCACAAGGTTCGGTGCTCGCTGAACAAGTGGTGATTGCGTCCAATGCCTACACCGAAGGCGACTGGACTGACCTGCGGCGCAATTTCTTTCCCGGTTATTACTACCAAGTCGCCTCGGTGCCATTGACCGATGACGCCGCACAGCGGATTCTGCCGGGCGGCCAGGGTTCGTGGGACACGCGGCAGGTGCTCAGCAGCATCCGCCGCGATCAGGACGGGCGCTTGCTGTTGGGCAGCCTGGGGAATGGCAATCAGAAACCGGCCTGGTTCCTCAAGGCCTGGGCCGATCGGGTGCAGCAGCATTATTTCCCGTACCTTAAACATGTCGAGTGGGAGTGCACCTGGACCGGGCGAATCGCGTTTACCCCGGACCATCTGATGCGTTTATTCGAACCGGCGCCCGGTTTGGTGGCAGTCACCGGGTACAACGGCCGGGGCGTGACCACGGGCACGGTGGTGGGCAAGGCATTTGCTGACTATCTGTGCCATGGAAATGCCCAGGCGCTGCCGATTCCCTTCGCACCGATGCAGCCCGTAGCGGGTGTCGGTTTACGCAGTTGTCTTTACGAGGCGGGCTTTTCCCTGTATCACGCAGGCCAGTGCTTGCGCATAGTGATTTGATTGTTGAATTTTGTTGCTGGAAGCGGCGCTTTTCAGCGTAGCGGCTAGCCTGTATTGGTGCGGGGGTGTAGCAGTCCCGCACCAGCAGTGTGCACTTCGGTGACGCAGGTTGTTACAGGCTGGTTGCACGCCGTTTAGTGTTGCGGTTGCAATGATGGCGCAAGCGGGTTGCGCCAATTGAAAATGATGGTTTCACCTTCTGCGGTTTAGACGGTTGCACGCCCCATGTAAAAGGGCTCGAAACAGTCGAAATAACAATAATGCAGCGACTTTTTGAAGAATAAAAAACCGATGGCACGGCCCTTGCTCTGAGCATTCAGTTGAAGTCGCAGTGCCAATTAAAAAAAACCTTGGAGCACCACCTCATGTCCCAGACGTTTTACAAGAAAGGCTTTCTGGCCCTCGCAGTGGCAACTGCTTTGGGTGTTTCTGCGTTTGCTCAAGCTGATGTGAAAATCGGTGTAGCGGGTCCAATGACCGGTGCCAACGCGGCATTCGGCGAGCAGTACATGAAGGGTGCACAGGCTGCAGCCGACGCGGTCAACGCGGCTGGCGGCGTCAACGGGGAAAAGATCGTCCTGGTCAAAGGCGATGACGCCTGCGAACCGAAACAGGCAGTGACGGTCGCCAAGGACCTCACCAACCAGAAAGTCGCCGGCGTGGTCGGTCACTTCTGCTCGTCGTCGACCATCCCGGCGTCCGAGATCTACGACGAAGCGGGCATCATCGCGATCACCCCGGGTTCCACCAACCCAACCGTGACCGAACGCGGCCTGAGCGCCATGTTCCGTATGTGCGGGCGTGATGACCAGCAAGGCATCGTGGCCGGCGACTACATCGTCGATGTGCTCAAGGGCAAGAAAGTCGTTGTGCTGCACGACAAGGACACCTACGGCCAAGGCCTGGCGGACGCCACCAAGGCTCAGCTGGAAAAACGCGGCGTGAAGCCAGTGCTGTATGAAGGCCTGACCCGTGGCGAGAAAGACTTCAGCGCCGTGGTTACTAAAATCCGCGCCGCTGGCGCTGACGTCGTCTACTTCGGCGGCCTGCACCCGGAAGCCGGTCCACTGGTTCGTCAAATGCGTGAACAAGGCCTCAAAGACGCCAAGTTCATGTCCGATGACGGCATCGTGACCGACGAACTGGTCACCACCGCTGGCGGCCCGCAATACGTCGACGGCGTGCTGATGACCTTTGGCGCCGACCCGCGCCTGCTGCCAGACAGCAAGGCCGTGGTTGACGCGTTCCGTAAAGCCGGTACCGAGCCTGAAGGCTACACCCTGTACGCTTACGCGTCGGTGCAGACCCTGGCTGCCGCTTTTAACGGTGCCAAGTCCAACAGCGGTGAAAAAGCAGCTGAATGGCTGAAGAAAAACACCGTCAAGACCGTCATGGGCGACAAGGCCTGGGACACCAAGGGTGACCTGAAAGTCTCCGACTACGTGGTTTACCAGTGGGACAAGGACGGCAAATACCACCAGTTGGAAAAACAGAAGTAATTTGAACGGTTGACCGGCCTGTGGAGAGGGAGTTTGCTCCCGCTGGGCTGCGCGGCAGTGCTCTGATGTTGGAGGACGCTGCGCGACCTGGCGGAGGCAAGCTCCCTCGCTGCAAAGATTGTGTTTACTGTTAGCTGACTGGTATCCGCCAGAAGGCCCGTCTGTCTTTTCTCGTAGAGCTGCACATCGGCCGTGTTGCGCGGAGGGCTGAACCCCAGACCGTCGTACCCGCCGTGTGCAGTCTCTCAAAATGCGTGAGATTGCGTTATGGATGGTATTTTCCTGCAGCAACTGGTCAACGGCCTGACCCTCGGGTCGGTCTATGGCCTGATCGCCATCGGCTACACAATGGTCTACGGCATCATCGGCATGATCAACTTCGCCCATGGCGAGGTTTACATGATTTCCGCTTACCTCGCGGCAATCAGTCTGGCTCTGCTGGCTTACTTCGGTATCGAATCCTTCCCGCTGCTGATGCTTGGCACGCTGATCTTTACCATCGTGGTGACCGCCGTTTACGGCTGGGTCATCGAGCGTGTCGCTTACAAACCCCTGCGCAACTCGACTCGTCTGGCGCCGCTGATCAGCGCCATCGGTATCTCCCTGATCCTGCAAAACTATGCCCAGATCTCCCAGGGCGCCAAGCAGCAAGGCGTTCCAACCCTGTTGACCGGTGCCCTGCGCATCGATGTCGGCTCGGGCTTCGTGCAGCTCACCTACACCAAGATCTTCATCCTGATCGCCGCGTTCGCTGGCATGGGCGTGCTGACCTACATCATCAAGTACACCAAGCTCGGCCGCATGTGCCGCGCAACCCAGCAAGACCGCAAGATGGCCTCGATCCTCGGTATCAACACCGACCGGGTAATTTCCTATGTGTTCATCATCGGTGCGGCCATGGCGGCCCTCGCCGGTGTGTTGATCACCATGAACTACGGCACCTTCGACTTCTACGCGGGCTTCATCATCGGCGTGAAGGCGTTCACCGCAGCGGTACTCGGCGGTATCGGCTCGTTGCCTGGCGCGATGCTCGGCGGGATTATCCTCGGCATTTCCGAGTCGCTGTTTTCCGGTCTGATCAACTCCGACTACAAAGACGTATTCAGCTTCTCGCTGCTCGTACTTGTTCTGGTCTTTCGGCCTCAAGGCCTGCTCGGCCGTCCTCTTGTGTCGAAGGTATAAACGATGTCCTCAACCACCAAAAAAACCATTGATGTCAAAAAAAGCCTGGTTGACGCCATTCTCGCCGGCCTGGTCGCGCTGATTGTTTTCGGCCCGATCGTCGGTGTAGTGCTCGATGGCTACAGTTTCATCCTCGAACCGACTCGCGTCGCCTGGATTGTCGGCATTGTAATGGCCGGTCGACTGGCACTGAGCCTGTTCCTGCAAACGCCCAAGGGCCTCAGTATTCTCGATGGTTTCGAGAGCACCGGTTCCGGGGTTCATGTGCTGCCTGCCGATTACAAATCACGCCTGCGCTGGATCATTCCAGTGATGATCGTGATCGCCGTGGTCTTCCCGTTTTTCTCCAACTCGTACCTGCTGGGCGTGGTGATTCTCGGCCTGATCTACGTATTGCTCGGCCTGGGGCTGAACATCGTGGTCGGTCTGGCCGGTCTGCTTGACCTGGGTTACGTGGCGTTCTACGCCATCGGCGCCTATGGCCTGGCGCTGGGTTATCAGTACCTGGGCCTGGGCTTCTGGACCGTGTTGCCGTTGGCGGCGATTGCCGCGGCGCTGGCCGGTTGCATCCTCGGCTTCCCGGTGCTGCGTCTGCACGGGGATTACCTGGCGATCGTGACCCTGGGCTTCGGCGAAATCATCCGTCTGGTGCTCAACAACTGGTTGTCGCTGACTGGCGGCCCGAATGGCATGGCGGCACCGCTGCCGACTTTCTTCGGCCTGGAGTTCGGCAAGCGCGCGAAGGATGGCGGGGTGCCGTTCCACGAGTTCTTCGGCATCGCCTACAACCCCGACGTGAAGTATTACTTCATCTATGCGGTATTGTTCCTGGTGGTCCTGGCCGTGCTGTACATCAAGCATCGCTTGGTGAAGATGCCGGTGGGCCGCGCCTGGGAAGCCTTGCGTGAAGACGAAATCGCCTGCCGCTCGATGGGCCTGAACCACGTACTGGTCAAGCTCTCGGCCTTCACCATCGGCGCTTCGACTGCAGGCCTGGCGGGGGTGTTCTTCGCCACTTATCAAGGCTTCGTCAACCCGACCTCGTTCACCTTCTTTGAATCGGCGCTGATCCTCGCCATCGTGGTGCTCGGCGGCATGGGCTCGACCATCGGCGTGGTCATCGCCGCATTCGTGCTGACCGTTGCCCCGGAATTGCTGCGTGGCTTCGCCGAGTACCGTGTACTGCTGTTCGGTGTGCTGATGGTGTTGATGATGATTTGGCGACCGCGCGGCCTGATTCGGATCAGCCGTACCGGTGTGACGCCTCGTAAGGGAGTAGCGCCATGAGCGAAGTTGTCCTCTCCGTAGAAAAGCTGATGATGCACTTCGGTGGCATCAAGGCCTTGAGCGATGTCAGCCTCAAGGTCCATCGCAACTCGATCTTCGCCCTGATCGGCCCTAACGGTGCCGGCAAGACCACAGTGTTCAACTGCCTGACCGGTTTCTATAAAGCCTCTGGCGGCAAGATTGAACTCAACGTGCGCGGCGAACACACCAACGTCATCCAGTTGCTGGGCGAGTCGTTCAGGCTGACCGATTTCGTGTCGCCCAAGAACTTCATCAGCCGGCTGTACTACAAAATGTTCGGCGGCACTCACCTGGTGAACCGCGCGGGTCTGGCGCGGACCTTCCAGAACATTCGCCTGTTCAAGGAAATGTCGGTACTGGAAAACCTGCTGGTGGCCCAACACATGTGGGTCAACCGCAGCCTGCTATCCGGCATCCTCAACACCAAGGGCTACCGCAAGGCTGAGAGCGATGCACTGGATTGCGCGTTCTACTGGCTGGAAGTGGTCGACTTGGTGGACTGCGCCAACCGTCTGGCCGGTGAACTGTCCTACGGCCAGCAGCGTCGCCTGGAAATTGCCCGGGCCATGTGCACGCGGCCGCAGATCATCTGCCTCGACGAACCGGCGGCCGGCCTCAACCCTCAGGAAACCGAAGCGCTGAGCGCGATGATCCGGCTGCTGCGCGACGAGCACGATCTGACCGTGGTGCTGATCGAACACGACATGGGCATGGTGATGAGTATTTCCGACCACATTGTGGTGCTGGACCACGGCACGGTGATTGCCGAAGGTGGCCCCGAGGCCATCCGCAACGATCCAAAAGTGATCGCCGCGTACCTCGGTGCGGATGAAGAGGAGGTGGTGCTATGAGCCAACCCATCCTCGAGATGAAAAGCCTGGACGTGTTCTACGGCCCTATCCAGGCCTTGAAAGGCGTCTCGCTGCACATCAATGAAGGCGAAACCGTCAGCCTGATCGGCTCCAACGGCGCCGGCAAGTCGACCCTGCTGATGTCGATTTTCGGCCAGCCACGGGCGGCGGGCGGGCAGATCCTTTACCAAGGCGTGGACATCACGCAGAAGTCGTCGCACTACATTGCCTCTAACGGCATTGCGCAGTCGCCGGAAGGACGGCGAGTATTCCCTGACATGACCGTCGAGGAAAACCTGCTGATGGGCACTATTCCGATCGGTGACAAGCATGCCAAGGAAGACATGCAGCGCATGTTTGAGCTGTTCCCGCGCCTCGAAGAGCGGCGCACTCAGCGGGCCATGACCATGTCCGGCGGCGAGCAGCAAATGCTCGCCATCGCCCGGGCACTGATGAGCCGGCCGAAGTTGCTGTTGCTCGACGAGCCGAGCCTGGGCCTGGCGCCGATTGTGGTGAAGCAGATTTTCGCCACCCTGCGCGAACTGGCGAAAACCGGGATGACCATTTTCCTGGTGGAGCAGAACGCCAACCACGCGTTGAAACTCTCCGACCGCGCCTACGTGATGGTCAACGGCGAGATTCGCCTCAGCGGCACTGGGCAGGAACTGCTGGTGAACGAAGAAGTGAGGAACGCCTACCTCGGCGGGCACTAAGCCGCTCAGGGCACTAAAATAAGCTCCGGTGAGTGATCGCCGGAGCTTTTTTTTGCCTGTTTTTTACCTCGTCCGGAAATTGTGGAAAACAAATCTCACGACCTCCCAAAGCGCGACATAAAGCCGCTGCAAATCGCTGTTTTTCCACAGTTTTGACTTGTCCCCGTTTGCTGTGGAACCGGCTGTGGGTAACGTGGGAGTAGCTGGCTGGAGGCCTTTTAAATCAAGGGCTGTAGAGTGTTGGTCGATTTTTGAACAGGGAGTTTTGTTGGATCGCTGGCGCCGGTTGTCAACCTTTTTGTTGCAGTGGAAGAGCATCGCAAAGATGCTTGCTCAGCCTGTGGATAAGTCTGTGACTAAACTCTGGAAAGACCCCGCTGAGGGCCGAAATGACTGGCCTGTAGCCATCGGTTCAGTAAACCCTTGTTCAGCGAATTCGCCGGCAGCTGCACAGTCGGCGCTTCAGGGTCAAGCAATAAACTTTGTAATCGGCCCGCAAAGCCTTGTACACAGCGGCTTCCAGCTTTTTCACTTGCCCCCGGATTGTGTGGATGGGGTTGTGGATAAGGTGCGCGCACATGGCTGCAGGCCACGCGGTATAAGGTATTGGCACTGTTGGTTGTTTTTTGTACAGAAGGTGCCCTATCGAGCATCTCGCGGTTGCCGCCCGCAGGCGGGCCGGGCATGCTGCAAGGCGATTTCTATCCCACTGGCTGCTGGCCAGCCCAAGCAAGGAGAACACGATGTCCAACACCCTGTTTATTACCGGCGCAACCTCTGGTTTTGGTGAGGCCTGCGCCCGTCGGTTCGCCGATGCCGGCTGGAAACTGGTGCTGACCGGTCGTCGTGAAGAACGCCTCAACGCCCTGTGCGCGGAGCTGTCGAAGCAGACCGAAGTGCATGGCCTGGTCCTGGACGTGCGTGATCGCAAAGCGATGGAAGAGGCGATCGCCAACCTGCCACCGTCGTTCGCCACGTTGCGCGGCCTGATCAACAACGCTGGCCTCGCATTGGGCGTCGACCCGGCGCCCAAGTGTGACCTCGACGACTGGGACACCATGGTCGATACCAACATCAAGGGCCTGATGTACAGCACTCGCCTGTTGTTGCCGCGCCTGATCGCCCATGGTCGCGGCGCCGGCATCATTAACCTCGGCTCGATTGCCGGTAACTACCCGTACCCGGGCAGCCATGTCTACGGCGCGAGCAAGGCGTTCGTGAAGCAGTTTTCGCTGAACCTGCGCTGCGACCTCCAGGGCACCGGTGTGCGGGTCAGCAACATTGAGCCGGGGCTGTGTGAGAGCGAATTCTCGCTGGTGCGTTTTGCCGGTGACCAGGAGCGCTACAACGCCACCTACGCCGGCGCCGAGCCGATCCAGCCGCAGGACATCGCCGAGACCATTTTCTGGGTGCTGAATACACCGCCGCACATCAACATCAACAGCCTCGAATTGATGCCAGTCAGCCAGACCTGGGCGGGTTTTGCGATTGAGCGCAACAAGGGGTAAGACCGCGTAACGGCTATTCGCAAGCAGGCTCGCCCCCACATGGACGACACTTCCATAGTGGGAGCGAGCCTGCTCGCGAAAGCGGTTTGACGATCAGCGTAAATAGTCAGCCAACCCGGCATAGCAGGTCGCCAGGTGATAAGGCGTGGTCGACGGCATGTCGAGGCGGCTGACGTCGCCGCGCTCATCCCGACACTCATACCACCCGCCGTCGTGCAGGAAGCGTTGCTGCAACGCCTGAAGCTGGCGCAGCACTGCCGCTTCGGCCTCCGGGCGCAAGGTCAGCGCGCGCAGGTATTCGGCCTGGGCCCAGATGCGCTGCGTGGCGTCCTTGTGCTGGCCTTGCGGGTCGAGCATCGCTCGCACTGCACCCGATGGCTGCTCCAGCCCCCATTGCTCCGTCAAGGCGAACGCACGATCCACCGAACCGTGCAGCGCCGAGCCGCGCAACAGCGGCGAGGATTCGAGCAGGAAGTACCACTCGAATTGATGCCCCGGTTCAAACCAGTTATCCACAGCCCCTAGCGGTTTTTCCATCAGCAAGCCGTGTTCCGCGTCGATGAAGCGGTGGTGCATGCCTGTGCATAACGCCAACAGTGCGGCTTGTACCGGCTCGTCGGCGCGAACAGCCAGAACTGCGAGAAAGCCTTCGGCCAGGTGCATCAGCGGGTTTTGCAGGGGCCCGGCGCCAAGGGCTTGCCAGTCGCACTCCAGCAGGGCTTCGTAGAGGCCATCGGCGATGGCGAAGCGGTGTTTGATCACGTCCAGCGCGTCATCGAGCACCGCTGCCACTGGCGGCTGCTGCACCTTGCCCCAGTAATGAGCGCAGGCGAACACAATGAAGGCGTGGGTGTAGAGGTCTTTGCGGGTGTCCAGCGGTTGGCCGTGCGGGTCGATGCTGTAGAACCAGCCGCCGTGCTCGGTATCGCGGAAGTGCCGTTGCAAGGAATCGAACAGCACACCGGCCCGTTCGTCAGCGCCGGGCACTTGGCCGATCAGGCTGGAAAACAGATACAACTGCCGTGCGCAGGCCATGGCGCGGTAACGTTGTGGCGGCAACGGCAGGTGATTGGCGTCCAGTGCTTCATACGGCAGCGCCAGGTCGGCGTTCCAGCCGGGGCCTTGCCAGAGCGGCACGATGATGTCCTGGAAATGCGCGCGCACGCGGGCGAACAGAGCGGTCAATTCAGGCAGGGCAGCGGAGCGGGAAACATCGGGCATTGGCGGACGTCGTCACGGCAGGGGCGATTGCGCGACATGGTAGCAGAGTGCGGGTCGGGATCATTCCCACGCAGCGCAAGGGAATGATCCGGAGTTGAGGATCAGCCCGCGAGCAGCCACACCCCAGTGGCCGCCGAAGCCGCGCCCGCCACTCGCACCAGCGGCGCCGCGGCGCGCGGCAGCACGCGCACCAGCGCATAACCGGCGGCGTGCAAGGCTGCGGTGGCGGCGACGAAACCGGCGGCGTAGGCCCACGGGCTCGACATGTCGGGCAATTCCAGGCCATGGGCGACGCCGTGGAACAGCGCGAACAACGCCGTTGCAGCGATCGCCAGGCTCAACGGCGGGCGTACCGCCAGTGCCACCGCCAGGCCCAGCGCCAGCACCGAGGCAGCAATTCCGCTTTCCAGCGCCGGCAGGTTCAAGCCTTCAAAACCCAGTACGCCGCCCAGCAGCATGGTGCCGACGAAAGTGCACGGCAGCATCCAGCGCGCCTTGCCCTGTTGCTGCGCGGCCCACAAACCGACGGCGAGCATCGCCAGCAAGTGGTCGAGGCCGCCGATCGGATGGCTGATGCCGGCAATCAGACCGTTGTCGCCATGGCCAGGGTGAGCGAAGGCCAGGGTCGGAGCCAGCAGTAGGGCTGCCGCAGCAAAGATGCGCTTGAGGGTCATGAATAAGCTTCCTTGTGGATAAAAAAGTCGGTGGTCAGGCCGCGTTCAGCAAACCTTGCTGTTCGATGAAGGCGATGATCTCGGCCAGGCCCTGGCCGGTTTTCTGATTGCTGAACACAAAGGGCTTGCCGTTGCGCATGCGCCGAGTGTCGCTGTCCATCATCTCCAGGGACGCGCCCACCAACGGCGCCAAGTCGATTTTGTTGATCACCAGCAGGTCGGATTTGCAGATCCCCGGCCCACCCTTGCGCGGCAGCTTGTCGCCAGCGGAAACATCGATCACGTAAATGGTCAGGTCGGACAATTCCGGGCTGAAAGTCGCCGACAGGTTATCGCCGCCGGATTCCACCAGAATCAGATCCAGGCCAGGGAAGCGACGATTCAACTGATCCACGGCTTCCAGATTGATCGAAGCATCTTCGCGGATCGCCGTGTGCGGGCAGCCGCCGGTTTCCACGCCGATGATCCGCTCGGGTGCCAAGGCTTCGTTGCGCACCAGGAAGTCGGCGTCTTCGCGGGTATAGATGTCGTTGGTCACCACCGCCAGGTTGTAGCGTTCGCGCAACGCCAGGCACAGGGCCAGGGTCAGCGCGGTTTTGCCGGAGCCCACCGGGCCGCCGATACCGACGCGCAAAGGTTGTGTGTTCATGTGATTCTCCAAGCTGAAAGGCCCTAGGAACGGAACAGGCGGCTGTACTGGCGCTCATGGGCCATGCACGCCAGGGACAGGCCAAACGCGGCGCTGCCCATCTGTTCGGGTTGAATGCGGGTGGCGTCGTGCTGGGCCTGTTGCAGCAGCGGCAGCAGTTCGCTGGTCAGGCGCTGGGCGGCTTGCTGGCCCAGCGGCAGGGTTTTCATCAACACCGCCAATTGGTTTTCCAGCCAGCTCCAGAGCCAGGCAGCCAGCGCGTCCTGTGGGCTGATGCCCCAGGCGCGCGCAGCTAACGCCCAGCCGAGTGCCAGATGGGGCTCCGGGCGCTGTGCGAGAAAGTCCCGCGCGGCGTCATCCAATTCCGGTAAGCCGTTGAGTAATTGCTGCAGCGAGTAGCCCATCTGCCGGCTCTCTTGATGCAGTTCGCGGGTTTCGCGGCTGGCGCGATGCACCTCGCAGTGCTGTAGCAGTTCGTTCCAGTTGTCGCTGGCGGCTGCACTGCAATGAGCCAACAGCAACGGCGCTTCGAAGCGGGCGAGGTTGAGCAGCAGTTGATCGCTGATCCAGCGTCGGGCACTGGCGGCGTCATGGACGCGGCCGTTATCCACCGCCATTTCCAGCCCTTGCGAATAGCTGTAGCCGCCAATCGGCAACTGTGGGCTGGCCAGGCGCAGCAGCGCCCAGGCGGGATTCATGTGCGTACGCCGAACTGATGCAGCTTCGGCGGATAGTTGAAATGCTCATCGCCGTGCCGCGAATGGTGATGGCCGCCGCCATAGGCGCCGTGTTCCGGCTGGAACGGCGCCTCAATGTTTTCAACCGTGGCCTGGAGTTGTTCGAGCATGGCTTTAAGCACGTAGTCGTCGAGCAGTCGCAACCAGCCGTCGCCGACTTGCAGGGCGACGTGTCGGTTGCCTAGGTGATAGGCGGCGCGGGTCAGTTCGAAAGCGTTGGCACAGGTCACGTGTAGCAGTTGTTCAGGGCGGGCGCAGACGCGCACGATGCGGCCATCTTCAGCCTGCAGGCATTCACCGTCGTACAGCGGCGACTGGCCGCGCTCCAAAAACAACCCGATGTCTTCGCCCTCGGCACTGAAACAGCGCAAACGGCTTTTACTGCGGGCCTCGAAGTTGAGGTGCAGCTCGGCATCCCAGCGGGGCTGAGGGTCGATTCGGCGATGAATCACCAACATGGGCAAGCTTCCAGCAATGAACAGTAATCAGGGCTAGAGCAAGGGGCTTGCCAATCGCGAGTGCGTGTAGGAAATCCCTGTCAGTACAGGGCGGGCAATTTGGAATGTGGCAGGAATGTGGGAGATGTTGGTGCGCAGCTTCGTTATGCGCTCCTTGATGGTGCGCTGGCCGGTGTCCGTTGTGGGAGCATTTACTCCGTGCTCCCCAGCCCTTGCCAATGCTTGAGCCCGATAAAGATAAAGCGCAGTTGCTGAGTAATCTTCGCTTGCGGCGTCAGGTGTTCTGGAAGAGCGTCCGGCGGCGGGTCGATGATGTCCGGCAGGGTGGCGAACACGCTTTTGACGATCAGGTCGGCCATCACGCTGAGCCCGGCCAGTTCCAGGTGTTGCAGTTTCGGCATCAGTGCCAGGTCGGCGGCGAGGTCGGAACTGATGTCCTCGCGCAAGCGGCCGATGGCCTGGCGCACCGGCAGTGAGCCACCGTATTGCTCGCGGGCCAGGAACAGGAACTGTGAGCGATTGGCGGCAACCACATCAAGGAAGATGCGCACCGATGCATCGATAATCCCGCCCATGACAAATTCGTTGTGCCGGACCAGGCGAATGGTTTCGCGGAAGGTCTGGCCGACTTCGCTGACCAGTACCAGGCCCAACTCGTCCATATCGGCGAAGTGCCGGTAAAAACCGGTGGGCACGATGCCCGCGGTTTTCGCCACTTCGCGCAGGCTCAGGCTGCCGAAGCCTCGGCCACATTCCATCAAGTGGCGGGCAGCGTCCATCAGGGCATTGCGGGTTTGTTGTTTCTGTTCGGCGCGGGGCAGCATCGCATGGGTGTTCTGGTCGGGGACAGCGCAGCACTCTAGCAAATCGGCTTCGCTGGCGTCGAACGGGGCATCGGGGGAAGGTGTGGCGGGGTTTTGCGCTGGCGACTCACAAATGCATCAGGCAATCAAAAGCCCGATCCAGGGATCGGGCTTTTTTTCTGGGCCATCACAGGCTCAGCTCACAGCACGGTTGCGTTCGATAACGCGATCACCACCACCTTCGGCAACAGCTTGGCCTTGTGGGGTTTGGTCGTAACCGTCTTCAACGATCAGGCCTTTTTCTTTCAGACGGTTGTTACCGTTTTCAGCAACTGCCTGGCCTTGTGGGGTCTGGTCGTAACCGTCTTCGGTGATCAGGCCTTTGTCTTTCAAGCGACCGTTACCGTTGGCGCCGTCAGCGACGATCATGCCTGGGGTGCGGTCCGAACCATCGGCGGCGACGGTGTGGCTGAAGGCCGAATGGCTGTCTTTGACTTGTGGAGTTGCTTGTTCGCTAGCAGGCAGGGCAAAAGCCGAGCTGGCTAGCAGTGAAAGGGCAAACGTGATTGCTAATTTGGTTTTCATGATTGGGTGCTCCAGAGGAGGGCGATAAAGTGGGTACGAGGGCAATGCTACTCTCGATAAGTCGATATAAAAGTTCATAAACGCAATGTTAATAATCAACAGAATTGATTGTTCTCGTGGAAGGCTCTAGAACGGGCCTTTGCGGGGAGACGCTTTGCACCGAGGTGGGTATTTTCCACCCACTGGCGCTACACAAAAGTGCGGTGGCGGTAACGCATCATCGATACGAGCGATGGGAAAACCAGGTTTTTGCGTCTAAATCGGCATTCGGATTAAACCTGCGAGCCTTTCGCCAGTCGTACCTTTCATTACGGCCGTTTACTGGCCCGCGAATTTTCCAAGGCGTCGAAGTCGGGCGCTGAGTTGTTATCAGGAGCCCTGTGCAATGACGCGCACTCGTAAAATCCCTGCCTGGACCTTCGCCGTTCTGGTTCTGCTCATTGCCATCCTGGTTCTGGTCATCGTGTTCTTCGACTGGAACCGCATCAAACCGCCGCTCAATGCCAAAGTCTCCGAAGAGTTGCACCGACCATTCGCGATCAATGGCAACTTGGCCGTGGTGTGGCGGCGCGAGCTTGAAGAGGGCGGCTGGCGTTCCTGGGTGCCGTGGCCGCACGTGGTGGCAGAAGACCTGAGCCTGGGCAATCCGGACTGGTCGAAGCAGCCGCAGATGGTCACCCTCAAACGCGTCGAGCTGCGCTTGTCGCCCCTGGCCTTGCTGGCGCAGCGGGTGGTGATCCCTCGTATCGACCTCACCGAACCGAACGCCCAGTTGCAACGTTTGGCTGATGGCCGCGCCAATTGGACGTTCCAGTTCGACCCCAAAGACCCGAATGCCGAACCGTCGAGTTGGGTGGTGGACATCGGCGCCATCGGCTTCGACAAGGGCCACGTCACCTTGGATGACCAAACCCTCAAGACCCAACTCGACATCCTGATCGATCCGCTGGGCAAGCCGATTCCATTCAGCGACATCGTCGGTGACAAAGCCGCGAAGAAAGCCCAGGAGCAAGGCGATACGCCGCAGGACTACGCCTTCGCCTTGAAAGCTACCGGGCAATATCACGGCCAGAAGCTCGCCGGTTCCGGCAAGGTCGGCGGTTTGCTCGCCCTGCAGGACGCGCGCAAGCCGTTCCCGTTGCAGGCGCAAGTGAAGATTGCCGACACCAGCGTCGAGCTGGCCGGCACCCTGACCGACCCGCTGAACCTCGGCGCTCTCGACCTGCGCCTGAAACTGGCCGGCAGCAGCCTCGGCAATCTGTATCCGTTGACAGGCGTGACGCTGCCCGATTCGCCGCCCTACGCCACCGACGGCCACTTGATTGCCAAGCTGCACGAGCCCGGCGGCGCGTCTTTTAAGTATGAGGAGTTCAACGGCAAGATCGGCGCCAGTGATATCCATGGCAACCTGGCGTTTGTCGCCAGCCAGCCACGGCCGAAACTCAGCGGCGCGTTGGTCTCCAATCAACTGCTGTTCGCCGACCTCGCGCCACTGATCGGCGCCGATTCCAACGCTAAACAGAAAGCCCGTGGCGGTGAGAGCAAGCAACCCGCCGACAAGGTGCTGCCGGTGGAAGAGTTCAAGACCGAGCGCTGGCGCGATATGGACGCTGACGTCGAATTTACAGGCAAGCGTATCGTCCACAGCGAGGAGCTGCCGTTCAACGACCTCTATACCCACGTCGTGCTGAACGACGGCCAGTTGAGCCTTGAACCGCTGCGCTTCGGCGTGGCCGGCGGCAACCTCGATGCGCAGATTCGCCTCAACGGCCACACCGAGCCACTGGAAGGCCGCGCCAAACTGACCGCGCGCGGCTTCAAGCTCAAGCAGTTGTTCCCGACCTTCGAACCGATGAAAACCAGTTTTGGTGAGCTGAACGGCGACGCCGATATCAGCGGTCGCGGTAATTCCGTCGCGTCGCTGTTGGGCACCGCCAATGGCAACCTGAAGATGCTGATCAACGACGGCGCCATCAGCCGTGAGCTGATGGAACTGGCGGGCCTCAACGTCGGTAATTACGTGGTCGGCAAAGTATTCGGCGACAAGGAAGTGAAGATCAACTGCGCCGCCGCGAACTTCGACATCAAGACCGGCCTCGCTACCAGTCAGCTGTTCGTGTTCGATACCGAGAACGCGATCATCTACATCGACGGCACGGCGAACATGGCCACCGAGCAACTCGACCTCACGGTAACGCCGGAATCCAAGGGCTGGCGCCTGATTTCCCTGCGCTCGCCGTTGTACGTGCGCGGCAAGTTCATCAAGCCGGATGCCGGGGTCAAAGCGGTACCGTTGATGCTGCGTGGCGCGGGGATGGTCGCGCTGGGCGTGATCGCGGCGCCTGCGGCCGGGTTACTGGCGCTGGTTGCGCCGAGTGGCGGCGAGCCAAACCAGTGTGCGCCGTTGCTGGAACAGATGAAGGCGGGGAAAGCACCGGTGACCGTCAAACCTACCAAATAACTCAATAGCCATACGCAAGCAGGCTCGCTGCCACATTTGATCTCGCCGATCAGTGTGGGAGCGAGCCTGCTCGCGAAGCGGTTGCTCGATTTACAAGCTATTCAGAATATCGGCCATGTCATCGGCATGTTCTTCTTCCTGGGCCAGGATGTCTTCGAAGATGCGCCGGGTAGTCGGGTCTTGTTCGCCGATGTATTGGATGATTTCGCGATAGCTGTCGATGGCGATCCGCTCCGCGACCAAGTCTTCGTAGACCATTTCCTTCAGCGTATTGCCGGCCACGTACTGGGCGTGGGAGTTTTTCGACAACAGGTCGGGGTTGAATTCCGGTTCGCCGCCCAGTTGCACAATGCGCTCGGCCAGTTTGTCTGCGTGCTGCGCTTCCTGCTTGGCGTGTTCCAGGAACTCTTCAGCCGCGACATGCGCCTTGACCCCGGAGGCCATGAAGTAGTGGCGCTTGTAACGCAGCACGCAGACCAGTTCGGTGGCCAGCGATTCGTTGAGCAGGCGCAACACCTCTTCGCGGTTGGCGCTATAGCTTTCCGTCACGGCGCCATTCTCGACGTGCTGGCGCGCACGGTCGCGAAGGGTCTGCTTGTCGGTCATATGCATCTCGGTCATTTCATTCTCCTGAGGCTAATCCGGTTTGCGCCGCGTTCTGCTGACGCGATCGCTACTTAAGGTGTGAGTGAGCGCCGTTGGAAAAAGTTTTATCCAATTGCCCACCGCCGGGCGGAGGCCTGATCGCGGCTAGACTGCTCGTCGGCTTGTCATGTTTGCCGAGGATGCTTGGCGGCGCTCTTGCACGCCTTTGTCAGCCCCCGATCACAAGGACGTTCACCCATGTCACACCCTTGCGCGACGCGTTATCCCCTGGTGCTGGTCCCGGGCATGCTCGGGTTTATCCGGTTGGTACTGTTCCCATACTGGTACGGCATCGTCGACGCCCTCCGCCGGGGCGGTGCAGTGGTGGTGGCGGTGCAGGTTTCGCCGCTCAACTCCAGCGAGGTGCGTGGCGAGCAATTGCTGCTGAGGATCGAAGAAATTCTGCGCGAGACCGGCGCCGAGAAGGTCAATCTGATTGGCCACAGCCAAGGCTCGTTGACCGCGCGGTACGCGGCGGCCAGACGCCCGGATCTGGTCGCCTCGGTCACCTCGGTCGCGGGCCCCAACCACGGCTCGGAACTGGCGGACTACTTGGCCAGGCACTATCCGCACGACAGCGCCAAGGGCCGGGTGCTTGCTGCGTTGTTGTGGTTGGTCGGCGCTTTGATGAGTCTGCTGGAAACCGGCTATCGGGGGCCGAAACTGCCGGTGGATATTCCGGCCGGCCATCAATCTCTGACGAGCGAAGGCGTGGCACTGTTCAATCAGCGTTATCCACAGGGCCTGCCAGACACTTGGGGCGGGCAGGGCGCTGAGGAAGTCGACGGCGTGCGCTATTACTCGTGGTCCGGCACCTTGCAGCCGGGCAAAACCGATCGCGGGCGCAACCTGTTCGATGGCACCCACCGTAGCTGCCGACTGTTCGCCAGAACCTTCGTCCGCGAGGTCGGGCATTGCGACGGCATGGTCGGGCGCTACAGCTCACACTTGGGGACGGTGATTGGCGATGAGTTTCCGTTGGACCATTTCGACATCGTCAACCAATCGATCGGGCTGGTGGGCAAAGGCGCTGAACCGATCAGGCTGTTCGTCGAGCATGCCGCCCGGTTGAAGGCGGCAGGGATTTAACGCTCGCTAGTCTGTAACCGAGTGCGGCCAAGCACTGTCGTCCAGCGCTCGGACAGAATCACCCCGCCCAACGTTAACATCCCGCCGACACCGTGATACCAGGCCAATTGCTCGCGCAACACCATCGCTGCGATCAGTGCGGTCAGCAGCGGCAACAGGTTGAAAAACATCACGGTACGGCTCGGACCCAGGTGCATCACGGCTTTCATCCAGGCCAATGGCGCGAGCATCGAGGCCAGCAGGCAGGCGTACAGCACCAGCGGGATGTTGTGCCAGGTCGGGCCGATTTTTGCCGAGAACCAGAACAGCGGAAATTGCACCACCATCGCCACCAGCACCTGCAAATACAGCAACACCAGCGGCGGCAGGCGCAGCTGCCACTTTTTCAGCAGCGTGTTGTACACCGCGTACGCCAGGGTCGCGACCAGCATCATGCCGTCGCCCAGGTTGACCCCGTGTTGCAGCAGCAACGTCAGGCTGCCGGATGACACCACCAACAGCACGCCGATAAAGGACAGCACCGCACCGGCCAGGGCCCCGGCAGTCAGGCGCTGGCCCAGGCTGGCAATGGCCATGACCAATGACATCAATGGCATCAGCGACAGGATGATGCCCATGTTGGTGGCGGTGGTCAGCGTCGCGGCGAAGTACGCCAGGCTTTGGTAGACCGCCATGCCGAGCACGCCGAGGGTGATGATCTTGCCCAGGTTGGCGCGGATGGTCGGCCACAGGGCAATCACCGGTTTGAGCATGAACGGCGTGAATAGCAATCCCGCCAGCAGCCAGCGATAGAAGCCGATCTCGGCCGGGTAGATCTCGCCGACGGCCAGTTTGTTAACGACGGTATTGCCGGCCCAGATAAAGATCGCCAACAGCGGATACGCGTACTGCATGGGAATAACCGAAAAGAGTGATGAGCGGTGATTATCCTCTGTCTGGATGAATGCCTATACTTCAAAGCAGACAACCTGCCCTTGAATCCAGACACCATGACACGCCAACCCATCGATCTTTTAGCTTTCAGCGAATTACCCGCGCCGGTGTATTTTCGCTATGCCGATTTCGACGCCCACCGCTTCGCCGCGTCCCACACCCATCCGTGGGGCACGCTGGAGTATTCGTCCCACGGCGTGCTGCACATGGAGATTGGCGGCCAGCGCTATCTTTCGCCGCCGCAATATGCGCTGTGGGTGCCGCCGAACCTCGAACACAGTTTTTACAGCGATCAGCCCGTCAATTATCGCGCGGTGTGTCTGGCGCCGCAGGTCTGCCAGGCGCTGCCGCAACAGGCGTGCACCCTGGCCATCAGCGACATCCTCAAAGCGATCCTCAAGGACTTCGCCGCCCGCGACGTGAAAATCCCCGAGCGCGCCGCCGACATCCGCTTGGCGCAAGTGTTGGTGGACCAACTGCAACAGGCGCCGATGCAGGCGTGCTATTTACCCTATGCCAGCAGCCCCGGGTTGCTTGGCCTGCTGGAAACCCTGCAGGCCAACCCCGGCGATAACCGGCCACTGGCGCACTGGGCGGCACAACTGCATGTGAGCGAGCGAACCCTGGCCCGGCAATTTGTCCGCGAGTTGGGCATGAGCTTTGGCGAGTGGCGTCAACGCCAGCGTTTCCTGGCGTCGATCGAGGCCCTGGACAGTGCACGCAGCGTTCAGGAAATCGCCTTCGACATGGGCTACAGCACCGGTTCGGCGTTTATCGCGATGTTTCAACGCCAGGCCGGTTGCACCCCGGAGCAGTATCGCCGCAGCCACCTCGGTCCACGGTGAAATGTAACGGCGGTTGTCTACACTCCAGTCGAGGCCGCACTCCTCGCTGCGGCAACAAGGAGAAAACTCCATGACGATGTTGCGTGTTCCTTTACTGCTGCTCGGCCTGCTCCTGTGTTCCCAGGGGTTTGCCGCGACTGCCCAGCAAAACAAAATGACCACCTGCAATGCCGATGCGACGGCCAAGTCCTTGAAGGGCGATGAGCGCAAAGCCTTCATGAGCAACTGCCTGAAAGCCGCACCGGCGGCCAACGACACCCCGAGCACGCCGCAGGAACGCATGAAAACCTGCAATGCGACCGCGACCACGCAGGCATTGAAGGGCGATGCACGTAAGGCTTTTATGAGTGATTGCCTGAAGAAAAAGTAGCGGCGCTGAGGATGCGGTGGCTGTTCGGACCTCTTCGCGAGCAGGCTCGCTCCCACCTTTGTCCTGTGCGAGCCTGCTCGCGAAAGGGCCGGCCACTGCGCTGATGCATTCCCGGCCTGACCCGACCAAGGTCGCCCCACACAATCCCTAGTGCTGGCCCGCGAACGCTGGCAGACTGCCCATCCTTTTACGCCGTTCGTTTTGAGGCTGTATGCCAACGTTTTCTCAGCGCCAAGTCTTGCTGTTTGTCAGTTGGGTCATCATTTTCGGCGGCTTGCTGCTGGTGTTGCCGCTACGCCTGTTGCCGAGCCTGCTCGCCGGTTTGCTGGTGTTCGAGCTGGTCAACATGCTCACCCCGCAACTGCAGCGCTTGATCGAGGGGCGCCGCGCGCGCTGGCTGGCGGTGGCGTTGCTGGGCACGGTGATCGTCAGTGTGCTGGCGTTGCTCTTTGCCGGCGCCATTAGCTTCCTGCTGCACGAAGCGGAAAACCCCGGCGCCTCGCTGGATAAATTCATGGGCGTGGTCGATCGCGCGCGAGGCCAGTTGCCGCCGTTCATCGACGCTTACCTGCCAGCCAGCGCAGCCGAGTTTCAGGTGGCCATCGGCGCATGGGTCAGCAAGCACCTGAGCGATCTGCAACTGGTGGGCAAGGACGCCGCGCACATGTTCGTGACCTTGCTGATCGGCATGGTGCTCGGCGCGATCATCGCCCTGCAGCGCGTGCCCGACCTGACCAAGCGCAAACCGCTGGCGGCGGCGCTGTTCGATCGTCTGCACTTGCTGGTCCAGGCCTTTCGCAATATCGTCTTCGCGCAGATCAAGATTTCCCTGCTCAACACCTTCTTCACCGGGATCTTCCTGGCGGTGGTGCTGCCGATGTTCGGCATCAAACTGCCGCTGACCAAGACTCTGATCGTGCTGACCTTCCTGCTGGGCCTGCTGCCAGTGATCGGCAACCTGATATCCAACACGTTGATCACCATCGTCGGTTTGTCGCTGTCGATCTGGGTTGCAGTTGCCGCGTTGGGTTACCTGATCTTTATCCACAAGCTTGAGTACTTCCTCAACGCGCGGATCGTCGGCGGCCAGATCAGTGCCAAGTCGTGGGAATTGCTCTTGGCAATGCTGGTGTTCGAGGCCGCGTTCGGCCTGCCGGGAGTGGTGGCGGGGCCGATTTATTATGCGTACCTGAAAAGCGAGTTGAAGCAGGTGGGAATGGTTTGATCAGGTCAATGGGTATTGCCTGATCTGACGCTTTCGCGAGCAGGCTTGCTCCCACCTTTGAAATGCGTTCCCTGTGGGAGCGAGACTGCTCGCGAAGGGTGCCATGCGGTTTAGGATCAATCCATCGTGCCGTAACGCTTCATCGCCTCAATCGCCAAACCACTGCCGATGCTGCCAAAGATGTTCCCTTCCACATGTCGCGCATTCGGCAACATCGCTGAAATGCCGCTGCGCAGCGCTGGAATACCGCTCGAACCGCCGGTGAAGAACACTGTGTCGACCTGATCGACGCGCACGTTGGCGTCGGTCAACAGTTGCGTGACGCTGTTGCGCACGCGCTCCAGCAGGTTGTCGATGGCCGATTCGAACAGCGCCCGGCTCAGTTCCACGCTCAGGCCCGGTTCGATGCGATCCAGCGGTACGTGCCGGCTTTCGGCATGGGTCAACTGGATCTTGGTTTCTTCCACTTCCATCGCCAGCCAGTGGCCGGCGCGCTGCTCGATCAACTTGAACAGGCGATCAATGCCACCGGTGTCTTCGATGTCGTAGCGCATGCTGCCCAGGGCCAGGGTCGATTTTTGCGAATACACCGAGTTGATGGTGTGCCAGGTCGCCAGGTTCATGTGGTGACTGGTCGGCATGTAGGCACCGCTTTTCATGCGGCTGCCGTAACCGAACAGCGGCATCAGGCCTTGCAGGCTCAGTTGCTTATCGAAATCGGTACCGCCGATGTGCACACCGCCCGTGGCCAGGATGTCGGCGTGGCGGTTGTCGTGCATGCGCCGCTCCGGCGACAGGCGCACCAGCGAGAAGTCGGACGTACCACCGCCGATGTCCACAATCAGCACAAGTTCTTCGTTCTCGATAGTCGACTCGTAGTCGAACGCGGCGGCAATCGGTTCGTACTGGAAGGACACGTCTTTGAAGCCGATGGCACGCGCCACGTCGACCAAGGTGTTCTCGGCTTCCTGATCGGCCATTTCATCGTCATCGACGAAAAACACCGGGCGGCCGAGCACCACTTCCTCGAATTCACGACCGGCGGTCGCCTCGGCGCGCTTCTTCAACTGACCGATGAACAGCCCCAGCAAGTCCTTGAACGGCATCGCTGTGCCAAGGACGCTGGTGTCGTGCTTGATCAGTTTGGAACCGAGCAGGCTCTTGAGCGAGCGCATCAGCCGCCCTTCGTAACCTTCCAGGTACTCGTGCAGCGCCAGGCGGCCGTACACCGGGCGGCGCTCTTCCATGTTGAAAAAGACCACCGAGGGCAGGGTGATCTTGTCGTCCTCCAGCGCGATCAGCGTTTCCATGCCGGGGCGCAGCCAACCGACGGTGGAGTTGGACGTGCCGAAGTCGATGCCACAGGCACGGGCTGGGGATGCGTTTTTCATGTCTTTCGAGTTCCGGTTAAAAAACGGCCGCGCAGTGTATGCCAGCGCGACGAAGATTCGAAGGCCGACTATCCGCTAAATCGTCGGGATAAGCGCCTTGAAAGATCGCGCGACGCCCCAAACTTGCTGGCATGAGCCTGGCAGCCCACCGACGGTCACAAGAACCGTCGTCCGCTGCCGATAAACTTCTGACGCGCCGCCCGGTCACAAAATTGAGATCGGTCAATCCAAACGCTGCAAACAAGAGCATGCTGTGCTGGCTGCGCGATTTGATAACGGATGGTGACTCCCTCGATGGACTTCAAAGACTATTACAAGATTCTCGGTGTCGAGCCGACCGCTGATGACAAAGCGATCAAGGCCGCCTATCGCAAGCTGGCACGCAAATATCACCCCGACGTCAGCAAGGAAAAGGACGCTGAGGCCAAATTCAAGGATGCGTCCGAGGCCTATGAAGCGCTGAAAAGCGCCGACAAACGCGCCGAATACGACGACTTGCGCAAATACGGCCAGCACGGCCAGCCGTTCCAGGGCCCGCCGGGTTGGCAAGGGCGTGGCGCCGGCGGCTTTGGCGGTGGCCAGGACACCGGCGACTTCTCGGACTTCTTCAGCTCGATCTTCGGCAACCGCGGCCCCGGTTTTGGTGGCGGACAATCTCGCAGCGCCGGGCGCCGAGGGCAAGACGTGGAAATGGAACTCGCGATTTTTCTGGAAGAAACCCTCTCGAACGAATCGAAGAAGGTCACCTTCCAGGTGCCGCAGTACAACGCGGCCGGCCAGCATGTCAGTAACACCAGCAAAAGCCTGAACGTGAAGATCCCCGCTGGTGTGGCCGACGGCGAGCGCATTCGCCTCAAGGGCCAGGGCGCGCCGGGTCTGGGTGGCGGGGCGAATGGCGACCTGTTCCTGACCATCCGCTTCGCGCCGCACCCGAAATTCGACGTCGAAGGCGAGAACCTGATCATCACCTTGCCGCTGGCGCCGTGGGAGTTGGCCCTGGGTACGGAAGTGGCAGTGCCGACCCTGACCGGCAAAATCAACCTCAAGGTGCCGGCCGGCAGCCAGAACGGCCAGCGCATGCGCGCCAAGGGCCACGGCTTGCAGAACAAGGCCGGCGAGCGCGGTTACCTGTTTGTGCAGTTGAAAGCCGTAATGCCGAAGAACACCGACGACAGCGTCAAGGCGTTGTGGCAGGAGCTGGCCAAGAAGGCCGCGTTCGATCCGAGGGAACACTTCTGATCCACCCGCGCGCTGATCCATAGAGCTACGGAGACACTGACCATGAGCAGTCCCCTGATCGTTCAACTGGACATGGCCGCCTTCTGCGAGGCGACCGACCTGACTGACCTGTATGTGATCGAGATCGTCGAGCACGGCATCCTCGAGCCCGAAGGCGCGCGGCCGAAAGACTGGCTGTTCAACGACTATGAATTGGCGGTGGCCAAGCGTGCAGCCAAGCTGCGTCGTGATCTGGAGCTGGAATGGGAAGGCGTCGCCCTGGCGCTCGACCTGCTGGAAGAAGTGCAGCAACTGCGCGCCGAGAACCGCATGCTCAAACAACGCTTGGGGCGGTTGGTGGCTGAATAGCTGCCGGCTTCGCGAGTAGGCTCGCTGCCACGGTCGGAGCAAGTCGACGGTGAGTCAACTGTTCCTGGGCAGCACCACGGTAAACGTTGTCCCTTGCTCTGCCGTCGATTTCACCTCCACCGTCCCGCCGTGGGCCTGCGCCACCTCCTTGACGATGAACAGCCCCAGGCCAAGGCTGGTGGACGGATTGTTCAGCGATTCGCTGGAGCTGCGCACCAGCGGGTCGAAAATGGTCGCGATGGCGTCCACCGGAATCGGCTCGCCGGGATTGTGCACGGTGAGTACAACTTCAGTCGCCATACCGCTGAGTTGCACAGTGACGATGCGCCGGTTGCCGTGCTGCAACGCGTTGCCGATCAGGTTCTGCAGCAATTGATCGATTCGTCCGCGATCCCAATGGCCGGTGGCATCGCCGTGCACCGATAGCGTTGGCCGGCAGTCCGGTTGCCCGGCGCTGGCTTCGGCCAGGGCTACGCGCGCGGCAATCGCCAGGTCCATGGGTGCCGGGTCGATCGGCAGGCGTTTGCCGAGCCGGCTGCGCACCAGCTCCAGCAAGTCGCCGACCATGGCGCCCATGTGCCGCGCGCCTTGCTTGATGTGCGCGACGTAGGTCAGCCCGTCGGCGTCCAGATTGCCTTTGCGCAGCAACATTTCCGTGGACATGCTCACCGCTTGCAGCGGCGCGCGCAGGTCATGGCCGAGGATCGCCAGAAACAGGTCGCGCGAGTGATTGACCTGCTCGGCGTAGGCCGCGGTGGATTCCGCCAGCGCTTCATCGATAGCTTCATTGAAGCGGATCATGTCTTGGAAGTAGTTGAGGTCCGGGGTTTTCAGGCTGCCCACCCAAAGATGAATCACGCAGGCGCGCAAGTGGCGGAACTCAGATGTCATCTGCACCAGGTCAAACCCGATGTGATGCCGCAGTTCGCCATGGCTGGACGCGGCGCGGTTCAGGCTGGGCGTTTGTTCCGGACCTTCACCCTTGGCTTTGGCGACTTGTTCCCGGGCGGTCTGCGCGGTGTTCATGTTGCGCGCGGCGGCCAGCAGGATAGCGCGAGCATGGTCGCGCAAGGTGTCGCGATCGAGGTCTTCGTCCGCGGTCAGCACCCGGGCGAACTGTTCCCATTCGCTGACGATACGCTCGACTTCGGCCACCATGAATTCGCTTAAACGCATAAACCACAACCCCGGACAGTATGAGCGGAAAAGCCAAGCGCATCTTAACGTCTTCCCGGCAGGGGTACACCGCTGGCGCGATAACAGGAAAAGCCTGCTACGGGTGGTACATATGTATTTTCGGGATTGCAATTATTGAAGCTTCGGCGCGATTTTCCAGCGAATCCCCCGGGTTTTTAGGCTTTTTTTCATGAAAGGCGACGGCTAGCCTGAAGGTCCGATAATCATGGATGGTTGTTGCCACATGCCCGACACACCGCAAGACAAATCCGCCAGCGCACCTGACAGCGCGACAAATACTTCCGCCGGCGCACACATTGACCGGATCCAGCAGCAATTGCGGACCTCCACGTGGCAAAAACCGCGCGACGGTCTTCTCGCGACCCTTTCGCCCATCACTACCTACCCTGAGTGGTACCTGAAAGCGCGCAAGATAGACCGGGATGAAATGAAGGACCTGTTCGGTCGGCGCTGGTTATTCCAGCGTAACGTCGATGACTTGACGGCCGGGCTGCGGGGCATCAAAGAATTCGCCGAACCGCTATTGCTCAAGGCATTGAAAGCGCAACTGCAGGTGGACCTCGACGTTCGCAGCGCCGAACTGCGCCTCTACGTGCCGAGCAGAATCATCTTCGGCATCGACCGCGGCGCCGACCATGTCCGGCACATGACGTTGCTCGACGCGGCGCTGCACAACTTCGACGCTGCCGAAACCGAGCCCACGGCGTTCAGTGAGGGCTCGGGTGTTTTTACCCGTGACGCCGAGGGCGCGGCCCAGCGGCACTCGATGACGGTCGCGCAATTCGTCGGCCTGTGTCGAACCCTCGACCTTGGGGCGATGTACCAGGCTCATATCAACAGTGTGCTCACGCCGCTGTCGGCTGCGCGTCGAGCGACGTTGCAGCAGCAAACCATTGCCCGGGACAAGCAGGCATTCAAGCTGGCTGCGTTGACCGGTTTACTCAAGGGCGAGATCAGCGATCACGGGTATGGCCTGCTGCTGAAGGTGGCAGAAGAGGCGCCCGGCGGGACGCTCTACGGTTTGCCCGTGCATCAGCAGCGCCTGACGCTGATGGGGTTCCGGCTCCAGGGCATCACCTTGTTCAGTGCTATCGGTGAGCCTGGCTGGGCCAAGAACGCGGTCGATCGCCTGAGTACGCCGATCCTGAGAGCCGTGCTCGACTGGTCGAACAAAATACCGTTCCTGCCCCATCAGGACCTTGAGCGGTTCAAGTTATTGCAGGCCTTCTTCGCCAACGGCCCGCATGGACTGTCCGAGGCCATGGCGCGCAATAAGGATCACTACCAGCAAAGCCGCCCGGTGGGGCCCCTGATCGTCTACATCCCGGACGACCCGGAGCATCCGCTGCGGGAGTACGATTCCTTCACCGACTTCATGAAAAACCTGATCGGCCAACTGCGCGACAGCCAGTATCAGGCGTTCTTCAGTCGATTTGTCGCGCAACGGGACAAAGGCACTTTCTTCGCGCGGGTGAACGAGCGGCTCAAGACCTTTACCTGGCAGCATCGCGAGCCCTTGGACATGGGCCCCTGGTGGCGCGAAACCGCTACTGAAAACCCCAACCCGGAGCCGCTCACCCACATCATTAGGGGCGACCTTTGGGTCACGCTCTACAACGAGCGGCGGGGCAAGGCCATCAGCGACGCACGCAAGATCGCCGTGCCCACCGGTGACGAGGATGCTCGGAGTCGCTGGAAGCGCCTGACCGGCTACCTCGACATCGCATGGAACGTGTTCAACTTCACCGCGATGCTGGTGCCGGGGCTCGCTGAAGCCATGCTCGCGGTGATGGTGGCGCAGTTGCTCGAGGAACTGGCTGAAGGCCTGGAAGACTGGAGCAAGGGCGACCGCGAAGAAGCGGCGGCGCATATCAGTTCGGTGCTGATCAACGGCGCGCAACTGGCAATGATGGGCGCGGGGCATGTGCTGCCCGGCGCAACGCCAGTACCGATCAAGGCATCGCCGTTTTTCGACAGCCTGAAAGAAGTGCAACTACCCGATGGTTCGGCCAGCCTGTGGAAGCCCGATCTGGGCCCTTACGAACGCCCGCTGCCCTTGCGGCGCGATGCCAAGGCGGATGCCTGGGGGCTACACCGTCAGGACGGGCAGTCGTTGGTGGTGCTGGAAAACAAAGGTTACGCCGTGGGCCAAGACCCGGCCACGGGCCAGCACCGCATCCAGCATCCCGCGCGTACCAATGCCTATCAGCCGGTACTGAGGCACAACGGCCTCGGCGGCTGGGTCAGCGAAGTGGAGCAACCGCTGGCCTGGGACGAAAGCCAGGTGTGGCGCCGCGTCGGGCACTCGATTGAACAGTTGTCGACGCAACGCCAGGCTCAGGTTCGGATCGTCAGTGGCGTCGATCACAACCAGTTGCGCCGTATGCACGTCGAACATGAGCCGCCGCCCGGTGTGCTCAGCGATACCCTCAAGCGTTTTCGTGTGTATGCCGACGTCGAGACCTTGAGCCAACAGATCCTCGACAACCAGGTCGGCGAAAGCGCGGAGGGCTTTATGCCGGGCTTTATCACCGAGTTGCCACGCTGGCCGGAGTCGAGGGCATTGCAGGTGTTCGACCACGACAGCTACACCGGGGCCTCCATCCAGTACGGCAGCCTTGACGCCCCTGAGGCCAGCATCATCAAGCTCAGTCGTGGGCAATTGCACACGGGGCAGTGGGCCGAACGGGTGCTCGATGCGCTGAGCGAAGAGGAAATCCTGGGGCTGTTGGGGCAACGGGTGTCGTCAGTCCGGGCCGAACGCCTGCAGGTGTTGCGCGCTCGCCTGGCGATGCATGCCGGGCGCCAGACCGAGCGAGTGTTCAACTCGATCTATCGGCCCACGGCCGCGGTCAGCGACCGCCGACAGTTGTTGCTGCAGGGTGACTTCCCGCAATTGCCCGATCCTTTCGCTGAACAGATTCTGCGGCAAGCCAGCCCTGAAGACCTGGCGTTCGTCGATCAAAAATCGCGTGTGCCCTTGCGGCTCAAGGCGCAAGCGCGCGAGGCGATGCATGAAGTGCGCGTGGCCCGTGCCTACGAAGGGTTGTACCTCGATGCCTTGGCCGGCGCCGACACTGAACGCCTGGCCCTGCACAGCGTCGCTGCGCTGCCGGGCTGGTCCGCGAGTGTGCGGATTGAAGTGCGCGAGCTGTCGTTCAACGGCAGCCTACGCGACAGCGTCGGACCGGCGGAGGCGGCGATTCGCAGGGTGCTCGTGCTCAACGATAACGGTACCTTCGAGGCGCGAGACGCGCTCGACCAACACCTGCACGGCGCCGATGACGTTTACGGCGCACTGCTGCACGCCTTGCCCGATCAGGAGCGCTCGGCCCTGGGATTTGATATCGCCCATAAGGCGCAACTCAAGGCCCGGGTACAACAACAACCCCTTGAGCGATCCCGGTTCTCAGGGTTGTTGCAGGACGCCTCGATCCGCAAGCCGGCGTATGACCCGCAGCGCATTAAGTTAAGGGGCGGCATGCCGTTCTATCGCGTCAGTCCAGGAGAGGCGAATCTGCGCATGCGGATCCAGAGCCTTTATCCCGCTTTCGAAAACGCCGATATCGACCGCGTGCTGGACGATCTCTATCGACAGAACATCCCGATGGAGAACTACGTCAGCAGTCTCGAACAGGAGTTCAGCCAGTTGTGTAAAACGCTACAGCGCTGGCGGGACGCATCGCCCGACGCATTGCGTTTTAGCCTGCCCGGCATTGAGCAATGGCAGGCCCGCGACCAGTTCGGTACGTTGCTGCGGCGATGCTGGCAGCGCACCGGGCCCCGTGGCATCGAGGTTCCCGGCCAGGCGCATCCGCAAGCGTTGATTTTCGATGGTTTGCCGCTGGATCGCCTGCTCAGCAACTTCCCCCGGCTTGAGGCCAACTTTGACCACGTCACCTCGCTGCGCATGCGCCACACGGGCGTGATCAGTCAGCATATGCGCATGCTCAAATTGTTCCGTCGCCTGCGGTTTCTTGACCTGGCAAACAACCTGCTCACGGAATTGCCACCGCAACTGAGCGGCATGCCGTTTCTCAATGACCTGGCCTTGCAAGGCAACCACATCACCCTGGTGCAGGAGTCCATCGACCGCTTGCGAACACTCCGGCATCTGCATTCGTTGTCGCTGGCCGGCAATCCCATTGGCCGGGTGCCGGACATCTCGCTGATGTCCCGTCTGGACGTATTGGTGCTGACCAATACGCAAATCGAGACTTGGCCGCTGGGCCTGTTCAGCGTGCCGCGGCCGCGCAACTTTTACCTGGACTTGCGCAACAACCCCATCAGCGTTGTGCCACGGGTCGAGCCTGGCTCGGCCCAGGCCGAGTTGCTGGCGCGCACCCATCTGACCCGGCAGGAACCGCCCATGAGCGCTGCGGCCATCGAGCGGGTGCGCGAGTACACGGTCTCTGTTGGTCTTGACCCGGATCGCGCCTTCCCGCCACTGGGCACGGTGGAAAGTGTCCATTGGACCGAGGGCATGAGCGAAGCGCAATGGCAGCAGTTGCAACCGGTCTGGGATGACCTGGAAGACGAGTTCGGCTCCGAGCCGTTCTTTTCCTTGCTCGGTGATTTGCGCGAGACGGCTGACTTCAGGTCGGGCGGTGCTTATCGGGAGGACCTGACCAACAAGGTCTGGCGCATGCTCAAGGCGATGCACGAGAACAGTGAGTTGCGCGAATCGCTCTTTGCCGAGGCCACCGTGCCGACCCAGTGCCGCGATGGCTCGATCCAGGCGTTCAATGAACTGGGGATGCGGGTACTGGTTCATGAAGCCCGGTCGTTGGTTAATCCGGGATTGGTAGAAGCCGAACTGGTGGAACTGGCCAAGGGCCAATCGCGTATCGAGCAAGTGAACAAGATTGCCCGACGGCATGTGGCCGATCGTCTGGCGGCCGGGGAGAGGCTGCGTGCAACGGACGCCGACGGCAATGTCACCGGGACGATTGATGTGGTGGAAGTGCACCTGGCTTTTCTGGTCGCCTTGGCCGATAGCCTCGACCTGCCTTGGCAGGCACGCTCAATGCTGTTTCGCAATATCGCTGGCGTGACGCAACAGATGATCGACGATGCGTACGACACCGTGCTCACTCTGGAGCAGGCGCCGCTGTTGCGCCAGTCGATTATCGACGTGCCGTTCTGGAGGGATTACATCGAGGCCAGCCACCGCCGGTCTTTCAAAGATTTGCGCAAACGCTACACCGACACCATTGCTTTCAAAATCGCTCTGGATGAACGCGCCGAAGGTCGCGACCTGACACCCGAGGCCAGGGATAAGCTCAAGGAAGAGTTACGGGTGCTGGCGTTTGAATTGGGCAAACCTGAAAGCACGATTGCCCCGGGGCTGATCATGAGCGAAGAGGACTACGTCGCCGAACTTGCGGGCGTCGAAGCGCAGATCAATGGGTTGCGAGAGACCTTGACCCAGCAAGCCATGGATCGGGCAAAAATCGAGCGGGTGGAAATGCCGTTCACGGTGGCGGCCGCGCCCTGACTGAACGCCCACCTGTGGGAGCGCGCGGCTCCCACAGGTGCGGCGTGGCATCAGAAGAGGAAGTAGCGCTGGGCCATCGGCAGGGTGTCTGCCGGCTCGCACCACAGCAATACGCCGTCGGCCTTGACCTGGTAAGTCTGCGGGTCGACGTCGATGCTCGGCAGGTAGTCGTTGTGGATCAGATCGGTTTTCTGCACCTCGCGGCAACCCTTGACCACGGCGATTTTCTTCTTCAAACCCAAGGCCTCAGGCAAGCCGGCGTCCTCGGCCGCCTGGCTGATGAACGTCAGGCTGGTGGCGTGCAACGAGCCGCCATAGCTGGCGAACATCGGGCGGTAGTGCACCGGTTGCGGAGTTGGAATCGAGGCATTGGCGTCGCCCATCAGGCTGGCGGCGATGGCGCCGCCCTTGAGGATCAACGTCGGTTTTACACCGAAAAACGCCGGGCGCCACAGCACCAGGTCGGCCCATTTGCCCACTTCGACCGAGCCCACTTCATGGCTGATGCCGTGGGTGATCGCTGGGTTGATGGTGTACTTGGCGATGTAGCGCTTGGCGCGGAAGTTGTCGTTGCCTGCGCCGTCGCCGGGCAAGGCGCCGCGTTGTTTCTTCATTTTGTCGGCGGTTTGCCAGGTGCGGGTGATGACTTCGCCAACCCGGCCCATGGCCTGGCTGTCGGAGCTGATCATCGAGAAGGCACCGAGGTCGTGGAGGATGTCTTCGGCAGCGATGGTCTCGCGGCGGATACGGCTTTCGGCGAAGGCCACGTCCTCAGCGATGCTCGGGTCGAGGTGATGGCACACCATCAGCATGTCGAGGTGTTCGTCGATGGTGTTGCGGGTGAACGGGCGGGTCGGGTTGGTGGAGCTCGGCAGCACGTTCGGGAAGCCGCAGGCCTTGATGATGTCCGGCGCGTGACCGCCGCCGGCACCTTCGGTGTGGTAAGTGTGGATGGTGCGGCCCTTGAAGGCGGCGAGGGTGGTTTCGACGAAGCCGGATTCGTTGAGGGTGTCGGTGTGGATCGCCACCTGCACGTCGTACTGGTCGGCCACGCTCAGGCAGTTGTCGATGCTCGCCGGGGTGGTGCCCCAGTCTTCATGCAGCTTGAGGCCGATGGCGCCGCCCAGCACCTGTTCAACCAACGGCCCCGGCAAACTGGCGTTGCCCTTGCCGGTGAGGCCGATGTTCATCGGGAACGCATCGGCGGCCTGGAGCATCCGCGCCAAGTGCCACGGCCCGGAGGTGCAGGTGGTGGCGTTGGTGCCGGTGGCCGGGCCGGTGCCGCCGCCGATCATGGTGGTGACGCCACTCATCAGCGCCTCTTCAATCTGCTGCGGGCAGATGAAGTGGATGTGGGTGTCGATGCCGCCCGCCGTGAGGATCATGCCTTCGCCGGCAATCACTTCGGTGCCGGCGCCGATCGCCATGCTGACGTTGGGTTGCACGTCGGGGTTGCCGGCCTTGCCGATGGCGGCGATGCGCCCGTCCTTGAGGCCGACATCGGCCTTGACGATACCCCAGTGGTCGACGATCAGCGCGTTGGTGATCACCGTGTCCACCACATCAGCGGCGAGCAGCTGGCTCTGGCCCTGGCCATCACGAATGACCTTACCGCCACCGAACTTCACTTCTTCGCCGTAGGTGGTGAAGTCTTTTTCCACTTCGATCCACAACTCGGTGTCGGCCAGGCGCACCTTGTCGCCGACGGTGGGGCCGAACATGTCGGCGTAGGCTTGTCTGGAAATCTTCATATCTGTGCCTTGAAGGTGATGAGCGGCAAGCCGCGATCCATTGTGGCGAGGGAGTGTCAGTCGAGATCGCCCATGATCCTGCCGGCAAACCCAAACACCCGCCGATGTCCGGCCAGGTCGACCAGCTCGACTTCCCGACTCTGCCCCGGCTCGAAGCGCACGGCGGTGCCGGCCGGGATGTTCAGGCGCATGCCACGGCTGGCGGCGCGGTCGAACGTCAGAGCGTCGTTGGTTTCGAAAAAGTGGTAGTGCGAGCCGACCTGGATCGGCCGGTCGCCGCTGTTGGCCACGGTGATATTCACGGTGCGCCGGCCAGCATTGAGTTCGATGTCGCCAGGCTGGATCTGGTATTCGCCAGGAATCATCACTGGGCTCCTTGCAAAATCTTGTAGTAGAGAGCGGTGGGCCGGTAGGTGCCCTGTGGGTCGCAGGCGTAATCAGGAATCTGGCCGGCCTTGCTGTAGCCGAGGGCACGATAGAACGCTTCAGCGGGGGAGCCGGCCTCGGTGTCGAGGTAGAGCATGCCGCGCTTGTGCTGACGGGCTGCCAGCTCCAGTGCCTGCATCAGTTGCTGGCCGAGGCCGCGGCGGCGCGCCTGTTCGCGTACCAGCAGCTTTTGCACTTCGGCGCGGTTCAGACCGTTGGCTTTCTGGCACAGGTTCAGTTGCACGCTGGCCAACACCTGTTCGTCCTTGACCACCACCCACAACAGCACGCTGCCCTTGATCACCTGGGCTTGCACCTCGTCGAAATACTCGCGTGCCTGAGCGGCGTCGAGGTCGGCCATGAAGCCCACGCTGGCGCCATAACCCACCGCATCGAGCAGCAGGTCGACTAAGCCCTGGCGGTAATGCGCAATGCTTTCAACGTTGACGCGACGCAACTGGGCAGCGTTCATCGGGTGTCACTCCTTGTGGGCAACCGGCGGCTCCGCGCCGGGGTTGAGGGTTAATTGCATGAACGTCAGGTCCAGCCAGCGGCCGAACTTGGTGCCGACCTGCGGCATTTGCCCGGTGGTGAGAAAACCGAAACGTTCGTGCAGGCGAATCGACGCCGCGTTGCCACTTTCGATGGCGGCAACCATGACGTGCTTGCCACACGCTTTGGCGCGCTCGATCAGCACTTCCATTAGTCGCGGGCCAAGGCCGTTTCCGCGTTGGTCACTGCGCACGTACACCGAGTGTTCAACGGTGTGGCGAAACCCGTCGAACGGCCGCCAGTCTCCGAACGAGGCATAACCCAGCACGGCTTCACGGGCATCGACAATCACCAGGATCGGATAACCCTGGCCCTGGCGCGCACTGAACCACGCCTGGCGGTTGCCGAGGTCCACCGCTTGTTCGTTCCAGATCGCCGTAGTGTTGAGCACGGCGTCGTTGTAGATGTCGCGAATCGCCGGCAGGTCGGCGTGCAGGGCATCACGGATGTGGTAGCTCATGGCGTGGCCTCAGGCGATCGGCTGGTGGACGGTGACCAGTTTGGTACCGTCGGGGAAGGTCGCTTCGACCTGGATCTCGGGGATCATTTCCGGGATGCCTTCCATCACCTGTTCACGGCTTAGCAGCGTGGTGCCGAAATGCATCAGTTGCGCGACGGTCTGGCCATCGCGCGCGCCTTCGAGCAGCGCCGCGGAAATATAGGCCATGGCCTCGGGGTAATTGAGCTTCACACCGCGGGCCAACCGACGCTCGGCCACCAGGCCGGCGGTGAAGATCAACAGCTTGTCTTTCTCGCGTGGGGTCAGGTCCATCGTTTCGAATCCATCAAGGGCAGATAAAAAAGGTCTCGGGATGAGTGAACACAACACCCTGGTAGTAGCGAGCCTGCTTGCGAATGTGGCGTGACATTCACATCAATGGCGGATGTACCGCCGTCTTCGCGAGCAGGCTCGCCCCCACATTTTGATCGCATTTCAGGTGCTCCAGATGCGTGGCGCCAAGGCCTCGCGGCCCAGCAACGCCGGGCGCAACAGCCGCCACAACGCAATCAGCCAACCACGGGCCAACAGCGCCTCGGAGGCCAGGCACCGCGCCACCAGCAGCCCCGGCAACTGGGTCAAATCCCCGCGCACGTCATTTGGGAGCGAGCGACAAGTCTCCAGCAGTTCGCTGTCGATCTCGCCAGTCACCAGCAGGGTCGCAAACACCGGTTGCCCGTCCAGGCCAATCGGCGATTGCAGCAAGCCGTCATCCCCGACAATGCGCTGGCGTTCGTGCCAGAGCAACTGGCCGTCGCGACGGATGTTCAGGTGCGCCTGGTAATGCCCGAGGTCGAAGCGCTCGCCACTGGCCGGACGGCCCAGCGCCACCACATCCCAGTAGAACAGCCGGGCATCGCCTTCAAGCTCGATGGAGGTGCTGAGTTCGGCCTGAGCCGCGCTGAAAATGATCGTCTCTTGCGGCAGCCATTCCAGGGTGGCGCCGGCCGCCACGCGCAGATCCAGGTGTTGGTAGGCCGGCCCGGCCGCGCGGTACCACTTGGCGGCGCCGGGGCTGGTGATCTGCGCCCAGGCATCGGTGCCCACGCTGGCGCGGATGTCCAGGCGATCGCCGCCGGCAATCCCGCCGGGCGGGTGCACGATGATGTGTTGGCACACCTGCGGGCCTTCGGCGTACAGGTGCTTTTGCACCCGCAGCGGGCCAAGGTGACGGCGCAGCACCGGGCGCGTGGTCTCGCCGAAGCGGGCGTACCCCAACTCGAGTTCGGCGTGCCAGCTAGGGGTGAACAGGGCAGTGGGGGCAGATGAATTCATAATCTCTGGTTATCGTCAGGACGCTACAGGTTAGATCGTTACCAGCCCGCGCACACCCTCGGCTTCCATATTTTCACCGCGACCTTGCTGGACGATTTCGCCACGGGACATCACCAGGTATTGATCGGCCAGTTCAGCGGCGAAGTCATAGAACTGCTCCACCAGCAAAATCGCCATGTCACCCCGGGCCGCGAGTTTCTTGATCACCGCGCCGATCTCCTTGATCACCGAGGGCTGGATGCCTTCGGTGGGCTCATCGAGAATCAGCAACCGTGGACGACTGGCCAATGCGCGACCGATAGCCAGTTGCTGTTGCTGACCACCGGACAAGTCGCCGCCGCGCCGTTGCTTCATTTGCAGCAACACCGGGAACAATTCGTAGATGAACGGCGGGACTTCCTTGGCTTCGCTGCCAGGGAAGCGCGACAGGCCCATCAGCAGGTTTTCTTCCACGGTGAGGCGGCCAAAAATTTCCCGGCCCTGGGGCACGTAGGCGATGCCGGCGTGCACTCGCTGGTGCGGCTTGAACGTGGTGATCGGCTTGCCTTCCCAGTTCACCGCACCTTCTTTGGCCGGCAGCAAACCCATCAGGCACTTGAGCAATGTGGTCTTGCCCACGCCGTTGCGGCCCAGCAGGCAGGTGACCTCGCCGACCTTCACCTCGAAACTCAAGCCCCGCAGGATGTGGCTACCGCCGTAATACTGGTGCAGCTTGTCGACTTGCAACATGTTCAATCTCCTCAATCCCGCATAAACATCTCGCAAGTCTCAACGACCGAGATACACCTCAATCACCCGCTCATTGTCCTGCACCTGCTCCAGCGAGCCTTCGGCTAAAACGCTGCCTTGGTGCAGCACGGTGACGTGGTCGGCGATCGAACCGACGAAGCCCATGTCGTGCTCCACCACCATCAGCGAGTGTTTGCCGGCCAGGCTCTTGAACAGTTCGGCGGTGAATTCGGTTTCGGCGTCGGTCATGCCCGCCACCGGTTCGTCGAGCAACAGCAGTTGCGGGTCCTGCATCAGCAGCATGCCGATTTCCAGAAACTGTTTCTGGCCGTGGGACAACAACCCGGCCGGGCGATTGACCGAGGCGGTGAGGCGAATCGTTTCCAGCACTTCGGCGATGCGGTCGCGCTGCTCGCCACTGAGGCGCGCGCGCAAACTGGCCCACACCGACTTGTCGGTTTTCTGCGCCAGTTCCAGGTTCTCGAACACGCTCAAGGCTTCGAACACGGTCGGCTTCTGGAACTTGCGGCCGATGCCGGCCTGGGCGATCTGCACTTCGCTCATCGCAGTCAGGTCCAGGGTTTCGCCGAACCAGGCCTTGCCATGGCTGGGCCGGGTCTTGCCGGTAATCACGTCCATCAGCGTGGTCTTGCCCGCGCCGTTGGGGCCGATGATGCAGCGCAATTCGCCGACGCCGATGTACAGGTTCAGGGTGTTCAGCGCCTTAAAGCCGTCGAAGCTGACGCTGATGTCTTCGAGGGTCAGGATGGTCCCGTGCCGGGTGTTCAGGCCGGGGCCGACACGCTGCCCGAGGCCGATGGCATCGCGGCTGGTACCGGCATCCTTGTTGGCGGGCAGAGGCGGGAAGAACGCCGGTTCGAGCATGAATTGAGCGGTGGCCGGGACTCTCATGATTCACCTCTTTTTTTCAGCAGACCGATCACGCCTTTGGGCAGGTACAGGGTCACCACGATAAACAGTGCGCCGAGGAAGAACAGCCAGTATTCCGGGAAGGCCACGGTGAACCAGCTCTTCATGCCGTTGACCACGCCGGCGCCGAGCAACGGCCCGATGAGCGTGCCGCGCCCGCCCAGCGCGACCCAGACGGCGGCTTCGATCGAGTTGGTCGGCGACATTTCACTGGGGTTGATGATCCCCACTTGCGGCACGTACAACGCGCCGGCCAGGCCGCACAACACCGCGCTCAAAACCCAGACAAACAGCTTGAAGCCGCGCGGGTCATAGCCGCAGAACATCAGGCGGTTTTCCGCGTCACGCAGGGCGGTCAGCACCCTGCCGAACTTGCTCTGCGCCAGGCGCCAGCCGATGTACAGGCTGGCCACCAGCAACAGCACGGTGGCGAAAAACAGCACCGCGCGGGTGCCCGGTTCGGTGATGCCGAAGCCGAGGATCGTGCGGAAATTGGTAAAGCCGTTGTTGCCGCCGAACCCGGTCTCGTTGCGGAAGAACAGGAGCATGCTGGCGAAGGTCAGGGCCTGGGTCATGATCGAGAAATACACGCCCTTGATCCGCGAGCGGAAGGCGAAGAAGCCGAACACCAGTGCCAGCAACCCTGGCGCCAGTACCACCAGGCACATGGCCCAGAGAAAGCTGCTGGTGCCGGTCCAGTACCAAGGCAGTTCGGTCCACGACAGGAACGTCATGAACGCCGGCAAGCCATCGCCCGAGGCCTGGCGCATCAGGTACATGCCCATCGCGTAGCCACCGAGGGCAAAGAACAGGCCGTGGCCGAGGGACAGCAACCCGGCGTACCCCCAGACCAGGTCCAGCGCCAGGGCGACGATGGCGTAGCAGAGGATTTTGCCGACCAGGGTCAAGGTGTACGCCGAGACGTGAAATGCGTTGTCCGGTGCCAGCAACGACAACAGCGGCAGGGTCAGCAGCAGTAACAGAATCACTGCGCCCACCGCGATCGTGACTTTCGGTCCGGCCTTTTGCGAGGCCGTAAGCATCAAGGGCTGATTCATCAGTCGATCACCCGTCCTTTCAGTGCGAAGAGGCCTTGCGGACGTTTCTGAATGAACAGAATGATCAGCGCGAGGATGAGGATCTTGCCGAGCACGGCACCGATTTGCGGTTCGAGAATTTTGTTGGCGATACCCAGGCCGAACGCGGCGAATACACTGCCGGCCAGTTGCCCGACACCGCCGAGCACCACCACCAGGAACGAGTCGATGATGTAGCTCTGGCCCAGGTCAGGGCCGACGTTGCCGATCTGGCTCAGCGCCACGCCACCGAGGCCGGCGATGCCCGAGCCGAGGCCGAAGGCGAGCATGTCGACGCGCCCGGTGGGCACGCCGCAGCACGCGGCCATGTTGCGATTCTGGGTCACGGCCCGCACGTTCAGGCCCAGGCGTGTTTTGTTCAGCAGCAACCAGGTCAGCACCACCACGAACAGCGCAAACGCGATGATCACGATGCGGTTGTATGGCAGCACCAGGTTCGGCAGCACTTGAATCCCTCCGGACAGCCAGGCCGGGTTGGCCACTTCGACGTTCTGCGCGCCGAACAGCAAGCGTACCAACTGGATCAGCATCAGGCTGATGCCCCAGGTCGCGAGCAAGGTTTCCAGTGGCCGGCCGTAGAGGTGCCGAATCACCGTGCGCTCCAGCGCCATGCCGATCGCCGCCGTGACAAAAAACGCCACCGGCAGGGCGATCAGCGGATAGAACTCAATGGCTTGCGGGGCAAACCGCTGGAAGCCCAGTTGCACGACGTAGGTGGAATAGGCGCCGAGCATCAGCATCTCGCCGTGGGCCATGTTGATCACGCCGAGCAGGCCAAAGGTGATCGCCAGGCCGAGCGCCGCCAGCAGCAGAATCGAGCCCAGGGACATGCCGCTGAAGGCCTGGCCAAGGAGTTCGCCCACCAGCAATTTGCGTTTGACCTGGGCCAGGCTGGTTTCCGCGGCCGTGCGCACCCCGGCATCGGCTTCGACGCCGGGCTCCAGCAGACTCTCAAGGCGGGTGCGGGCCAACGGGTCGCCGGTTTCGCCGAGCAGGCGCACCGCCGCCAGACGCACGACCGGGTCGGTGTCCACCAGTTGCAGATTGGCCAGGGCCAGGCTCAGGGCCGAGTGAACGCTTTCGTCCTGCTCGGTGGCCAGTTGTTGGTCGAGGAATTTCAGTTGCGCCGGTTTCGCGCTTTTTTGCAGTTGCTGCGCGGCGGCCAGTCGGACCTTGGCGTCTGCGGCAAGCAATTGATGACTGGCCAGCGCGGTGTCGATCAGACCCCGCAGGCGATTGTTCAGGCGCAAGGTTTTCGGCTGGCCGTCGACCGTCACTTCACCTTGCTGCAAGGCGTTGATCAGCTCGATGCGCGCCGGATCGGGTTGCGCGGCCCAGGTCTCCAGCAGTTTGGCCTGCTGCGTGGGGTTGGCGGCGAGAAAGTCTTCGACGTCCCCGGCGTGACTGACCATCGGCAGCAACAAGACGATGGCGAGGATCAAACGGTAAAGGGCAGTGGGCATCTTGATGGCCTTACTCGGACATTGTGGGAGCGAGCCTGCTCGCGATGGCGTCGTGTCAGTCAGCCTCAATGGCGGCTGGGCTGGCGCTATCGCGAGCAGGCTCTCTCCCACAGAAGTTGTGTTGGCTTAGTTGCTCTTCACCGCATAATCCGGCTTCTTGTCGTTGCCCTGAATGAACGGGCTCCACGGCTGGGCGCGGATCGGGCCTTCGGTCTGCCACACCACGTTGAACTGACCATCGGCCTGGATTTCGCCGATCATCACCGGTTTGTGCAGGTGGTGGTTGGTCTTGTCCATGGTCAGGGTGTAGCCCGACGGTGCGGCGAAAGTCTGGCCCGCCAGGGCTTCGCGGACTTTGTCGACGTCCGTGGACTTGGCTTTCTCAGCCGCTTGCGCCCACATGTGGATGCCGACGTAGGTGGCTTCCATCGGGTCGTTGGTCACGGCTTTGTCCGCGCCCGGCAAATTGTGCTTCTTGGCGTAGGCTTTCCAGTCGGCGACGAATTTCTTGTTGGTCGCGTTATCCACCGATTCGAAGTAGTTCCACGCCGCGAGGTTGCCCACCAACGGCTTGGTGTCGATGCCGCGCAATTCTTCTTCGCCCACCGAGAACGCCACGACTGGAACGTCGGTGGCTTTCAGCCCTTGGTTAGCCAGCTCTTTGTAGAACGGCACGTTGGAGTCGCCGTTGACGGTGGAAATGACCGCGGTTTTGCCGCCGGCGGAGAACTTCTTGATGTTGGCGACGATGGTCTGGTAATCGCTGTGGCCGAACGGGGTGTAGACCTCTTCGATGTCCTTGTCCGCCACGCCTTTGGAGTGCAGGAACGAACGCAGGATTTTGTTGGTGGTGCGCGGGTAGACGTAGTCGGTGCCGAGCAGGAAGTAACGCTTGGCGCTGCCGCCTTCTTCGCTCATCAGGTATTCCACCGCCGGGATCGCCTGCTGGTTCGGCGCGGCGCCAGTGTAGAACACGTTCGGCGACATTTCTTCGCCTTCGTACTGCACTGGGTAGAACAGCAGGCCGTTGAGTTCTTCGAACACTGGCAATACCGATTTACGCGACACCGAGGTCCAGCAGCCGAAGACCACGGCCACCTTGTCCTGGGTCAGCAATTGCCGGCCTTTTTCGGCGAACAGCGGCCAGTTCGACGCCGGGTCGACGACTACCGGTTCGAGCATTTTGCCGTTGACGCCACCCTTGGCGTTGATTTCGTCGATGGTCATCAGCGCCATGTCTTTGAGGGACGTTTCGGAGATCGCCATGGTGCCGGACAACGAGTGCAGGATACCGACCTTGATGGTCTCTGCGGCCTGGACAGTCCAGGTCATGCCCATCGCGGCAATGCTTGCCGTGAGTGTGAAAGCCTTGATCAAGCTACGACGCTTCATTGTGCGATCTCCGAGAACATTTTGATTTTTTTAGGTGGGCAGAAACGGACTACTGAAAGCTCTTTAGCAAGGGCTGTGCCTGGTCGGGTTTTCGTACGTAAATGTCGTAGTAGAGCGGTGGGGCGTTGCGAGCGCCGCACCATGAGGGGACGTTGCTGACGGGTTGGTGCGCCAAGGCGCGCCAGATTGCGGCGTGGAAGCGCTGGCTGACTGCTGTCCCTGTGGGAGCGGGCTTGCCCGCGATAGCGGTCAGTCAGCCAAGGAAATGCTGAAGGTGCCGCCGCCATCGCTGGCACGCCAGCTCCCGCAGGTCCGGTGGTGTACCTGTGGGCTTAGCGACGCCGCATCAAGCCAATGAAAAACAACCCGCCAATGGCCGCGGTGGCGACACCGATCGGCAAGTCTTCCGGGGCGATCAGGGTGCGGGCGGCGACGTCGACCCATACCAGGAAAATGCTCCCGAGCAGCACGCACACCGGCAGCAGTCGACGATGCTCGGCGCCCACCAGGCGCCGGGCGATGTGCGGCACCATCAAGCCGACGAAGCCGATCGAGCCGCTGATCGAGACCAGCACACCGGTCATCAGCGACGCAATCAGGAACACCCGCAAGCGCACGGTGCGCGCGTTCAGGCCCAGGGTCACTGCGGTCTGTTCGCCGGCCATCAAGGCGTTTAACGGGCGGGCCATGCCAACCAGCAACACCAACCCCAGCAATACGCTGATGGCCGGCACCGCGAGCAGTTCCCAGCGCGCCAGACCCAAACCGCCGAGCATCCAGAACATCACCGCCGAACTGGCGCGGTGGTCACCCATGAACAGCAGCAGATTGGCGATTGCCATCATCACGAACGACACCGCCACCCCGCACAACAGCAAGCGATCACTGTCGAGCCGACCGTTGCGACTGGCAATCGCCAGGACGCAGAGCATGCTCAGCAAGGCGCCGATGAACGCGGCGATGGGCAAGGTCAGCCGGCCGACGATTTCGCCGACATGCAGCACCACGATCACGGCGCCGAGGGTGGCGCCGGAGGTCACGCCCAACAGGTGCGGATCGGCCAAGGGATTGCGCGTGACTGCTTGCAGCACCGCGCCGATCAGCGCCAGCCCGGCACCGACCAGCGCGCCGAGTAGCATGCGCGGTACGCGAATCAGCCAGACGATGTGCTCCTGACCGGCGCTCCAGTTCACCTCGCCGACACCCAGCACTTTGTGCAGCAGGATGCGCCAGACGATGTCCAGCGGCACCCGCGCCGGGCCGAAGCCCAGCGACACCACGCATGACACCAGCAACAGGGCGCCAAGGGCGGTCAGCAACAGGGCGTAGCGACGGTTGATCATTCGCCGTGGAAACCCTTGGCCAGGGTTTCCACCGCCAACACGTTGTCGATGCCCGGCGTGGCCTGCACGTAAGGGATGACGATAAAGCGCCGATTCTTGATCGCGTCCACCGATTGCAAGGCTTTGTTGTCGAGCAGGAACTGCTCTTTCTGCGCGGCGGTGATTTCGCTGTAGTCGACGATCACGATCACTTGCGGGTTGTGCTCGACCACGGTTTCCCAATTGACCCGGGTCCAACTGGCCTCGACGTCGTCGAGAATATTGCGCCCGCCCGCCGCATCGATCAGTGCTTGCGGCATGCCGAGGCGGCCGGAGGTCATGGCGCGGTCTTCGCCGCTGTCGTACAGGAAGACCCTCGGCTTGTCGGCCGGCAAGTCTTGCCGAATGGCCGCGACCTGCGTTTGCATCTGTGCGATCAACGCGTTGGCGCGGTCCTGCACGTCGAAGATTTTGCCGAGGTTGCGCAGGTCGTTGTAGGTGTCCTCCAGCGTGGCCGCCGGGCGCTTCATGACAAAGGCGCAAGACTCGGTCAGCTCGTAGACGTTGATGCCAAGCGGCAGCAGGGTCTGCGGCGTGAGGTCACCGCCGACGCGCATGCCGTAGTCCCAGCCGGCGAAGAAAAAATCGACGTTGGCGTTAAGCAGGGTTTCCACTGACGGGTATTTCGCCGCCAGTTCCGGCAAACCGTCGAGCAGGCTCTGCATCTCGGGCGTCACTGACTTCCAGCCACTGATCCCGCTGTAGCCGGCCATGCGCGGCTTGAGACCGAGGGCGAGCATCATCTGGGTCATGTTGATGTCGTGGCTGACCGCGTGTTTCGGCGCCTCCTTGAAGGTCACTTCGCGGTTGCAGCTTTGAATGGTCAGCGGGTATTTCGTCGCTTCAGCAAAGGCCTGGGCGCAGCCCAGAGACAGCGCGAGGCATAACAGGGAACGCAAAATCATGGTTAGGTTATCCAGGTAATTCGTGGGTAGCCGTGCAGTGGATGCTGATCGATCAGCGCGCTAACGCCGAACACCTCGCGCAACAGCTCGACGGTCAGCACCTCGTGCGGCGTGCCGCTGGCGACGATGCGACCGTGGTTGATCACGTACAACCGATCACAAAACGCCGCCGCCAGGTTCAAGTCATGGATGCTCGCCAGGGTGCCGATGTTCAGGCGCTTGACCAGTTGCAACAACTCGAGCTGATAGCGCGGGTCGAGGTGGTTGGTCGGCTCATCGAGAATTAGCATTTGCGGTTGCTGCGTCAGGGCGCGAGCCAGGATCACCCGTTGCTTTTCGCCGCCGGACAGCGTGGCGAAGGCGTGATCCTCGAAGCCGCGCAGGCCAACCGATTCCAGCGCCTGCTCGGCAATCGCCCGGTCATCCAGGGTGTCGCCGTCGAACAGACCTTTATGCGGCGTGCGGCCCATGGCGACCACTTCTTCCACGGTCAGGCCGAAGGCGTCAGGGAACTCCTGCAACACCACGGCGATGCGTTGCGCGCACCAACGGGACGACTGTTTCCAGACGTTGTGATGATCGAGCCGCACCTCGCCGCTTGCCGGCTGGCTGAAGCGATACGCACAGCGCAGCAGGCTGGTCTTGCCGCTGCCGTTGGGTCCGATCAGCCCGACGAACTCCCCGGCGCCGACCCGCACCGACGCATCACGCAGTTGAAACTGGTGATGGCAGTGGCCGTGGCCCAAGGGTGTCCAGGCGAGGTTGGCGAGGGTGAGCGAGGTCATTGCAATCCTGGCAGGGCGGTTCCCACGCGGACGTGGGAACGATCAAAAGGCGCGATTCTACAGGGCTGTCAGCATCGCGCATCTCGGCTGTTTCATGATCAAGATGACGCCGGCTCAACATGTCGGGTGAAACGCGACAGCAACAGCCGGTCGAGTAACCACACCACCACCAGCGACGCGCCCACCAGCGGAAACAGCCCAGCCAGAACCAGCATGATCACCACCCCGGTTTTCCAGGTCGGCAGATCGTGGCGCAGCGGCGGCACGCCGAGCTTGCCTTGTGGGCGGCGCTTCCACCAGATCACCAGGCCGCTGACCGAACTGAGCAGGATCATCAGACAGATCAGCAGAATGACGATCTGATTGAATAGGCCGAACATCTTCCCTTCATGCAGCATCACCCCCATTTCCGTGGCGCGGGCGACCGGGCTGTAGTGTTCCCAGCGCACATCGGCGAGCACCTTGCCGCTGTACTGATCGATGTGCAGGGTGGCGTCATTGCGCGGGTCATCGGCGAACACTGCGATGGTGTAGACGCCGGTGGCGGTGCTCGGCGCGGTGATGCTGTAGCCGGGCTCGACCTTGCGCTGGGTGGCGATGTCTTGCACGTTTTGCAAACTGATGGTCGGCGCCGCAGGACCGGCGTGCGCATCGCCGTGGGCCATGTGTTCGGCATGGTCGCCGGACATCGGCATAGGGGTGTTTTCCAGCGCCCAGGGCACAGTCTGGCGGGTGGCGCTGTTGAGGCTGCGGGCCTCGACATCGGACTTCGGCACGTCATTCCACATCGCTGCCGGAAAGGTATTCCAGACGTCGGCAAATTGCTTGCCCCAGAACCCGGTCCAGGTCATGCCGCTGAGCAGCATCATCAGCAACAGTGCGGCGCCCCAGAACCCTGTGACCGCGTGCAAGTCGCGCCACAGCACACGCCCGCGGCTATTCAGGCGTGGCCACAGAATGCCTGCTGCCGTGCGCCCCCGCGGCCACCACAAGTACAGGCCGGAAACCACCAGCACCACCGCCCAGCCGGCGGCGATTTCTACTAGGCGGTCACCGACCGTGCCGATCATCAGCTCACCATGAATGGCGCGGGCGAAGGCTTGCAGGTTGTTCTTCGCGTCCTGGTCACCAAGGACGTCGCCGTGGTAAGGATCGATAAAGACGTTGAGTTCCTGACCGTCCTTGAGCACCACGAATTGCGCGCTGCGATCAGCGGCAACTGGCGGCAGGTACTGTTTGATCGTGGCTTGCGGGTAAGCTTCCATGACTCGTTTCTGCAAGTCATCGGCGGATACCGTGTGATGACCCGTCGGTACGTTCAGCAGGCTGCTGTACATCATTGAATCGAGTTGCGGCTTGAACAGGTAAATCATGCCGGTCAGCGACAGCATGATCATGAACGGCGCGACGAACAGCCCGGCATAGAAATGCCAGCGCCAGGCCAGGTTGTAGAAGCTCGTGTTGGCTTCCTGGGGTGTAGAGGTGCGCATCAGGATCGCTCCGCATGGCGAAAACTAGAACGACACAGTCGGCAGCGTGCGGCTGTCTTCTCGACCGTGTAGGGATTGAATGCGGTGTTACGCGATGATGGGCGGGGCGCGGCTGCGGGCGCCGGGGAAAATGGTTTGGCGGGCGTGGCCGAGGTGGGGCGAAGGCGTAGTGAAGGTGGTCGTTGCGGGCGTATCGAAGTTGGCGAAGGACGCGCCACCCGTCAGCGCCGGGCAGTTGAACAGCAGGCTGCAATAGCCGCACTTTTCCCACAAGGCGTGGTGTTCGGCGGGCGGGCAGTGTTCGGCATTCGCTTGCGCACCATGCTCGCCGTGCTCCATGCCCGGCATGTTCATGCTCATGCTCGAGGGCATGGACATGGACATGCGTTGATCCATCGGCATCGACTGAGCAATCAGCGGACCGATGAAGATCATCAGCATGGCGAACAGGCTGATCCAGCTACCGCGCTTCAGGTTCACTGAGCGGTGGTCGCGGGATGGGCGGTCGCGGCGCGCGCGCATGGGGGGGCGAGGCTCCGGAGTTACTGGGCGTGGACGTGTTCGACGGCGGCGTCCGGGGCTTTTTTCTGCACCGCGACTTCGACGGTCACATCACCGGCCTTCTCGAAATGCAGCGTCAGCGGGAAGCGCTTGCCGTCGCTGAGCAGGCTGCGGTCTTTAAGCTCCAGCAGCATGACGTGGTAAGCCATGGGCGCAAACTTTACCTCGCCACCGGCGGCCACTTCGACACTGGGCACCTCCTGCATTTTCATCAGGTCGTTCTGCATGACGTGCTCGTGCAACTGCGCGATGCCGGCAATCGGCGAGTCGACGCCGAGCAAGCGGTCGGCAGTGCTGCCGGTGTTATGGATAACGAAATAAGCGGCGACCGTGGGGGCGTTCGGTGGCAGTTCCTGAGACCACGGGTGGGCGATTTCCAGCGCGCCAACCTTGTATTCATGGGCATGGGCGAAGCAGGTTGGCAGCATCAGCGCGGCCAGCAGCATCAATTTTTTCAACATGGCAGAACTCCAGGGTGATTCAAAACGCAGGACGATTGCGAAAAGAGTTCACGCCAGGGGCGATGCGCGGGGATTGAGACTGGGCCATTGCTGGCGCGGGGTGAGGCGTTGCGGATCTGCCGATGCCAGGCTCCGGTAGGCCTGTCGATGCGCTACGTATAACTGCGGCGAATGTCCGGGCAACGCCACCAGCGGCGTCGAGCCGGAACAGCACCAGCAATGCTGCATCGCCGAATGCGGGTCACCCTGCGGGGCTTTTTGCCCCAGCCCCGCGACGTCAATCGCCACCAGTTTCGTGCCATTGGAAGAACAGAAACTGCCCCACAACAACTGCTCGGACGCGGACGTCGTCGCGGGCGCCGTGGCGCCGGACACCGGCATGGCGAGCAGGTTGAACAGCACTGCAAAGCAGGCAATCCAGGCCAATGCGAGCCGTTGTCGAGTCATGGACAGGTCCGGTGAGTGGGTGGGCGATCAGGCGCGGCTATTTAGCCTGATCAGGGCCGATAAGTAAAAAAGCACTGTGTGACGTGGTGTCGCAGCGTCAGACAGCGATTGCATGCAGGCGCAACCCCAAGGCCTTCATCACTTTCATGATAGTCCCGAATTCCGGGTTACCTGTGCTGCTCAGGGCTTTGTACAGGCTTTCGCGACCAAGGCCCGCATCTCGGGCAACTTGAGTCATCCCTTGGGCTCGAGCGATGTCGTTGAGCGCCGCACGGATCAACACCCCGTCGCCGGAGTCTTCGTCAAAGCAAGCGTCCAGGTAGGCCGCCATCTCTTCGGGAGTCTTAAGGAACTCCGCCGCATCGAAGCGGGTGAATTCTGCGGTCATGATTCATTCCTCATTACCGATGTTTTTGTGCCATTTGAACGGCACGTCGGATGTCTCTCGTTTGCGTGGATTTGTCACCGCCCACCAGCAGCAGGTAAATCACCTCGTGTTCTCGAGTGAAGTACAGCCTATAACCGGGGCCGTAGTGGACGCGCATCTCATAAATGGCATTACCAACTGAGTCGAAGTCGCCGAAGTTGCCATACTCGGCAGATTTTATCCGGGCAACGATTCGAGCTTTTCCGACCGGATCCCGCAGATTGTGGAGCCATTCAGCAAAGATGCGAGATCGTCTGATTTCGATCATGTGGGATCGTATTCCTTGGGATACAAACTGGCAAGCTGCACTTTCCTTGAGCGGTCTCGTCCTGCTTTCTTGAACGCAGCATGCAGTGGATGAATAAGCAGGAATATAGGGGGCCATCGCTCAAGCTCGCCAGCCGGCCATTTCCTGAAAATCGGCCGGAGAAATCTTGCTTAATGCACCTTTGTTGGAAATTTCCTACACCGAAAGCGCTGCCAGTACCTCACTCACACTCCGAAACTCCCGCCCGACCCCCGGCAACACCGGCCGCTTCAACACCAACACCGGCACCCCGCGTTCGCGGGCGACTTCGAGTTTGGGTTCGGTGGCGCTGCTGCCGCTGTTTTTACTGATCAGTACATCGATCTGCCGGCGTTCGAACAGTGCGCGTTCGTCTTCGATCAGGAACGGGCCGCGGGCGCCGATGACTTCGCAGCGGTCATTGCCGGGGTAAACGTCCAAGGCGCGCAAGGTCCAGAATTGCTCTGGCGGGATTTCGTGCAGATGTTGCAAGGGTTCGCGGCCGAGGGTGAACAGGGGCCGGCGGAAAGGTTGGAGCGCGTCGACCAGTTCGCTCCAGTCCGCCACTTCGCGCCAGTCGTCGCCGGCTTGCGCTTGCCAGGCAGGGCGACGTAAAGCCCAGCAACGGATACCGGTCATGCGTGCAGCGGTCGCCGCGTTGTGGCTGATCTGCGCGGCATACGGGTGGGTAGCGTCCAGTAACAAGTCGATGCCGTGCTCGCCGATAAACCGCGCCAGACCCTCGGCGCCGCCATAGCCGCCGACGCGCACCTGGCAGGTGAGGTCCGTCGGTACACGACCGACGCCCGCCAGGCTGTAAATGTGTTGCGGCCCCAGGGTGCGAGCGATGGCGAGGGCTTCGGTGATGCCACCGAGCAGCAGGATCGGCTTGATCGGGTTACGCATCGAACGGTTTCGTCACATCGAGCAGGGTGATCGGCAAGGCCTGACGCCAGGTGTCGAATTCCCCCAAGGGCTGGGCCTGGGCGATGTGAATTCGGGTCAGTTCACCGCCGTGCCGGTCGCGCCAGGCCATCAGGGTCATTTCGCTTTGCAGGGTCACGGCGTTGGCAACCAATCGGCCGCCAGGTTTAAGCGCGGCCCAGCAAGTATCGAGGACTCCGTTGCGGGTCACGCCGCCGCCAATGAAAATCGCGTCGGGCGGCTCCAGCCCCTGCAGGGCCTGGGGTGCGCTGCCGCGAATCAATTGCAGGCCGGGTACGCCGAGGGCGTCGCGGTTGTGCTCGATCAACTGTTGGCGGCCGTCGTCGGCTTCAATGGCCAGCGCCCGGCAACTGGGGTGCGCGCGCATCCATTCGATGCCAATCGAGCCGCTGCCGGCGCCGACATCCCACAGCAATTCGCCGGGGACCGGGGCGAGTCGGGCGAGGGTGATGGCGCGCACATCGCGCTTGGTCAATTGGCCGTCATGCTGGAAGGCGCTGTCCGGCAAACCGGCGAGACGGGACAGGCGCGGGGTGTCGCGCTCGGCGAGGCATTCGATGGCCAGCACGTTGAGGTCGGCCACGGGCGGATCGCTCCAGTCACTGGCGAGACCCTCGACCCGGCGTTCGGCGTCGCCCCCCAAGTGTTCGAGGACGCTCAGGCGGCTGGGTCCGAAACCGCGCTCGCGCAACAGCCTCGCAATGGCTGCCGGGCTCTGGCCGTCGTTGCTCAGGACCAACAAACGCGCGCCGCTGAATAATTGCGCGTTGAGCGCGGCGAGCGGCCGCGCAACCACCGACAGCGTGACCACGTCCTGCAGTGGCCAGCCCATGCGCGCGGCGGCCAGTGACAAGGATGACGGCGCGGGCAGGATCACCATCTCGTCACCCGGCACCTGGCGCGCCAGGCTGGCGCCGACGCCGAACAGCATCGGGTCGCCGCTGGCCAGCACGCACAGCGCCTCGCCACGGCGAGACAGTAGCGGTTCCAGGGAGAACGGGCTTGGCCACGCTTCGCGTGCGCCGCGAATGCAGGCCGGCAACAGCGCCAGTTGCCGTGGCGCGCCGACAATCCGCGTCGCCCGCAGCAGAGCGTGCCGCGCATTTTTGCCGAGGCCTCTGAAGCCGTCTTCGCCGATACCTACTACGGTCAGCCAGGGTGTCATGCCGTTCCTCAATCAGGGGGATTTTCAGGCGGCATGATAGCGCGGCCGGGGAAGGGGGAAGGGGCCAACGGCGAATTTTTATAAGTATCATCGGTGGATGTAACGCGGAAGTATCTTGAGGCAAGATGCCAACTGCTTCGAATAACAATAACTGTTAGCTTCGGTTTTCTAATGCAGGTATGAACTTACGTGCCGTTCAGTTTAAGTACACGCGAATGAGTCGTGGTGTTAACGCAAGTCATAAGGATATGAACATGACAACTATCGAAGATGAGGAACTCATCAGGCTGATTGCACAGGAACCGTTCGCCAGAACAAGCAGCGGCAACAGTGCGGGACAGATCAGCGGCCGCTCCATGAGCCTGTTTGCGGGTTCGCTGTCGAGGGATGAACGACGCATGGTCAGTCGCAGCGGGCGCTACGCCCGGTTGAGTGCCGACGCGGTGCTGGACTCTCGCACACAGGCGCCGCTGTGGTTCGAGTATCACACCGCCGGGCTGATGAATGTCGGCTGGCGGGTGGATTTCGACAGTGTGCGCAAAGTCGTGCGCAGCAACTTCGGCGGCAGTCTGGTCACCGGCTATCGCGACGCGACCTGGGATATTGTCAATCCGCAAGTTCGTGCGTTGACGGCTGAAGTTTTAAAACGCTTTGAAGCCAGTCCGCCGGGCCAAAGTCTGTTCTTTTCCAATATCGAAGAAGCGCGAATTTTTAACATTATGCCGGTGGTTCACAATGCCGCCGGGCAAGTGGAGTTGCATGTGCACTTCGTTAACCTATTCGTTAAAGAGTGGACCAACAAGTTCTGGTTTTGGGACATCCCGGAACGCAGCGCCGAACTTTCCGTGTCTATCGCCCACTTCGTGCTGGATAAACAGCGCTACGTCGAACGACAACCGATGTTGGACAAAGCCCTGATGGATTTCGCCGAGGATGAACTCGACTTTTGAGTGATCCGACCGGCAGGCTTTTCATGCCTCCGGGCAAAGCAGGCATAATGGCGGCTTTTCGCATCCATGCGCCCACAGCCAGCCGGTCTCCCCGTGAACCAACGCCCGATCTCCAACGCCTTACGCCCCTCGGCTTGTCCGGGGTTGCTGCGTATTGTCCAGGCGCTGGATGGCGGGATCTGTCGGATCAAGCTCGACGGCGGTTCGCTCAGCAGCGCCCAGGCCGAGGCCGTTGCCGAGGCGGCGCAGCGGCATGCCGGTGGCGTGATCGAAGCGACCAATCGCGGCAATCTGCAGATTCGCGGCATCGTCGGTGAACATGACGCGCTGATCGAGGGCCTGATGGCTGCGGGTCTCGGGCCAAGCACGGCGGGCGGCGATGATGTGCGCAACCTGATGCTCAGCCCGAGTGCCGGGATCGATCCCGCGATGATCGTCGACACCCGTCCGCTGGCCGGGCAGATCCTCGCCACCCTGCAGAATCATCGGCCCTTCCATGACCTCTCGGCCAAGTTCGCCGTGCAACTGGACGGCGGCGAAGCGCTGGCGATGCTGGAACACCCCCATGACGTGTGGCTGAGCGCGTTCCAGCGTGACGGCGAAACCCTGTTTGCCTTCGGCCTGGCCGGGTGCCCGACCGATCCGCCAGTGGGCGCGGTGCCGTTGGCGCAAGGGCATGCCTTGGTGGTGGCGGTACTCGAGACTTTCCTGGCACTGGCCACGCCGCAGCAGACGCGTATGCGCCATCTGCTGGCCGACCTTTCGGTTGCACGCGTCTTGCAAGCGTTGGCCGAGCGTTTGAACTGGGTGGCGGTCGAGACCTGGCATCGCGTCGCAACTGCAACCCATGTCGGCATCTATCCCCAGCGACAACCAGGCCTGGTAGCTGTCGGTGCGGTGCCACCTTTGGGCCGACTCGACCCCGCCATGCTGCGTGGCGCCGCACGACTGGCTGGGCAGTGGGGCGATGGCAGCCTGCGCCTGACACCTTGGCAAAGCCTGCTGCTACCCAACCTTCGCGCCGAAGACGCCGCCCACGTCAGCGCCGCGTTGCAGGCCTTGGGTTTTGTCGTTTCGCAGGCTGATCCCCTGGCGCATTTGCTGGCCTGCACCGGTTCCGCCGGGTGTGGCAAGGGCCTGGCGGACACCAAGGCCGATGCGCGGCAACTGGCCGCGCTGGCGCAGCGTCACGGCCAGCGGCTGGATGTGCACCTTTCTGGCTGTTCGCGCTCGTGCGCGGCGGCGCATGTCGTGCCGGTGACCTTGCTGGCCGTCGCCCCCGGTCGCTACGACCTGTATTTTCGCGCAGCAGGGGTGGCCGGATTCGGCGTCCTGCAGGCGCGCAACCTCACTATTGAAGCGGTCGGCGCAGTGTTAGACGCCGACCCACGGAGCCCCTTTGATGCTTGATTACATCCGCGACGGTCAGGAGATCTATCGCAACTCCTTCGCGATCATCCGCGCCGAGGCCAACCTGTCGCGCATCCCGGCCGACCTGGAAAAACTCGCGGTGCGGGTGATTCACGCCTGCGGCATGGTCGAGGCCATCGACGGTCTGCAATTTTCCGAAGGTGCCGGCCGCGCCGGACGTGAGGCGCTGGCCGCTGGCGCGCCGATTTTGTGCGATGCGCGCATGGTCTCCGAAGGCGTGACCCGCACCCGTTTGCCGGCCAATAACCCAGTCATTTGCACCCTGCGCGATGACAGCGTGCCGGAACTGGCGCGCGAGCTGGGCAATACTCGCTCCGCCGCCGCACTGGAACTGTGGCGTCCGCACCTGGCGGGCAGCGTGGTGGTGATCGGTAATGCGCCGACTGCGTTGTTCTACCTGCTGGAAATGCTCGACGCCGGCGCGCCGAAACCGGCGCTGATCCTCGGTTTCCCGGTGGGCTTCGTTGGCGCCGCCGAATCCAAGGCGATGCTCGCGGCCGACAGCCGTGGCGTGCCGTTTGTGATCATGCAGGGCCGGCTCGGCGGCAGCGCCATGGCCGCCGCTGCGGTCAACGCCCTCGCCACGGAGATTGAATGATGCAGGCACCCGGACGTTTGATCGGACTCGGCGTGGGCCCCGGTGATCCGGAACTGATTACCGTCAAGGCCCTGCGCCTGCTGCGCGAATCGCCGGTGGTGGCGTACTTCGTGGCCAAGGGCAAGAAAGGCAACGCTTTCGGCATCATCGAAGCGCACCTGCAAGACGCACAGAACCTGCTGCCGCTGGTGTACCCGGTGACCACCGAGGCGCTGCCGGCGCCGTTGTCCTATGAGCAAGTGATCAGCGACTTCTACGACAGCGCCGCCGAGCAACTGGCCGCGCACCTGCACGCCGGTCGTGACGTGGCGGTGATCTGCGAAGGCGACCCGTTTTTTTACGGCTCCTACATGTACCTGCACGATCGCCTCGCCACGCGCTACCCGGCCGAAGTGGTGCCCGGCGTGTGCTCGATGCTCGGCGGTGCATCGGTGCTGGGGGCGCCGCTGGTGTATCGCAATCAGAGCCTGTCGGTATTGTCCGGCGTGTTGCCCCACGAAGACCTCAAGCGGCGCCTGGCGGATGCCGACGCCGCGGTGATCATGAAGCTGGGACGCAACTTTCCGAAAGTCCGGCAAGTGCTCGAAGAGCTGGGCATGGCCGAGCGTGCGCTGTACGTCGAACGCGCCACCATGGCCAATCAGAAAATCGTCCCGCTCGATCAAGTCGAACCGATGTCGTCGCCGTACTTCTCGCTGATTATCGTGCCCGGCGAACGGTGGCAAGGATGAATGGGCATTCGCTGCCAGCGATCGTTATTCTCGGCCAGGGCAGCCTGGCGACCGCGCGGCGTATCCAGCAGCACTACCCCGGCGCGCTGATTCATGGCCTGGCCGGTCGCGTCGAGGGCGCCGACCAGACTTACCGCGAGTTCGGCACGACCCTGCGTCAGCTCTACCAGCAGGACACGCCAATCATTGCCCTATGCGCGGCGGGCATCGTCATCCGCACCCTGGCGCCGCTGTTGCTGGAGAAGGGCGCCGAGCCGCCGGTGCTCGCGGTCGCTGAAGATGGCAGCGCCGTGGTGCCGCTGCTGGGCGGGTTGGGCGGGGTCAACGACATGGCTCGGGAGATCGCCGCAACGCTGGAGGTCTCGGCCGCCATTACCACCAGCGGCGAATTGCGTTTCGGCACCTGTTTGCTCAATCCGCCGGAAGGCTATGCCTTGGGTGATATCGAACTGGGTAAACGCTTTGTTTCGGACCTGCTCGCCGGCGAGTCGGTACGCATCGAAGGCCCCGCTCCGTGGCTGGATGCAGCGCAATTGCCGGAAGACCAACAGGCACGCCTGGCGATTCACGTCAGCCACGCGGAACGTTTGCCCAGCGCCGATGAACTGCTGATCTATCCGCGTAATGTGGTGGTGGCACTGAAGGGCAACGGGCCTGATTGCGCCGGCGCCATTCGCGCGGCGCTGCACGGGGCGCAAATTGCCTTGCCTTCCGTGGCGTGCCTGCTGGCGGATGCGGCGGACATGGCCCGCCCGGAGCTGCACGACGCCGCGTTGGAACTGGCGCTGCCGCTGCGTTTCAGTGACGGCGCCGGCAGTGTGCTGGCGCTGGCTGAACAGAGCGCGCAACCTTTGCTGACCTCGGTCGACGTCAGCGCCGATCTGGCGATTGCCGTGGCCACTCAGCCGCTGGACCCACAGCACATCGGTCGCGCCCGTGGCCGCTTGGCGGTGATCGGTCTTGGCCCTGGCGCGGCGGACTTGATGGTGCCGGCGGTCAAGGCTGAGCTGGCCCGCGCCAACGATGTGCTGGGCTACGAAACCTACGTGCGCATGGCCGGGCCGTTCCGCGCCGACCAGGTGCTGCACTGCACCGACAACCGCGAAGAAATGCAGCGGGCGCGGCATGCGTTCGAACTGGCGGCGAGCGGTCGTTCGGTGGTGGTGGTGTCGTCCGGTGATCCGGGGGTGTTTGCCATGGCGGCGGCGGTGCTCGAAGCGCTGCACGATTCCAGCGACCCGGCGTGGCACAACGTCGATCTGCAAATGTTGCCCGGCGTCTCGGCCTCGCTGGCCACCGCAGCCCAGGCCGGCGCCCCGCTGGGGCATGACTTCTGCGTGATGTCGCTGTCGGACAATCTCAAGCCCTGGTCGATCATCGAAACGCGCCTCGACCACGCCTGCCAGGCCGACCTGACGCTGGCGTTCTACAACCCGATTTCCCGCTCCCGCCCGTGGCAGTTGGGCCGTGCGCTGGAGATCGTCGCGCAACATCGTGATGCGCACACGCCGGTGGTGCTGGGGCGTGACATCGGGCGCCCCGGGCAAACACTGCGGGTCACCACCCTCGGTCAACTGACTCCGGACCAGGTCGACATGCGCACCATGGTGCTGATCGGCTCATCCACCACCTGCACTTTTCCTCGTGCCGGGGGCGGTGAGTGGGTCTACACCCCGCGCTGGTACGGGGAAAAACCGGCGTCTTGAATAATAGCGGCCAGTGATGGCCGCTTGTTTGTTTTATGGCAAGTTAATCAAATACCTGTATATGACATTTGTTCATACTTTTACGCGCGCTCGCCGTTAATAAAAAATGTCAGCGTGTATCGACACTAATTGAATTTCTTTTGCGTTTGAATTGCGCTCGGGCGCTGGTTAGTTTGTTGGCGGGTTCATGAAGAACCACTCGCAAATTTGAAAGGAATTCATAAAGTGTCGAACTCGACTCAACACAAAACATCCGTATTACACCGTATTGCTTATCTTGAAGAGTGCAACAAGTTGCTCGGCGAAAGCCTGCCGTCCATACAGCCGCGCACCGCAGCCATGACGCTGAACGGCGATCTACCGGTTGATAAAGATGCACTGAACGCGGCCATCCTGAATTCCGGAATCATCGGTTTTGATCCCGGCATGACCAAACGCAACAAGCGCATTACCAAGAACTGCTTTCAATACGCCGACCTGAAAGCGTTGATGGAATTTCCCCGGGAAACCCAGAAAGAACAGCGCTTTCACGCCTTCACCCGGACCATGCGCGCTTGCGGCTGGATGTTCTGGAAAGACCCTTACACCCGTTATAACGCGTCGGCCAAAACCCTCACCATGGACAACATCGCCCTGGACATCATCCAGACCGTGGTCGCCGGCTCGACCGGCGTCGGTGTTGCCCCCGCGCTGAACAAAGCGGCGCAGGCCACGATGAAAGCGCTCAAGGATCATCCCGCAGCCTTGAAACTGTTCGAGGCCAATGCCCAGAAAGCCGACGGCGGCAATTTCGCCATCACCACCTGCCAGCAGGACCACGAAGGCGAAGTGACTCTGGCCGTTGCGGCCATCCAGTACAGCTGCCGTGTGCCAAGCACCAAAGTGCTGTTCTGGGAATATGCCACGACCGACGTTGAAATCTGGGAAGGGCAGTGCGCCATGACCATTGAGGAAGAAGACTATCTGCCGGTTGAAGCCCTTGTGAATAAAGGCCTGGCGGCCATGCGCCAGAAGTTGATCGAGATGGAATTTTCCCCCGCCGCTTGATCAGTCACGGGCCGGAGGCGACCGGCCTTCGGCCTGTCTTCACAAGGAACTTGTGCATGGACGCTTCAACGTATTCGACCTGGCTGGTGGCCGGCGCCGTCGTGCTGGTCAGCGATGCCCTGTCCGCCACTGAACAACAAGACGCCCTGGATGCCTTGCTGTATTCCCGGGCCGTGGCCTCGCTCAAACACCCGGATTTCGCCGACCAGGCGCTGTGGGCCGAGGCGTACAAAAGGGCGATGCGCATCGTCGGCGGCCTGCCGCTGGACGACGCCCACGTGGACATACCGAATGAACTGCCGCAGGGCTTCACCCTCAGCCAGTTGCTGATGCCGATCGTGGCCTGCTCCGCATTGAAGCCTGTACACGATGCTGTGCAACGCAGCTTGCAGGCGTTGTCGCGGTATGCCGCCGAAACGAGCGAAATGCGCTTGTTCAGGGAACACCTGACTGTAGGGAAAACCGGCGTGCGTTTACACATCGCCGTAGTGGATCGCGGCTTGCTGATTCGTTCGCTATGGATATGTTTCGCCAGCGACGAAGTGATCGCCGCCGCGCCGCTAGAGCAGTGTTTCAGTCAGCGCCTGGTTGCCGATCAGATTGCCCTTTACCAGCACAACGTCGTGATAGAAGAAGACGACTACGTACAATCGCGCGATACCGTTAGTTCACTGTTGGGTGGGCGACGACAACTTCAGTTGTTGCCCGTTAATGCTTCATTAAAAAGCCAATAATAGTTATTCGCTATTTCGCTGTTGTCTATTAATTACGCCGAAAGGGCGTATTCGGATAAATAATCTGTCGCATTGGATGAAGGAATATCCGGTGCGGCAGTTTGACGTGACTTAATATTTTTGTGAGTAACCTGTTATGGATGACATCAAGTTGAGCTCTTCGGGGTGGTCAGCCTCGATTGATATTGTCGACGTTAAAGCACAGTTGTCACCGTATTCGGATCATTCCGGATTGGCGGCATTGGAGCGTTATGACCTGGCAGCCAGAAAAGCATCGGCTTTCTCCGACGAGTTGCTGGCAGTTCAGCTATTCAAACAGCAGTTGTCGTCGATGATTGAACCGCTGGGTGCCAATGCGCCCGCGGCACTTCATCGCTTATTGGCGTCGGTAGTGGAGTACGCGGCGCGCTGTGAAAAAACCGTCGCCCTGCTGGCCGATGTGGCGCCGTCAGTGCCGAAAATCATGCATTTTGTCTGGGTGGGCGGCAGCGAATTCGGGCCGATCCAGCGCGATTACATGAACATCTGGCGCCAGGTCATGGCGCCGCAGGGGCATGTGTTCAACCTCTGGTACGACAGCGATGCGTTGCTGGCCTTCGAAATGAATCGCACGATCCTGGAGAGCGCGCGGGTGCATGCGATGCAGTCCGGCGGCGCCGCAGCGGTCTCACCTGGCGAACTGGCGCGCATGATCGAAGATCGGGCGCGGGTGCTCAAGCAACAGATGTTCGCCCACCTCACTCAGCCACAATGGCTGGGTAAAGCCGATGACGCGCGGATCGATCTGATGGTTCGCGCTTACGGCAAGGACCGCGACACGCTGATCGCCTTCCGGCAGAAGTGCCTGGACAGCCACGTCGCCATGGTCGATCAAACGACCCGCCTGCGGGATGTTCGCCAGGTGTTCAGGGCGGATGCGCTGTGGGACGTGTATGAGCGCGAAGTCGCCCTGCGTGGCAACTTCGCCGCCGCCAGCGACGTGGTGCGCCTGCAAGCCATGGATCTGGAGGGCGGTCGCTACAGCGATCTGGACTACTTGCCGGGCCTGTCGAAAAACCTCGGCGGCGTCGACATTTCCAGTTTCGATGAACGCGCGCGCATCGGTGTGTTGCAACTGTTGCTCAATGCTGACGACAGCTTGCTGCCCGGTCGCAACGCGGCGCGCTATGACGACCGGACACCGTACATACCGACGGAGCATCGGGACGCCTTGCAACGGTTTGCGGACAGCAAACCCGGTGTTCATCGGTTGTTCGTCGCCCCCGAAGACAATCGGGCCGCACTGGATGGCATGCGCCTGGCCGGGGTACTGGGCAGTGACATGAATTCGCACATCATCGCCCAGCCAGGCAGCGGAGCGGTGCGTGCGACGCTGGACCTGATTCGCTTCAACTACGACTGTTTGCTGGAGATCGAGCGCAGGCTGGTGGCGGCGGGCGCAGGGTTCACTGATTCCGAGGGAACGCTGGGGGTGATCCTCGAGGTCCTGGCCGAGCACTACGAAAAGCTGCCGCTGAATTCGCGGTTCAATCCGGATTTCCAAGGCAAAGTCGCCAGCGGACTGCTCGGTTATTTCATGGACGGCATCCGCCCCGATGCCCGTGGCACCATCGCGTTGACCGGGCCCGGCGCGACGGTGACCGGCCTCGAAACCTACGCCAAGGCTCAGCTGTCGCCGCTCGGCGCATTAAAGGCCCGGGAAATGTCGAGGTTGCACGAGGGCTTCACCGACGCCACTGAAGAGGACAAGATTTCCGGCTGGACCGTCAACGCCGGTACCCCCGAAGAATGGCTGAAGCTGGAGCAGGAAAAATGGGCTGCCGGCCGTTACCGGACCCATTACCTCGGGGATTTCACGGCGCTGCTCAAAGAGCAGACCCTGACCTTCGAAAAAGGCTGGCCGGTCATCGAAGGCCGAACGGTGCTGCACGCCGACTTGCTGCAGCGCTGGGCCGATGAGTTGGGCGAGCCCTTTATCCGCGCGATGAACGACAAGCTGAGCGGCGACGTGCGGTTCGACAGACCCTTGCGCGTCACCTTCGATGACCGTCAGTTGGCGTTGGCGCAACCGGCCGCCGAACTGCCGCTGTCGCTGGGCGCCGAGCCGCTGGGCAACTGGAACGAAGTGCTGGCGCGCATCGCCCATGGTTCGTTGCCGCTAGAGCAGTTGAGCCCGGCTCATCGGTTGTTTCTCGGCGGCTTGTTCGGCGCTGAAAGCCTGGACGAGGCAGGCTTCGCCACGGCGTGGGCAGACACCCTGACGCTGGCGCGGGACACCGCCGAGCGGGGGCTCGACCAACGTTATCTGGGCATCGAGCAAGCGTTGCTCAAACAACAGCCTCGCGCCTTTGCCGAGGGTTTCGCGGCGGCGCAGGCCGCACAGCCCGTCAGCGGCGACAACGTCCGCGCGCTCAAGGCCTTGGCCCTGGCGCAGCCCCTGACCCTGCGCCAGTGGGGCGAGCATGTGGGGCGAATTCGCCAGCAGGCCGAACGGGAATTACGCAGCGATATTTTTGCGCGCAGTGCCGCGGTGCTTGAAAGCTTCATCGAGTCGGGGGCCTCGACTGCGAAACTGATGCCGCAAGGCTTGTTGATTCGCCGCGAGGGCGACCTGGCGCGGCATTGTTACCCGCTGGTGTTGAGCATGGCCGCCGCGCTGGAAAAAGGGCCGTCGGCGGTCGATGCGCTGAGCGGCCGGTTGGCCAACGCCAATCTGGAGCCGAATGCGGCGGACGCTCAGGCCTTCCTGCGGGCGTTGCGCGAGTTGCGCACGGTGCCGATGCGCGAGACCGGGGCGATCCACGGCGCCGCCCGGCTTGATCGGATTTTGCAAATGCTGGAGGCCAGAACAACCACCGGCAGCCTGATGCTCAACACCGACAATCATTCGCTGTTGGTGGCGAAAGTGATGGACGGCGAGTTGAGCAGCTACCGTTTTTACGATCCGAATTTCGGGGTCTTTGGCTTTGAGCAGATGCAGGGGTTGCGCCGTGGCCTGGAGCAGTTCTTTGGCAATCCCCAAGTGGCGCGGTTGTACGGCATCGCGCCTTCGGTGGATGCGACGTTTAACGTGATCGACCTCAATGGCGCCGGCATTGCCGACCTGAGCTTGCCCTCGAAGATCAGCGTCGCGGCGTTGCTCGACCATGGCCCGATCGGTTCCGGTCCGGCCCTGGCACCGTGGCGGCAGCATGCCGGGTTGCGCGTGCGGTCGTTATCGGAAAACGCCCGGCTGGGTCGCGGCTTGTGCGAACTGGATGCGCGGCACTGGGCGACGCAAATCGAGCGCAGTTCGGCGCGCTTGCAAGCCGAGGGCAAACTGGGCCGCGAGTATGTGCCGGTGTTCGAGAGCGTGCGGGAAATGCCCGGTGGCCACTACGACATCAGCCTGGTGCACCTCGGCGATCCGCAGCGCACGGTGCGGCTCGTGAGCACCGATGGCGCCCTGGCGCGCATCAAGTCGTTCCTGACCGAGACCTTCCAGACACTCTCGGTCAAGCCTTCAATCCCCGGCGTAGTCGACCCGACGGACATCAGCCCGATACACACCCTGAACGCAGCGTTTACCGTCCAGGCGTTGTTACTGACGTTGCACGATTATGAACAACGCAACGGTTTCGGCGAACACCGCGCCCTGACCACCGCCGTGCGCATGCACGGTTACCTCAGTTATGCCCAGTTGGCCCATGGCAACGTGGTCGATCTGGTGGAATTGGTCACGTTGGTACGGGTGGCGCTCAGCGATGCGCCACTGGTGGCCCGGACCACCACGTCGGTGGTGGTCAACGCCTTGAGTCATATCGCTCGCGATGGCGTGGCCACGGTGCTGCAACTGGCGACGGTCGGCTTTGATATCTACTTGCTGGTCAACGCGCGCAATGACTTCGAACGAGCCCAGTACGGCACGCAATTGGCCTTCGATGCCACGGGCCTGGCACTGTCGGCCGCCGGCATCGGTGCCGGGTTGGCCGGGGCCAGTACAACGGCAGCGTTTTTCGGCGGCGCCGGGGTGATCTTCAGTGGCTTGGCGATCGGCATCAGCGCGCTGGTGGAGGGGTTCAACGGCATACTCGAACGCGGCCAGCAGATTGGCAAATACCTCAATCGGGTGAAGCGGGCTTATGAGTCGCACAGCCATTCGGTCAAGGATGGGATTTTCTACCCCAGCCCCTATGCGCACATTGAAGAAATCGACTTGCGCAACAAGCGCCTGACGTTCGGCAGCCAGGAAATTCTCGGCGCCGATGATTACTCGGTCTTGCACGTGCCGAACCAGAATCCCGATCGCTCCAAAGCCATCAATATTCGCCGGCACTTCGGGCTGGCCGAACATGCCGCCCTGGGCGACGTGTCGAATTTCCAGACCCTGGTGCTGCCCTGCGTGGCGAAAACCTGGTTTGGTTTCGACTACTCGGCGCTGCCGTTCTCGACCACGCGCAGCGAGCACTTTGAAACTGCGTTGGCCCTTGAAAATGATGCCGACGGCAACCGGCAATTCTGGTTCACCTTCTATCGGTTCCCCACCGAATACATCTTGCACAATCTCTACCCGGTGGAGGTTGAGACGACAATCAAGGTCTGTCTCGACGAGGTGCCCCGTGCCCTGTTGGTGCCGGAGTTGCCCAAGGCCCTGCACGGCAAACTGACCTATGTACTCGAAGGCAATGGCGGCCATTGTGTACTGGCCGTCGACGCCGGCGTACGCGCGGTGCATCTGATGCAGGCTGCGGCGGCGCAGGCCTCTTCGTGGACGCTGCGGGCGCTGTGGCTTGGTGACGCGGGGATCGTCGTCGAGCCGGGACGCCTGCGGTTGGGTGAGCTGGTGGTCGAGGTCGAGGGTACGCCAGAGCTGTTGATTCAGACCGCGGACGATACTCTGCGCGTGGACTGGACGGATAACAGTCTGCTGGTCGATGACCTGGCCCTCGAACCGGACGCCGATACGCCAGCCACCCGGGATTTGCTGCGCGCCCTGTCCCGGGCCAAACGCCTGGCCCGTCCGCTGACCACCGTGCAGAACTTTCGGGTGCCGCTGGGGGATCCCGAAGCGCCGCAACACACCACGGCGTATTACGAGCAGGCCCGTGACCGGTTCATCTACAGTCGTGACTTGCCGTCTGGGTTGGGAGCTGAGGCAAGCCTCGGCGCGGTGGTGGGTCAGTGGGCGTATTTCTATGCCGCGGCGCAAGCTTTGGTGTGGCGCGTCGATGTGGTCACCGGCCAGGTAGCTCGCTTCTATCAACTGATGGACCCGGTGCCGGGCTCAAGGATTTCCTTGTTCCAGGACCTTGGCCACGGCGCGATGCGCATCGTGCAACACCTGACGCAACGCAGCGGCCATGAGGTCGAGGCCACGTATCTGCTGGGGGACGACGACTTGCTGCTGCTGGCGCTGGCCGGGCGACTCACGCCGCGTCAGAACGCCTTGCTGGGCAATGCCAGCCTGGCCTGGTCGAACTTCTGCTGGGATTACGAGTTGCTGGTACGCCGCTCGAAACTGCAACCGCGCAGCGACGTGCCGGTGGTGAATTATCAGCCTGCGCCGTTCGCTTCGATCACGCGTTTTAGTGAGGGCCAGAAAGAACCTCTCAGCACTTGGGTGCGCAGCCGCGATGGCCTGCTGATCCGGCCCAACGTGGCGGCGGTCGAAGGCCCCGGCGGTTCCGTCAACCCGTTACTGCTCACGCCGCCCACCAGCCATGGCAACACCTTTGTGTTCTATGACAAAAACAACCGCAGCCTCTACCGGCAAACCCTGGGTGTACAGGCAATGGGCGCGGCCGAGCGCATTGAAATAGCGAATGTCATGGACGTGATTGCCACTGAAGGCCGTTACGTGGCATTGACCCGAGACGGCTTGTATTTCGATATCGACGAACAGGGGCAGTTGAACCTGGCCGGCGTGACCGAGGACTGGCTGGCGCGCATTCGGGAACCGCTGGGCATCGACTTCCAGTGGTGGACCGAAGTCGCCGCCGTGGCGACGAAGCATCACGCCTCAAGCGTGGCAATCATCGGCTTGGGCAACGGCGTGGGCAATGAAAAGCTCTGCGCCTGGTACGTCGAGGGCCGGCCGCTGGTGGCGGACATGGGCGGCGGCAAAGTGGTGCGGTTGCTGGCGTTGACCTCGGACAAGGAGGCGGCGTGGCTGCTGGACGTGTCCGGCGGGCATATCTATCGCCAGGACTTTGTCGGGCCTGAAGAACTGTCGGCAGCGTTTGCCAACGATCTGCGACTTCACGGCCAAGGCCAGTTACCGACACCGCAACAGGTCTGGCCTGAATGGTCGTTCGTCCAGGCCTGGGGTCATGAGGACGGCTTGCGCGGGCGCACCGCTGACGGTGTTGAGGTCGAGATGTATTGGGGCGAACCGGCGCGGGTGGTCGGCGTCACGGCGCAGTGGCTGAAGAAAAACGGCAGCCAGCATGCTTACGATGCACCCGCCAGGCTGGCATTGCAGGCGTTGACCCATCGGTTCAAACACGCGCCTTTCATTCAAGTGGGTGGCTATCAGGGCTATCACTGGTACGTCAGCGAACTGGATCGCGTGCTGGGTGAATCCAACACACAACTGGAGACGCGGATCCTGGGCGTGCGTAACAAGAATGTGGCGTTACTGCATGAGGTGCCCAGCCGGCTGACCTACAGCACTTCGAAAGACATCTGGCTGGCGAACAGCCTTGCACGCCGGGACGCCGAAGTGTTGACGCTGCAATCCGAGGGCGCACCCGATGATCTGCTGCGGGTGCTTCCGGACGGCGTCACTCGGTTGATTCTGAGCGACAGTCAGGATGCAATCAGTTGCCGTGTGTCCAAGGCACTCTGGCAGCGTTTGGAATGCGTGGTTCTGGATGGGCGTCCGGCGGGGGAGGCGCCGCGTCCCGGCACACTGAGCCTGGAAACGGGGGCGCAGGATGACTGGCGGGTTGAACGGGTCGAGCAGCATGTGCTGTTCACCGATCCGGACAATGGCCACTGCCTGATTCTGCGAGACGTACTCGCCGGCGGCCGGGTGGTTGCGGATTCACTGACCCTCAGCGTTGAGGTCCTTGGCGCCAGGCACAGCCTGAGCCTCGAGCAACTGCTGGCAGCGCTGGAGGCCGAGGCCGCCAGCCATTCGCTGGCGGCGCTGGTGGCGAGCATCGCCTCGGCGTAGACCGTGCACAGCCGATAAAAAAGCGCCGCCGGTTAATCAACCGGCGGCGCTTTGTTGTACAAGGCAACCCGTCACGGCACCAGGTAACCCCTGACCCCGGTGAAGATGATTTGCGCCGCCAGGGCGCACACGAACAGGCCCATCAAACGGCTGACAATCTGCAAACCCTGATCGCCGAGTAGTCGTTCGATGTTGTTCGACAAGTACAGCACCACGCCTACGGTCAGGCTGGCCATGGCAATGCTGAGGATCGCGGTGAGCTTGTCATCCCAATGCGGCTGGCTCACGCCCATCACCAGCAGCGCACCGATGGTGCCGGGGCCGACCGTCAGCGGGATGGTCAGCGGCACGATGGTCACGTCCTGCTGCACATTGTCGGTCTGCACCACCGCTTTGCCTTGGGCCATGCCCAGCGCCGAGATGAACAGCACGCTGCCAGCGCCAATGCGGAACGCGTCGACGGTGATCCCGAACACACTGAAAATCACTCGCCCGAACAGGTACAGCAGCACACTGGAGACCAGCGTGGCCAATGCCACTTTCCAGGCCAGGCGTCGTTGTTCCTTGCGCGAATAACCGCGCGTCAGGCTGATGAAGCAGGAAAGGACGAAGAACGGGCTATAGAGCACCAGCATCTTCAGGTAAACGCTGAACAACACGTGGAGCATGGTGATGGCTCACGGCGAGAAAAGTCGAGGGGCAGTCTATCAGGCCAACGTTAGGTTGTCGGCTTAGGGGGTGTGAGCCGAATTGCGGGTCTGCTGCTCACGTTGGGCCACCCAATGTTCGATCAGCTCGCGCAATTGCGACAGCTCCACCGGTTTGGCCATGTGTCCGTCCATGCCGGCCTGGCGCGCACGTTCCTTATGCTCGGTGAGGATGTGCGCCGTCAACGCCACCACCGGCGTGCGAATCCGTTGGTTGCCGACTTCCCAGGCGCGCAACTGCTGGGTCGCGGAGAAACCGTCGAGCACCGGCATTTCGCAGTCCATCAGCACCAGGTCGTAGCGTTGGGCTTTCATCGCTTGCAAGGCTTCTTCGCCGTTGCTGGCGGTGTCGGGTTGCAGGTTGAGCTTGCCGAGCATGCCCCGGATGACCTTGGTGGAAATGCTGTTGTCTTCAGCCACCAGAATGCGGAAATCGCTCGGCACCTTGACCGATAACGGCGTGCCGGCGGCCGAGGACTGGTTCAGCGCCAGGCCTTTGTTGCGCTGCGTGAGTTCGTCGGCCAGGGTGGTTTTCAGGGTGTAGCCGGCCACGGGTTTGGCAAGGATGCGCTTGACCCCGCTGTTGCGGGCGATGACTTTGCTCGGCGCATTGCTGATGCCAGTGAGCATGATCAACAGGATGTCGTTGTTCAGGCTCGGGTCTTCCTTGATCTTCGCCGCCAACTGCATGCCGGTCATGCCAGGCATGTTCTGGTCCAGCAGCACCACGTCGAAATAGTCGCGCAGGTGCGCCTTGGTGCGCAGCAGCGCCAGCGCTTCCTTGCCCGAGGGCACCGCGCTGACATTCAAGCCCCAGGCGCTGCACTGCTGCACCAGGACTTTACGACAAGTGTCGTTGTCGTCCACCACCAACACCCGCGCGCCTTGCAACGGGCCGTCGAGGTCGGAAGTCGGATGTTCCAGTCGCTCCGGGTCCAGGGGCAGGGTCAGCCAAAGGGTGCTGCCCTGGTTGGCGCCGCTCTTGAGGCCGAATTCGCCCTGCATCAAGCGCACCAGTTGCCGGGCGATGACCAGGCCAAGGTTGCCGCCCAGGGGCGTGGCAGAAAGGAAGTTCTTGCTGTGCAGTTCAGAGTGCAGCAGGGCGTCGCGCTCCTCCGGATCCATGGGCACGCCGCTGTCCTGTACGGCGATGCGCAAGCGTGGCGCGGCGTTGCGGTCGTCGATGGCCACGACAATCAGCACCTCGCCTTCATCGGTTTTCTTCAGGGCGTTTTCCAGCAGGCTCAGCAGGGTCTGGCGCAAGCGTGTCGGGTCACCGCTGATCACGCGTGGCACTTGCGGCTGGATAAAACTGATCAGCTCGACGTTCTGCTGCTCGGCCTTGGCGCGGTAGATACTCAGGCAATCCTCGATCAACGCGTTGAGGTCGAACTGCACGTCGTCCAGTTCGATCTGCCCGGACTCCAGGCGCGAGATGTCGAGGATCTCGTTGATCAGCGTCAGCAGTTCATTGCCGGCGCTGTGGATGGTTTGCACATAGTCGCGCTGCTTGACCGACAGCGGCGTGCCGAGCAGCAGTTCGGTCATGCCCAGCACGCCGTTCATCGGGGTGCGGATCTCGTGGCTGATCTTGGCCAGGAACTCGGCCTTGGCGTTGATTTCCGCATTGCTGGCGGCCAGGTCGCGGCTAACGCTGAAGCGGTCTTCGGTGATGCTGCGCTGGCGCTCGCCGAGGGCAATGCTCATCAGCAGGCCGCTGATGCAGATAAACACCAGCAACGTGATGATCAGGCCTTGCGGCGCCACCATGGTCAGGCCGAGCAGGGCGGGCAGGATGATCAGGGTACCGAGGTTGAACACCAGCATCGCCGCAACGAACAGCCGCGCCGGACGGTAGCCTTGTTGCCAGTGGCAGGCGCTGACAAACAACATGCTCAGGCCCGCGAGGGCGACCAGGCCGTAAGTGATCAGGTTCAGCGGCAGGGTGTTGACGAACAACAGCAACAGCCCGCAAACGGTGATGAGCACGATGTTGACCAGCAGCAGCCTGTTCAGCGGGTGCGGGCCGAGGGGGGCGAAGAACCGGTAGGCGAACATCAACCCGCAAGGGGCGGTCATCAGCAGCGCCAGATAGGCCCCCGGCGTTTGCACCGCGTGCCAGTCCGGTAACCAGGGCCCGGCCAGGTTCAGCAATAGCAGCAGGCTGAGCATCAACAGCCCTTCGCAGATTGCCAGCCACACACTGCTGCGTGAGCGGGTGTAGGCGTAGCGCACCAGGTTATGCAGGATCAGCATCGCGAGGCAGCCGAACAGCAGGCCGTAGACCAGCGTCTGGGTCTGGTTGGCGGCGGTTTGTACCGCCGGTTGCAGGGTGATGTAGGGGCGCAATTGATGGTCGGAAACCAGGCGCACGTACACATCGAGGGTCTTGTCGCTTTGCGGCAGCGGCAGCATGAAGTCACTGCTGGGCAGCGGGCGCTCGGCCTGGGGCTGTTGTGTGCCAGTGTTGCGGTGCTCGATCAGTGTGTCGCCGTCCAGCACGTAGAGACTGAGGCGCGACAGGTCCGGGGCGAACACGCGCAGCAATTGCTCGTGTTTGCCGGGGGCCAGTTTGAAGCGCAGCCACAGCGCGCCTTCAGGGTTGGCGGCAGTAAGTTTTTCGAGGTCGATGGGGCTGAATTGGTTGGTATAGCGGGCGGAACGAATGTCGCTCAGTTGCAGGCTGCCTTGTTCGTCGAGCAGTACCGACCAGCCGCTGCCAGGCGCGGCCTGGGCCGGGAGCATGCAGAGCAAGGTCAGCAAAGTGACGGTAAGGCTGATGGCAATCCTGAGCCAGCGCACGGCGAAATCCCTTCGTAGGTTGATGCCAGGTGTTAACTATGCGCGGCCCCGGAACAGTCCGGCAAGGGCCTGCGCCCCTGCCTTGCCGATTGCCTGCTTATTGCGGGCTTTCACCGCGCTCGCGGGCAATGGCGCGGTAGCCAATGTCCGTGCGGTAGAAGCTGCCTTCCCAATCGATCCTGGCCGCCAGCTTGTACGCTTGCTGCTGCGCGGCATCGACGCTGGCGCCCATGGCGGTGGCACACAGCACCCGACCACCGGCCGTCACCACTTGCCCGTCTTTCAACGCCGTACCGGCATGGAACACCTTGCCTTCCAGGCCTGCAGCAGCATCGAGACCGTTGATCGCCACGCCTTTGGCGTAGTCGCCCGGATAACCACCGGCGGCCAACACGATGCCGACGCTCGGACGCGGGTCCCATTGCGCTTCGACCTTGTCCAGGGCTTGCGCCAGGGCCGCTTCGACCAGCAGCACCAGGCTCGACTGCAGACGCAGCATCACCGGTTGGGTCTCAGGGTCGCCGAAACGGCAGTTGAACTCGATGACTTTTGGGTTACCGGATTTGTCGATCATCAGCCCGGCGTAGAGGAAACCGGTATAGACGTTGCCTTCCTCGGCCATGCCGCGCACGGTCGGCCAGATCACCAGGTCCATGACCCGCTGATGCACCTGTGCCGTGACCACCGGGGCTGGCGAGTAAGCGCCCATGCCGCCGGTGTTCGGGCCGGTGTCGCCGTCGCCGACGCGTTTATGGTCCTGGCTGGTGGCCATCGGCAGGACATTCTTGCCGTCGACCATGACGATGAAACTGGCTTCTTCGCCATCAAGGAACTCTTCGATCACCACGCGGGAACCGGCGTCACCGAAAGCGTTGCCGGCGAGCATGTCGCGCACGGCGTCTTCGGCTTCGGCCAGGGTCATGGCGACGATCACGCCTTTGCCCGCCGCGAGGCCGTCGGCCTTGATCACGATCGGTGCACCTTTTTCACGCAGGTACGCCAGGGCCGGCTCGATTTCGGTGAAGTTCTGGTAATCGGCCGTCGGGATCTTGTGACGGGCGAGGAAATCCTTGGTGAAGGCTTTCGAACCTTCCAGTTGCGCGGCGCCGGCGGTGGGCCCGAAGCAATCGAGGCCACGGCTGCGGAACAGATCGACCACGCCCGCCACCAGCGGCACTTCCGGGCCGACAATGGTCAAAGAGACGTTTTTTTCGGCGAAGTCGGCCAATTGCTCCAGGGCCAGCACGTCGATGGCGACGTTCTCGCACTTGGCTTCAATCGCAGTGCCAGCGTTGCCCGGTGCCACGAACACCTTCTGCACACGCGGGTCCTGAGCGACTTTCCACGCCAGGGCATGTTCACGACCGCCGCTGCCAATGATCAACACATTCATTTCAAAAACCTCGGATGACGCTAATTCTGGTGAGCACAGTGGTGTGCTTTTCTGTAGGAGCGAGCCTGCTCGCGAAGGCGGATGTTCGGTCACATCATCATTGAATGTGACGCCCGCTTCGCGAGCAGGCTCGCTCCCACATGACGATCGCGTTTAGTGACGGAAATGGCGCATGCCGGTGAAGACCATGGCGATGCCGGCCTCGTCAGCCGCAGCAATCACTTCCGCATCGCGCATCGAGCCGCCCGGCTGGATCACAGCGGTCACGCCAGCCTTGGCCGCGTTGTCCAGGCCGTCGCGGAACGGGAAGAACGCGTCCGAAGCCATGACCGAGCCCTGCACTTGCAGGCCGGCGTGTTCAGCCTTGATCGCGGCGATGCGCGCCGAGTTGACGCGGCTCATCTGGCCGGCGCCGACACCGATGGTCTGGCGGTTCTTGGCGTAAACGATGGCGTTGGACTTGACGTACTTGGCCACTTTCCAGGCGAAGATCAGGTCGTGGATTTCCTGTTCGGTCGGTGCGCGTTTGGTTACCACTTTCAGGTCTTCGCTGCCGATCATGCCGACATCGCGGCTCTGCACCAGCAAGCCGCCATTGACGCGCTTGTAGTCCCAGGCCGGCGCGCGGTTGGCGTCCCACTGGCCGCACGCCAGCAAGCGCACGTTGGCCTTGGCGGCGACGATGGTGCGTGCCTCTTCGCTGACGCTCGGGGCGATGATCACTTCGACGAACTGACGGTCGACGATAGCCTTGGCCGTCTCGGCATCCAGTTCGCGGTTGAAGGCGATGATGCCGCCAAATGCCGACTCGGTGTCGGTGGCATACGCCAGTTCGTAAGCCTGGCGGATACCACCTTCGGCATCAGGGCTGACCGCCACGCCGCATGGGTTGGCGTGCTTGACGATCACGCAGGCCGGTTTGACGAAGCTCTTCACGCATTCCAGCGCGGCGTCGGTGTCGGCCACGTTGTTGTACGAGAGTTCCTTGCCTTGCAGTTGGGTCGCGGTGGCGATACCGACTTCGGCCGGTTTGGCTTCCACGTAGAACGCCGCGCTCTGGTGCGGGTTCTCACCGTAGCGCATTTCCTGGGCCTTGATGAACTGGCTGTTGAAGGTGCGCGGGAATTCGCTGCGGCCTTCAGTGCTGAGGGTGTCCGCGGTCTGGTTAACGGTGCCCATGTAGTTGGCGATCATGCCGTCATAGGCGGCGGTGTGTTCGAACGCTTTCAGCATCAGGTCGAAACGCTGAGCGTAGGTCAGGCCGCCGGCCTGGAGGCTTTCGAGGACACTGGCGTAGTCGCTGGCATTGACCACGATCGCCACGTCTTTATGGTTTTTGGCTGCCGAGCGCACCATGGTCGGACCGCCGATATCGATGTTCTCGATGGCGGTCGGCAGGTCGCAACCTGGCTTGCTGATGGTGGCTTCGAACGGGTAGAGGTTGACCGCCACCAGGTCGATCGGCTTGATGCCGTGCTCGTTCATGATCGCGTCGTCGATGCCGCGACGGCCGAGGATGCCGCCGTGGATTTTCGGGTGCAGGGTCTTGACCCGACCGTCCATCATTTCTGCGAAACCGGTGTAGTCCGCGACTTCCACTGCGGCCACGCCGTTGTCCCGCAGCAGCTTGAAGGTTCCGCCGGTGGAGAGGATCTCGACGCCCAGGGCTTCGAGCGCCTGAGCGAATTCGAGGATCCCGGTCTTGTCGGAAACGCTGATCAAGGCGCGGCGGATCGGCAGGCGGGTAGTCTGGTCGGTCATTTCAATGTCCATCAAAAGCAAAGGAAGTCAGCAAAAAAGGCGACCGGTTTTACGCGGGCGCCTTTCTGGTTTGAATGATTGCTTACAGCAAGTCGTACTGCTTGAGTTTCTTGCGCAGGGTGCCGCGGTTCAGTCCGAGCAGCTCACTGGCCTTGGTCTGGTTACCCTTGACGTAGTTCATCACGCTTTCGAGCAGCGGCGCCTCGACTTCGGAGAGCACCAGGTTGTACACATCCGTGACGGCAGCGCCCTCAAGGTGGGCGAAATAATTGTGCAGCGCCTTCTCGACACTGCCGCGAAGGGTCTGGCCTTCTTCGCTCGGCGTGTTGAGGTGCTGTTTCAAATTCACGTTGTCGCTCACGGGTGCTGTTCCACTCACTAAAGTCTCGGTCATCATCGTCATGCGGCCACCCCTTCTCCGTCCCCTGACAGGCTCTTGTAACGTTCGGCAAAAAAGCCCCGAACGTTGGCGCATTGTGCTTCCGTATCTTCCAAACGATTGAAGTGGGCGCGAAACTCCTTGGCGCCCGGCAAGGTTGCGAGATACCAGCCGACATGCTTGCGGGCAATGCGCACGCCCATCACATCGCCGTAGAAGGCATGCAGTGCAGCCAGATGCTCAAGCAGAATACGTTCCACCTCGATCATTTCCGGTGCCGGAAGTTTTTCGCCGGTACACAGGTAGTGCTCGATCTCACGAAAAATCCACGGCCGCCCCTGGGCGGCACGGCCTATCAGCAGGCCATCGGCACCGGTCGCGTCCAGGACGTGCCGGGCCTTTTCCGGCGAATCTATGTCGCCGTTGGCGAAGACCGGAATAGACACGGCCTGCTTGATCGCGGCAATGGTGTCGTACTCGGCCTGGCCGGTGTACAGGTCGGCGCGGGTCCGGCCATGCACCGCCAGCGCCGTAATCCCGGCCTGCTCGGCGATCTTCGCCACGGTCAGGCCATTCTTGTTATCGCGATCCCAGCCTGTGCGAATCTTCAGGGTGACCGGCACATCCACTGCGGCCACCACCGCCTGCAGGATCTCGGTCACCAGTGCTTCATCCTTCAACAGCGCGGAGCCGGCGGCCTTATTGCAGACCTTCTTGGCCGGGCAGCCCATGTTGATATCAATAATCTGTGCGCCCAGTTCCACGTTGGCCCGGGCTGCGTCCGCCAGCATCTGCGCGTCACCGCCGGCGATCTGCACCGAGCGTGGCTCGGGATCACCTTCGTGAATCATGCGCATCCGCGATTTGCGGGTGTTCCACAAACTCATGTCGCTGGTGACCATTTCCGACACAACCAACCCCGCGCCCAGACGTTTGCACAACTGACGAAAGGGTTGGTCGGTGACACCCGCCATAGGGGCGAGGATCAAGCCGTTGTGCACTGTATAAGGGCCGATGCGTACCGCCGACATAGGACTTCCCTGTTGTGGGGCCGGATCATGAGAGTTCGAAAAAGGGTTGGCATGATACCCGCTCTCGATGACTGGATAAAGGCTGAATTGAACAAAATCTGAACAGTTATTCTGTTATCGCCAGCGGTTTGGTTCAGTCGCCGACAGTCAGAAAACCGCCGTCAATCGCTGATCGGCTTAGTCCGGCTGAAGCGGTTCACTCGGGAGAGTGGAAGCTGAGGCTGTAATTCACCGCTTTCGCGCCGGGATCGAGAATGTCCAGGGCAATGTGAATCGGGGTCTGCGGCGGCATCTCGGCCATGCCTTCCAGATCACCGCCCAGGTACTCGCCGGGTTTGAAGCGACGACTGGCGATCAGATGGCCGTTGAGGTCGGCGAATCGTAATTCCAGGAGCGGGAACGGTTGGGAAAAAGGCGCGCGGTTATAAATGATCGCGTCGACCACCAGCGCGCCGCTGAACTCCGGATGGCTGCGCACCACCAGGTTGCTGCTTTTGACCTTGGCGATGTCGACCTTGGAGGGCACCGTGCAACCAAGGGTTGGGCACAACTGCTGGAACCAGGGACGGTACTGGTCCTGACGGGCCAATTCGTCGAAATGGTACGCCACGTACTGGAACGCGAGGGCGCCGGCCGCCAGCAGGATCAACAGCCCCCACAGCAGGCGCCGGCCCCAGGGTGAGCGGCGTTTCTGCGAATACAAGTGCAACGGATCATCGGTCAGATCGTGCAGGGCGCCATCGTGCATGCCCGGTTCGCTACGTTCGCGCCGTTTGCGCGGGGGTTCGATCACCAGCGGTTCGTCGTCAAGAGCGTCAGACTCGTCACTGGCGGACAGACGACTTGGCCGCGCTTCACTGACCAAAGGCGTGTCCAGGCGCATCGGCGGGGTCGGCAGTTCGTCTTCGAGATCGACCAAGGTCAGGGTCACCGACGGTTCGGTGCGGGCCGGGCGCAGCGGTGAAAACTCGCGCTCGGTGGCCAGGGGCGGTTCCTGTTCTTGGTCGGCGCGGTCGGCGGGGGACTCGCTGAACAGGCTGTCGGACCAGGGTTCTTCGTCGGTACTCTGGTCGCGGCGCGCGCTGAGGCTGTCTTCGCGGCGCTGGCCGAACGCTTGGGTGGGCTGGATTTCCCGCTGTTCCAGGCGCGCCAGCTCCTCGTCGAGGTCGAGGGTGTCGAGGTCCAGTTCGGTGGCGGACCACTGCTTCTGGCTGATCGCCCGAGGGGCTGGCGGCTCGGTTGGTTGTTCAAGCGGTGTCGGCATTGGCGCGGGCGCCACGTCATCCTTGCCTGCGCGTTGCTCCAGCAATTGTTTGGCGGCGTTGAACACCTGCAAACACGAACCACAGCGAACCACCCCACGGGCCACGCTCAATTGAGCGTGGCTGACGCGGAAGCTGGTCTGGCAATGCGGGCATTGGGTGACGAAGCTATCGGTCATGCGGCAATCCGGTTTATGCAGGCGTCCATTCTAGCGCCGACGACCGGTGATGCGCACCCAGCCATCTTTGTTGGCGATCGGGTCCAGATCGAAGTCCTGGGCGTAGGCCGCTGCCACTTCTTCGCCCTGCTCGGCGAGAATCCCTGACAACGCCAGACGCCCGCCGGACTTGATCAGCCCGGATAACTGCGGCGCCAGCGACACCAAAGGCCCGGCGAGAATATTGGCTACCAGCACATCGGCCTTCACCTGCGGCAAATCTTCCGGCAGATACAGCGGGAACAGCGCGTCGGCGATATGGTTGCGCCCGGCATTGTCACGGGAGGCTTCCAGGGCCTGCACGTCGATGTCGGTGCCGACCGCTTCCTTGGCACCCAGTAGGAGCGCGGCAATCGCCAGAATCCCCGAGCCGCAGCCGAAGTCCAGCACGTTGCAGCCGTTCAAGTCCTGGCTGTCCAGCCATTCCAGGCATAGAGCGGTGGTTGGATGAGTGCCGGTGCCGAATGCCAGGCCCGGGTCAAGCAGCAGGTTGACCGCATCCGGCTCTGGCGCGGCGTGCCAGCTCGGCACGATCCACAGCCGCTGGCCGAAGCGCATCGGCTGGAAGTTATCCATCCAGCTGCGCTCCCAATCCTGGTCTTCGATGACTTCGCTGTGGTGCTCCGGCAGCGGGCTGCCGGTCAGCAGTTCAAGATGCGCCAGCACGCTGGCAGCCTCGGTGCCACCTTCGAACAGCGCCAGCAGGTGCGTGTGCGACCACAGCGGCGTGGTGTTGAGTTCCGGCTCGAAAATCGGCTGATCTTCGGCGTCCATGAAGGTCACCGACACGGCACCCACTTCGAGGAACGCGTCTTCATAGGTTTCGGCTTGTTCTGGGCTGATGGCGAGACGGACTTGCAGCCAAGGCATGGCGGGCACCTTTGAAAAATATTGATTGCAGCCTAGCGGGCTGCGAGAAGCGCGCAAGTTTACGCGAGCGCGGGGCAGAAGACGACCGGGATGCCCGAGATCGTGACCGCAGGCATTGCTGTGATGATGAGTGCCTCGATAGGTCAGTCATCTCCAGAAACAACAAAACCGCCCGGAGGCGGCTTTGTTGATCGCGGTAGACGCTTAGTGCTTCTCGTCCGCCAGCTTGTGCTCGAGGTAGTGAATGTTCACGCCCCCTTGGCAGAAGCCTTCGTCGCGGGTCAGGTCGCGGTGCAGCGGGATGTTGGTCTTGATCCCGTCGACCACGATTTCGTCCAGGGCGTTACGCATGCGCGCCATGGCTTCATCGCGGTTGGCGCCGTAAGTGATCAGCTTGCCGATCAACGAATCGTAGTTCGGCGGAACGGCATAACCACTGTACAGGTGCGAATCGACGCGAACGCCGTTGCCGCCCGGTGCGTGGAAGTGCTTGACCGTGCCAGGGCTCGGCATGAAGGTTTTCGGGTCTTCAGCGTTGATCCGGCATTCCAGGGCGTGACCGCGGATGACCACATCATCTTGGGTGAACGACAGTGGGTTGCCGGCGGCGATGCTGAGCATCTCCTTGACGATATCGATGCCGGTGACCATTTCCGAAACCGGGTGCTCGACCTGAACGCGGGTGTTCATTTCGATGAAGTAGAAGCGACCGTTCTCGTAGAGGAACTCGAAGGTGCCGGCACCACGGTAGCCGATGTCGATGCACGCCTTGACGCAGCGGGCGAAGACTTCCTGACGCGCGGTTTCGTCGATGCCCGGGGCCGGTGCTTCTTCAAGCACTTTCTGGTGACGACGTTGCAGCGAGCAATCGCGGTCGCCCAGGTGGATCGCGTGACCCTGGCCGTCAGACAGTACCTGGACTTCCACGTGACGCGGATTGGTCAGGAACTTTTCCAGATAGACCATCGGGTTACCGAACGCTGCGCCCGCTTCGGAGCGGGTCAGTTTCGCCGAGGAAATCAGGTCTTCTTCCTTGTGCACCACACGCATGCCGCGACCGCCGCCGCCGCCAGCGGCTTTGATGATCACCGGGTAGCCCACTTCGCGACCAATGCGCAGAGCGGTTTCTTCGTCTTCGGGCAACGGGCCATCGGAACCTGGAACGGTCGGGACGCCAGCGGCGATCATCGCGTGCTTGGCCGATACCTTGTCGCCCATCAGGCGAATGGTCTCAGCTTTCGGGCCGATGAAGGCAAAACCGGAATTTTCCACCTGTTCGGCGAAATCGGCGTTTTCCGCAAGGAAACCGTAGCCTGGGTGAATGGCGGTGGCGCCAGTCACTTCAGCCGCTGCGATGATCGCCGGGATGTGCAGGTAAGACTTGGAGGCCGAGGCTGGACCGATGCAGACCGATTCGTCTGCCAGGCCCAAGTGCATCAGCTCTTTGTCGGCCGTGGAGTACACGGCGACGGTCTTGATGCCCATCTCTTTGCAGGCACGCAGGATCCGCAGGGCAATTTCACCGCGGTTGGCGATCAGGACTTTTTCCAACTTCGCAGGTTTCAACATCGTTGGCTCTCCGCGGTTCAAACGATGGTGAACAGCGGTTGGTCGTACTCAACCGGCTGGCCGTCTTCGACGAGGATGGACTCGATCACACCGCTGGTTTCAGCTTCGATGTGGTTCATCATCTTCATGGCTTCGACGATGCACAGGGTGTCGCCTTTCTTCACGGTCTGGCCGACTTCAACGAAGGACGGCGAGGACGGCGAGGATTTGCGATAGAAAGTGCCGACCATTGGCGAACGGGCCACGGTGCCGTTCAGGACCGGTGCGGAAGGCGCGGCGGCGGCAGCGGCGACTGGGGCAGCTGCCACCGGTGCGGCGGCCGGTGCCTGTTGCATCGGGGCTGGCGCGTAGTATTGCTGGGCCGGGGTCTTGCTGTGACGGCTGATGCGAACGGACTCTTCGCCTTCCTTGATCTCGAGCTCGTCGATGCCGGACTCTTCCAGCAATTCGATCAGTTTCTTAACTTTACGGATATCCATGAATCATCAACTCCCAAGGGTCGGTCAGGGGCGTTTAACGCTTGTTGTTCAAGTCGTTGCCTGTCTTTCAAGCTGCTCTAGTGCGGCCTCCAGGGCCAGTCGATAACCGCTGGCGCCAAGGCCGCAGATCACTCCCACCGCTACGTCGGAGAAGTAAGAGTGATGGCGGAAAGGTTCGCGTTTGTGCACGTTAGACAAATGCACTTCGATGAATGGGATGCTCACCGCCAGCAGCGCGTCACGTAATGCGACACTTGTGTGTGTAAAAGCTGCTGGATTGATCAGAATGAAATCAACGCCTTCGCCACGAGCGGCATGGATGCGGTCGATCAATTCGTACTCGGCATTGCTTTGCAGGTGCAGCAGATGGTGACCGGCTTCACGGGCGCGGCGTTCCAGATCCTGATTGATCTGCGCCAGGGTCGTCGCCCCGTAGGTCCCGGGTTCGCGGGTGCCCAGCAGGTTCAGATTAGGTCCGTGCAGAACCAGTAGCGTCGCCATCGGCTGTTCCTTCGTTATCGGTGTGCAGTTGTCAGAACCCGGCGACTATGCCGCAAAGCCTTTGTGACTGTCCAGTTCTCTGCAATAGCCAGCACGATGTCCGATGTTTGCGCAAAATATGTGACCGACCCATCAGATCCGGTCATTTGCCGGGAGGCACGAAGTCTGCGGAATAGATTTCGCCGATGATCCGAAAGGCCTGCGAAAGCGCTTTTTGTGGCGAGGGGGCTTGCCCCCGTTGGCCTGCGAAGCGGGCCCTCTCTGTCGGCTGGCGGACCGAGTGAGCAGGTTTAGCGGTTGCTGCGCAACCGAACGGGGGCAAGCCCCCTCACCACAGTTGGTCAGTGCGCGGCTGAAGAGATGCGAGGCTCGAAGTTACACGCGAAACGCCTGCACCGCCGTGTGCAGCCGCCCGCCGAGTACCAACAGGTTTTCGCCCTGCTCACGCCCTTCGCCAATGCGCTGCAAGTTGTCCCCACCCTGTTGGTGAATGCGTTCGCTGTGGTCGCGGATTTCGCTGACGGCACCGCTCTGCTGCGCAGTGACGTCGGCAATGCGCACGGCGGTGTCGGCGATGGTCTGGATCGCGCCGACGATTTTATCCAGCGCACCGTCCGCGGCCTGAGCCTGGTTGGCAGTGGCTTCGGCGTGTTCGACCTGGGCGCGCATGCCTTCCACCGATTGCCGGGCGGCAGATTGCAGGCCGGCGATCAAGGTCTGGATCTGCGCCGTGGCTCCCGCCGTGCGTTGGGCCAGCGAGCGAACTTCTTCAGCCACCACCGCAAAGCCCCGGCCCATCTCCCCGGCGCGGGCCGCTTCGATCGCGGCGTTCAAGGCCAGCAAGTTGGTCTGATCGGCAATCGAACGGATCACCGTCAACACGCCGCCAATGGTCGCCGACTCCTCGGCCAGGTGTTCGATCATCTGCGCATTGCCTTGCACTTCGCCCACCAGTGCATGCAGCCCGGTCAGGCTCAAACCGATCACCCGTTGCCCGTGCTCCACTGCCTGTCCGGCGTGACGACTGGCATCGGCGGCTTCGCTGGCGTCGCCCGCCACTTGCTGGATAGTCGCTTCCAGTTCGCCGAGGGAGTCGCGAATCAGCGCGGTGTCACCCGCCTGGTGCTCGGCGCCGGTGTGCAGATTGCTGCTCAGTTCGGCCAAGGTGCGGCTGCTGCCCGCGACCTGTTCGGCATTGAGTCGGATGGTGCCGACCAAGTCCACCAGATACGCCCGCAGGCGATTGAGCGAGGCTTGAATGTCGTGCAGCTCGCGATTGGTCTTGCCCAGTTGGATGTCCTGGCTGAAGTCACCCTCGGCCCAGGTCGACAACGCTGGCGCAAGGTTGGTCAAGGTCCGCGCCAGGCGCCGTTGCAGCGTGTCGATCAGCAACGCGATCAGCAGAATCAGGCCGATCATCACCCCTTGAATCAGGCGCACTTCGCCCTGGATTTGCCCATGCTGCGCACGCACCACGGGTTCCAGCGCGGCAAGCGCTTGCTGCACGGCGGCGATTTTCAGGTGAGTCGCGGCGCTCAAATCGCTGCGTTTCTGGATCTGCTCGCGGGTGCGCTCCAGCTCCGCCGGGTAGCGCGTGAGCAGGCTGTTCAGCTCGCGCTTGAGACCGACGCCGGCATCTTCGGCGGCGGCTTTTTCGTTGTTCTCCAGGCCCATCATCGCGGCAAAGTCGTCGTTGCCGGATTCATTCTTCTCCGCCACGCCGAGCAAGGGCAGGGTGCTCAGTTGTTCGGCTTGGGCGCGCATGCTTGCTACTTCGCGCTCGACGTCCGCCGCCAGTTCACTGCGACCGCTGCTGACCAGTTTGTCCCGGGCCAGCGAGAGTTTGCCCAAGTGCTGCGAGGCTATCAGCAGCGGTCCCAGGTAACTCGCGTTGCCGCTGGCGTACTGGCTCAGTTGTTCGAGGCCGGCGCTCAGTTCCCGCTCGGCTTGCAGCAGCAACGCTTGCGGATCGCCCGCCAGTTTGCCGGCGGCCAACAGGTCGGTTTTGCTGAAGCTATCGAGTTCGGAAAGGCTCGGGCGCAGACTGTCGGCCAGCGCTGGCGGCAGCTCGGCGAGTTGTTGTTGCAGGCTGTCGATGCCCTGGGTGGCGCTGCTCAGGCGCAAGGCATCGCCGCTGCCGAGGTAATCGTCGACATTGCGCGCCACGTCGTTCTGGAATTGCTGCGACAAGCCCAGGTAACGCTCCATCAACAGGTACGGGCGTTCGAGCGCGGTTTGCGACCACCACAGCGTAGCGCCGAGGGCCAGGCACACGGCCACCAGCAGCAGGGTATTGAGATTGGTCAGCAGTTTCAGGCGCATCGTGGTTACCAACGGCAGAATGGTAAGCGTCTGAATTTATTGCTGTTGTGTTACAGGGTTATGACCGATCGGCTGGATTCCGATGAAAAGATGGCACTTTGCTTTGGGTCTTGCGCCACATGCACCCGATTGCGCCCGGCGTCCTTGGCGCGATACAGCGCCTCGTCTGCCTGGCTGGCCATCATCAGGCTGTCGGAATTTTCGCGCAGCTCCACCACCCCGGCGCTGAAGGTGCACCACAAATCTTGCGGCTGTGCCGGGTAATGGATTTCGGCGAAGCGCTGGCGGATTTCATCGAGCACTTTATGTGCCGCCACGAGATCGGTGTCCGGCATGACAATGGCAAACTCTTCGCCACCGTAACGGCCGATGAAATCGGTTTTGCGCAAGCGCTGCTTGAGAAACAGCGCCAGGCTCTTGATCACCCTGTCGCCCATCGGGTGACCGTGGCTGTCATTGACCCGTTTAAAGTGGTCGATGTCGAGCATCGCGAAGCTCAGCGGCTTGCTTTCGCGTCGAGCGCGGAAGCTGCAGTCTTCGAGCAGTTGCAATATGTGCGTGTGGTTGTACAAACCGGTCAAGCTGTCGCGGACCATCCGCGCCTTGAGATTGCGCGCCCGCGCCGCGCGGTTGCGCACCGTGGTGATCAAGTGTCGGGGCTTGATCGGTTTGGTCAGGAAATCGTCGCCGCCCTCGCTCATGGCGTCGAGCTGCTTGTCCAGGTCGTCTTCGGCGGACAGGTAGATGATCGGCACGCTCACATAGCGGTCGTTGTGGCGAATCACCTTGGCCAGCTCGGTGCCGGTGCAGGCCGGCATGTACATGTCGAGGATGATCAAGTCTGGTTGGAAGTCCGCCAGTTCGGCCATCGCCTGGATCGGCTCGATCAAGGTCCGGGTGACAATCCCGGCGCTGTTCAGCAGTCGCTCGGTGTGCAAAGCCTGGGCGCGGGAATCATCGATGATCAGCACTTTATAAGGTTCATACTGCGCGACGCAGGTCAGCACTTCGATTTTTTCCAGCAGGCTCGAGGCTTCAAGAGTGCCAGTCAGAAATTCCTGGCCACCGGCGCGGACCGCCGCCAGACGCGTCGGCGTGTCGGTTTCCAGCAGGCTGAAAAACAGCAGCGGCAATTGCTGGTCGAGACCTTCCTGGGCTTCGGCGGCCAGTTTCAGGCCGATGCCGGGGCCGCTGAAGTCGACGTCCATGACAATCGCCGCCGGCAGGCGCTCGACCATTGAGGAGCGGAACGCGGCGACGCTGTCCAGCGACTGCGCGCTCAGCCCGAAAAATTCCAGCTGTTTGGCCAGCCGCTCGGCCCGGTCGTGATCCTGCAACAGCACGTAGATCGGCTTGCGCAGCGGCGGCAAGAAGGTTTGTTCGAGCTGGTCGCCATGCCGCAGGCCGGTGCGCGACAGGCGCTGCATCAAGCGGTTGAGATCGGTGATCAGGCCACTGCTCAGGCGTCCGCGGTTGGCTTCGACCGCGGTCAGCGCCAGGCCGATGCTGTTCGCCAGTTGGGTGTGTTCTGGTTGTTCAAAGCGCTCGGCGAAGCGCAGCAGACGCAGGTTGGCTTCGCTCAGGTCGCTGAGGTCGGTGGCAGACCATTCGCTGCGCTGCAGGCGCTGCCATATCTCAAGAATCTGACGTGCTTGATGAATGACCCGCTGGGCAAAATGGTGCTTGAGGCGCTCGCGGCTGGGATCTTCTGGCTCGGTCATATCCTGACTACTAGTGAGACTGCATGCTGAGATCGAATGGTGGCTCTATGCTAGCACCTCTTTTCGATTGCATGAGTGTCGCACGTCAATAATCTGCAAAGCGACCTCATTCAGTTTGCGACCGACTGGTCGCATAGGCTCGCGGCCAGCCTTCATTTATAGTGGCGCCTCGATTGCGCCGCTGGGTGGCCATGATTTGATGCTGGAGAATGCGCGGCAAACGAAGGCACGATGGCGTAGGGTTGTGGTCGAACCGATGAACTCAAGTGATTGAAAGGATATCGCCATGCTGGACTGGAAGAACCGCGCGGGCAGCGCGCCTGAACGTGCCGCTGAACCGAAGTCGGCCACCCGCAGTTACGTCGGCGGCCTGTTGTTCAGCCGGGCGCTGGCCACGCTGGTCGGTCTGTACCTGCTGGTGACCATCGGCCTGGGCTGGTACTGGAGCCAGGAGCCGGCGTTGTTTCCGGTGCAACAGATCTCGCAACAGGCTGCCGAGCGTGAAGGCAAGCAGATGGTCATCGGCTACACCACGGTCGAGACCCTGAAGACCGTGGCTGGCACTCTGCTGACCAAACCGGGCGGCTACATCTCCAACGACCGCTTCCCACCTGGCCTGTGGATGGACAACATGCCGAGCTGGGAATACGGCGTGCTGGTCCAGGTCCGCGACCTTAGCCGCGCATTGCGTAAAGATTTCGCCCGTTCGCAGTCGCAGTCGGCCGAAGATTCCGACCTGGCCAAGGCCGAGCCGCGTTTCAACTTCGATAACCGCAGCTGGGTCCTGCCATCCAGTGAGTCGGAATACCAGGAAGGCATCAACTCCCTGAGCCGCTACCAGGCGCGCCTGTCCGACCCAAGCCAGAAAAACGCCTTGTTCTACGCCCGTGCCGACAACCTCAACAACTGGCTGGGCGATGTCGGCACGCGTCTGGGCTCGTTGTCGCAACGGCTGTCGGCCAGCGTTGGCCGGGTCAAACTCAACACCGCGCTGAAGACTGAAGTCGTGGCGCCGGGCGAAGTGCCGCAAGTCGACGAAGAAGTGGTCGAAACGCCGTGGATGCAGATCGACAACGTGTTCTATGAAGCCCGTGGCCAGGCCTGGGCCTTGTCGCACTTGCTGCGCGCCATTGAAGTCGACTTCGCCGACGTACTGGCGAAGAAGAACGCCACAGTAAGCGTGCGTCAGATCATCCGTGAGCTGGAAGCCTCGCAGGAACCGGTCTGGAGCCCGATGATCCTCAACGGCAGCGGTTTCGGCGTGCTGGCCAACCACTCGCTGGTGATGGCCAACTACATATCCCGCGCCAACGCTGCGGTGATCGATCTGCGTCAGTTGCTCAATCAGGGCTGAGCCATGGCCGACGCTGCCAAAGAGGCCGCCCACCGCGCGGCCTCGGATGCCGAACTCATCGCCTGGGTCGACGAGCAGGACAACCTGCTCGGCGCTCTGGTGCGTTCCGACTTGCGCGAACGCGGGCTGATTGGCCGTGGCACTTACATCATGCTGTTCAATTCTGCCGGTGAGCTGTGCGTGCATCGGCGTACCTTGAGCAAAGCGATTTATCCCGGTTATTGGGACGTGGCGGCGGGCGGCATGGTCTCGGCCGACGAGTCCTACGCCGAATCCGCCGCCCGTGAGCTGCACGAGGAGTTGGGCGTGAGCGGCGTGGAACTGGTCGCCCACGACCATTTCTTCTTCGAAGACACCGGCAACCGGCTCTGGTGCTCGGCGTTCTCCGCCGTGTGGGACGGGCCGTTGATTCTGCAGCCCGAGGAAGTTATCGAGGCACGCTTTATCCCGATCGAGCAGGTATTGCGGGAAATCGAGCAAAAGCCTTACTGCCCGGACTCCCTGGCGGCGCTCAGGCGCTATCTGCGGGCGCGTGGGGATGACGTCGCAAAAGAGGCATAAATTGGCGCTGATTGGCTCTTAGCAATCGACGTTTTTGTCGTTACACTGCGCGACCTTTTCAAGCTGAACCGGCCCCGCTTTTACCCGCGACGTCCGGCCCAGTAGCGCTGCCCCTGCCTGAGTGGGGCTTCGCGGTCGATGGCCCCCCTGTGGCCGCGACCAGTCTTTGTCCTCCCAAGAGGATTGCCGGTGGCCAAAAAAGCCGCATCCTTCGCCGCCCTTGGTGGCCTGGTATTTTCCACCGACGCAGGTCGTCATTGCCCGGATTGCAGCAAACCGGTGGACGCCTGTATCTGCAAACAGACCCTGATCCCCGCCGGCGACGGCATTGCCCGCGTGCGCCGTGAAAGCAAGGGCCGTGGCGGCAAGACGGTGACCACCATCACCGGCGTGCCACTGGCCGAAGACGCGCTCAAGGAATTGGCGACTACGCTGAAAAAGCGTTGTGGCACCGGGGGCGCGTTGAAGGACGGGATCATCGAAATCCAGGGCGACCACGTCGAGCTACTCTTGGCGGAACTGCTCAAGCTCGGATTCAAGGCGAAGAAATCCGGCGGCTAGCAGCCTCTGTGAAAACCACCCTCGGCGGCTGCCACCGGATGCATTCGTGGCCTGGCGTCGCCGCCATGGTTTTCACAGAGCCTGTTCTGACCGGTTTCTAAACTCACTGCGGTCAGCGGGGTCTACCCCCTCGTTGACGAACCGTCATTTTCATTCTTTAGACTGCGCCGGCCTGAATCCAGGCGACGCACTATGACTTCTTTATAGGGGACTTCGATGTCCGTACGACGCACACGCAAAGACGATGGCAGCCAATGGACAGTCGCGGACAGCCGCAGTGTTTACGGGATTCGCCATTGGGGGGCCGGGTATTTCGCGATCAATGACGCCGGTCGCGTCGAAGTCCGTCCGAACGGCCCGAGCAGCCCGTCCATCGACCTGTTCGAGCAAGTCGACCAGTTGCGTAAAAGCGGTTTGTCCTTGCCGCTGCTGGTGCGCTTCCCCGATATCCTGCAAGACCGCGTCCGTCAGTTGACCGGCGCGTTCGACGCCAACATCGAGCGCCTGGAATACCAGAGCAAATACACCGCGCTGTACCCGATCAAGGTCAACCAGCAGGAAGCGGTGATCGAGAACATTATCGCCACGCAAAACGTCTCCATTGGCCTCGAAGCCGGTTCCAAGCCAGAGCTGCTGGCGGTGCTGGCCCTGGCGCCGAAGGGCGGGACCATCGTCTGCAACGGCTATAAGGACCGCGAGTTCATTCGCCTGGCGCTGATTGGTCAGAAGCTCGGCCACAACGTGTTCATCGTGATCGAGAAAGAATCCGAAGTCGGCCTGGTGATCGAAGAAGCCGCCGCGCTGAAGGTCAAGCCACAGGTCGGCCTGCGCGTGCGCTTGTCGTCGCTGGCGTCGTCCAAGTGGGCGGACACCGGTGGTGAGAAATCCAAGTTCGGCCTGTCGGCGGCGCAATTGCTGTCGGTGGTCGAGCGCTTCCGTGCCGCCGGCCTCGACCAGGGCATCCGTCTGCTGCACTTCCACATGGGCTCGCAGATCGCCAACCTGGCGGACTACCAACACGGTTTCAAGGAAGCGATCCGTTACTACGGCGAACTGCGCAATCTCGGTTTGCCGGTGGATCACATCGACGTCGGCGGCGGCCTCGGCGTGGATTACGACGGCACCCACTCGCGTAACGCCAGTTCGATCAACTACGACATGGACGATTACGCCGGTGTCGTGGTCGGCATGCTCAAGGAGTTCTGCGATGCGCAGAGCCTGCCGCACCCGCACATCTTCTCCGAGAGCGGCCGTTCTCTGACCGCGCACCACGCCATGTTGGTGGTGCAGGTGACCGACGTCGAGAAACACAACGACGACGTGCCGCAGATCGACAACAAGGAGGCCCTGCCGGAAACCGTGCAATGGCTGGTGGACCTGCTGGGCCCGACCGACATTGAAATGGTCACCGAAACCTACTGGCGCGCCACGCATTACATGAGCGATGTCGCCACCCAGTACGCTGACGGCAAGCTGACCCTGGCGGAAAAAGCCTTGGCCGAACAGTGCTACTTCGCGGTGTGCCGTCGCCTGCATAACTCATTGAAGGCGCGCCAACGTTCGCATCGCCAGGTGCTCGACGAACTCAACGACAAGCTGGCGGACAAGTACATCTGCAACTTCTCGGTGTTCCAGAGCTTGCCGGACACCTGGGCCATCGGCCAGGTATTGCCGATCCTGCCGCTGCACCGTCTCGACGAAGAGCCGCTGCGCCGCGCCGTGCTGCAAGACCTGACCTGCGACTCCGACGGCAAGATCAAGCAGTACGTCGACGAGCAGAGCATCGAGACCAGCCTGCCGGTGCACAGCTTGAATGAAGGCGAGGACTATCTGCTGGGCATCTTCCTGGTGGGCGCCTATCAGGAAATCCTCGGCGACATGCACAACCTGTTCGGCGACACCGACTCGGTGAACATCTACCAGAACGCCGATGGCAGCGTGTACCACGCCGGCATCGAGACCCACGACACCATAGAAGACATGCTGCGCTACGTGCACTTGTCGCCGGAAGAACTGATGACCCACTACCGCGACAAGTGCGCCAGCGCGCGTATCAGCGTCGCCGAACGGACGCAGTTCCTCGACGCCTTGCGCCTGGGCCTGACCCGTTCTTCCTACCTCTCGTCTTGAGGTAAATAGCCGCTGCCACTGGTTTGTCGGAAAAAGCTCTGAGCCATTCAGACTTTTCCGATAAACCGGTGCGGTGTGTCTGTTTTTTCGACAGAAACCAATCTCCTTCCGGCCTCTCCAGCCGAACTTGTCTCTATTTCGTGTAGGGACTTTCCTTTCTTGTACTTCGGCCCTCTACTCGGCCATGGCTCTCGGCGAGAATCCCCAGCCGCCCCTCCCGTAGAGAATTGCCGATGTCCGATCCAGCCAACGAGCCGTCATTTCGTCTGGAGGTCGCGGGTCAGCCCGACGCGTTTGAAGTCCAGGCTTTTACCGGCAGCGAATCGATCAGCGAACCCTTCGCCTTTGATCTGGACCTGCTGATCGCCGATCCGCAACTCGACCTCGCCAACCTGTTGTACCGTTCGGCCTGGTTGTCGTTCGGGCGCGAGGGGCAGGGCATTCATGGCCACTTGCAGGAAGTGGAACAGCGCGAGCACGGCGAATCGGCGCGCCACTGCCGGGTGCGCCTGGGCCCGCGGCTGAGCTGTCTGGGGCTGCGCATCAGCCAGCGTATGTTCACGGCCTGCTCGGTGCCTCAGATCATTGATCAAGTACTGGGCGAACACGGCATCGTTGGCCGGGCGCGGAGTTTTGAACTGGAGCGGCACTACCCGGCCCAGGACTTTTGCACCCAGTACCGCGAATCCGACCTGGCCTTCGTCCAGCGCCTGTGCGCCCAGGCTGGCATTCATTACCACTTCCGCCATCGTCGCCAGGGTCATTGCCTGGTGTTGAGTGACGGGCAAGCGTCGTTTGATCCGGGGCCGCAGGTGCGTTTCGAGGTCGGCGACGGGCCGAGTGCGGTGGGCCAGTTTCAGGTCAGCGGTTCCCTCGGGCTGGTAGGACTGGAGCAGCCGCCGGCGCGGATGGCGGAGGGCAGCGGCCATGTCGCGGCGTTGCGCAGCGGCCAGTGGATGGCGCTGAGCGGGCACCCGATTGCCGAGTGGAATCAGCTTTGGTTGCTGACGCGGATCGAGCATTCCGGCTCGCCGGACACTTACCGCAATCGCTTCTGGGCCAGCCCCGCTGATGCCCCCTTCATCGCCGCACAGCCCTTGGCCAAACCACGGATGGACAGCTTGCAACGAGCCTGGGTGGTGGCGGTTGACGACGACGTTGCACCCGCCGCCGAGCCACGGATTGCTGTGCAATTCGACTGGTTGTACCAGGGCGAGGGCGCGGCCCGCAGCCATTGCTGGTTGCCGCTGGCGCCGGAACTGGGCCAGTTGCCCCTTGATCAGGGCACCGAGGTGCTGGTGAGTTTTATCGAGGGCGATCCGGATCAACCGCTGATCAGTGGCTTGCTCACTACTCCGTCCACGTTGACCGTGGAGCAGGTGGCGCCGTGCGAATCAACCGCCGCTGCCTTCGCGTCCGATACTGCTCCCGCCCCCGATGCCTTGGTGAAACTGCTGCAAGCCAGTCCGCCCTTGGTTTTGTTATGCCTGTTGCCCGGTGGCGGCAGTTTCAGCCAGTGCGGCGAAGCGGTGTGCACCTGCCGGATGCTGACTACGTTCAATGGGAACGGTGCGGCATGAGTCTGGAGTCCCCATGGCTGCTGCTCGACGTACCGGGCGCGCCGCCAGCGAGGGCCGAGCTACGGCGGTATCTGGCGGACGACAACAGCATTGCCCTGTTCGAAGGCACCGAGCTGCACGAGTGGCGCGAGCACGGTCCGCGCTTGATCGATTTGGCCCAGAGCCCGGCACTGGCTCGCGCCTGCCACCATGAGCCGCACGCCTGGCCGGGCCTGCTGCTGACGTGCGAGGCACCGCTGACCAGCATGCTTGATCACCTGCGCCGGCTGCTGACCGTCACCCTGGGCCTGCACCACAAAGCCTTGCTCAGCTATTACAACCCGCAGACCGCCAGCTACTTTTTCGATGCCTGCGACGCGCGAGCGCTCAGCCTGTGGCTCGGGCCTTTGAGTCGCGTGCGCTGGTTCGGTGGCACCTGGGCCGATCGGGCGATCGGCAGCCTTGGCTGGCAACAACTGCTGAATCCGGGCCTGAGCGTGGAGCCCCTGGCGATCGAACAAAGCCTGAGCCCGCTGCAGCAGGAGAAGCTCCAGCAGTGTTTGCTCGAGCAACACGCCTGGCGCTGGAGCCGTTCGACCGGCGCGGACTATCACAGCCTGTGGTCGCACCTTCAGGAAGGCCTGGCATTGGGTTTCAGCGAGCGCCCGGTACTGGACGGCTGGTTGTGGCTGCGCTTGCAGTATCCATCCAGTCGAATTGTTACGCCGCTCACCGGTCAGACCCAACAGGCGCGCCTGGATAACCTGCGCCAGCGATGGCAGAACAATCAAACCTGAGTGGGGGCCGTATGCAGCGCACATCCGTCTGGCAATACCTGAAGTTGGCGTTGGGCAGTGCGCTGCTGGCCGCCACTGCAGCTTGTTCACCGATCACGCTGCTCAACACGTTGACCCCGGAGGACACCTTCGCGCTGAGTGAAGGCATCGCTTATGGCGACGATCCAAGGCAGACCCTTGATGTCTATACGCCGCGCCCGGCGGTGACGGATGCGCCGGTAGTGGTGTTTTTCTACGGCGGTAGCTGGAACAGCGGTTCACGCAGCGACTACAAGTTCGTCGGCGAAGCGCTGGCGTCCCGGGGTATCGTTGCGGTGGTGGCGGATTATCGGCTGTATCCACAAGTGCGCTACCCGGCGTTTTTGCAGGATGGCGCCCGCGCCGTGGCCTGGACTCACGCGAACATTCGCCAGTTCTCCGGCGACCCGCGCAAGCTGTACCTGATGGGCCACAGTTCCGGCGCGTACAACGCGGCGATGCTGGCGCTGGATCCGACCTTGCTGGCGGCCGTGGGGTTGTCGCCCAAGGACCTGCGCGGCTGGATCGGCCTGGCCGGGCCTTATGATTTTTTGCCGATCGAAAACCCCGAGGTGAAGCCGGTGTTCTTTTTCCCGGATTCGCCGCCGGAGTCGCAGCCGATCAACCACATCAGCGCCCAGGCACCGCCGGCACTGTTGATGGCGGCATCGAAAGACAAACTGGTCGACCCGCTGCGCAACAGCGCTGGCCTGGCCCGCAAGCTGCGTGAGGCTGGGGTGCCAGTGCAGGACCTGTATTTCTCCCGCACCCGCCACACGACGCTCGTGGCCACCTTGTCGCGGCCGCTGCGCTGGCTTGGGCCGGTGCTGGATCAGGTCACGGCGTTCGTACGCGACACCCCGGTCAACGAGCATGCCCGCTGAACCAGACGTCGTTGCGGCGCAGGCGCCAGGCGATGAGGCCGAGCGTGAGGCTGCGCAAGACCATGAACAGCAAAAAGGTGATCCACAAACCGTGATTGCCAAACTCCCGCAGCGCCCAGGCGAAGGGCAATAGCAGGACCACCGTCAGTAACATCCCGTTGCGCATTTCCCGGGCGCGGGTGGCGCCGATGAACAAGCCGTCCAGCAGATAACTGCCCACTGCGATCAGCGGCAGCGCCGCCAGGTACGGGAGGTAGGCATATGCGGTGTCGCGCACGCTCGGGATGTCGGTTTGCAGATTGACGAACAGATGCCCGCCAAACAGGAACGCCACCGCGAACGCCACGCTCGCCAGCAACGACCAACCGCACGCCACCACCATCGAGCGGCGCAGGGCGTCGCGGTTGCGGGCGCCAATGGCGTGCCCGCACAGGGCTTCCACCGCATGAGCCAGGCCATCGAGGGCATGGGCGGTCAGCAGCAAACCATTGAGCAGCAGCGCATTGGCCGCCACCGTCGCATCACCCAGCCGTGCGCCTTGCACCGTGATCAGGAAAAACACCGATTGCAGCGCCAGGCTGCGGATGAAGATGTCGCGGTTCACCGCCAGCAACGGGCGCCAGTTGTGCCAGCGCTTGAGCGCGGCCCAGGCAATCTGCCCCGGATAAGCACGCAGCGCCGGTTGCGTCAGCGCCAGGCCGAGCAGGGCGCCGGTCCACTCGGCGATCACCGAGGCCCGGGCCGAACCGACCACGCCCCAGTCCAGGCCGATCACGAACCACAGGTTCAGCGCGATGTTCACCAGGTTGGTGGTCAGCAGAATCGCCAGCGGCGCGCGGGCGTTCTGCGTGCCGAGGAACCAGCCCACCAGCGCATAAGTGGCCAGTGCCGCCGGCAAACCGAACAATCGCGTGTGGAAAAACGCCCGGGTCATCTGGTCCAGTTCCGCCGACGGCTGCATCCAGTGCAGGGCCACGCCGCTCAACGGCACCCCGACAGCGCCAAGCACGATCGCCAGGCCCAGCGCCAGCAGCAACCCTTGCAGCAGCACCTGGCGCAAGGCTGCGCCGTCATTACGCCCGGCGGCCTGCGCCGCGAACCCGGTGGAGCCCATGCGCAGGAAGCCCATGGCCCAGGCCAAAAAAGTGTAGAGGCTGGCGCCCACCGCCACCGCGCCCAATTGATGGGCGTGCGGCAAATGGCCAATGACGGTGCTGTCGACCAGCGCCACCAGCGGCACGGAAATATTCGAGAGAATCATTGGCGCGGCCAGCGCCCAGACCCGGCGGTGGGTAGGGCGGTCGCGCCAGTCGGCGATCAAGTTGGACATGCGGGCTCCTTGGCGGAGCGGGGATTGTAGCGGCGATCGAGGCGCGGTCTTAGTGAATAATCCAGCTCAACAGCCACAAGCCCAACACCAGCCAGATAATCCCCATCACGATCGACGCACTCATGAACGCGCGAATCGCCGACCACAACAGGATCAGCCCAAGCACCAAGGCAATGATGCTGATGATAGAAGTGTCCATGCCCAGCGCTCGGGACAAGCCTTCGACAAAATTGCCGCCAGCGTTGGCCAGCACATTGAACAACCCGCTGAGGCCATCGACGATAAAACGGATGACCGAACCCAGCGCCTGGCCGAGCCATTCAAAAAAGCTTTCTACCTGCATGTGTTGATCCTGAAGTAAGGAGGGCAGTTGCCGGACTTGAGGCTTGGGCCATGGATCGAGGTGCCAAGTTCCCTGACAGCATAGAGGGTTTACGCAGACCTTTGCCGGAGCTGTTTCTTGTGGTGAGGGGGCTCGCCCCCGTTGGAGTGCGAAGCGCTCCCGGCGTCATGCAGAACACTCCGTGTGAGTTTGCGACAGCATTGCAGCCGCGCAGGCAAGCCCCCTCACCACAGAAGCTCGGCCGCTCCACTTGCCTTCCCCGGCCATCCCCCCGAAGCTATAGGCCTTCAGGAGAACCCGATGAACCTTGTAGAACTGACGCAACGCCTGCACGCCATCCGTGATCGCAATGACTGGCAACAATTTCACAGCCCGAAGAACCTGGCCATGGCTGCCAGCGTGGAAATGGCCGAGTTGGTGGAGATTTTCCAGTGGCTGAGCGAAGACCAGTCGCGCCAGTTGCCCGCCGAGGAACTGGCCCACGCCGGCCAGGAAGTGGGCGATATCGTCCTGTACTTGCTGCTGTTGTGTAGCGAATTGGGCCTGGACATGAATGACGTGGTGCGCAACAAACTGGCGGACAGCGAACAGCGGTTCAGCCAATGAGCGACCGTCATTTCGACCAGTTGGCCACGCGCTTCGCCGAGAAAATATACGGCGGGGCCAAGGGCGCGATCCGACTCGCGGTGTTGCAGGCCGACCTCGCGGAAGCCTTGCCGGATCGGCCGCTGCGGGTGCTGGACATCGGCGCAGGCCTGGGCCACATGTCGTTGTGGCTGGCCGAGCGCGGGCATCAGGTGACCCTGGCCGAGCCCGCGCAACCGATGCTCGACGGCGCGCGCCAGCGCTTTGCCGAGGCCGGGCAGAGCGCGACCTTCATCCAGGCGCCGTGGCAGGATTTGCTCGGCCAACTCACCGAACCCTACGACCTGGTGCTGTGCCACGCGGTGCTGGAATGGCTGGCCGAACCCCACGCGATCCTGCCGGTGCTGCACCAACTGACTCAGCCCGATGGCTGGTTATCCCTGGCGTTTTATAACCGCGATGCGCTGATCTACCGCAATTTGCTAAAGGGCCACTTCCGCAAAATGCGCAAGAACGACATGGCCGGCGAAAAACAGAGCCTGACCCCGCAGCAGCCGCTCGACCCGCGAGAACTGGCGGCGCAACTTGATGGGCTATGGTGGGTCGAAAGCCAAAGCGGGGTGCGGGTTTTCCACGATTACATGCCCGTGGAATTCCAGGCCCGCGCGGAACTGGTGGACTTGCTGGAAATGGAGCTGGCCCACCGTCGTCACCCAAGCTTTGCCGGGCTTGGGCGTTACTTGCACTGGATCTGCCGGCCGATCTGATCGGAGCGCACCATGAACAGTCGTTGCGGGATATTGCTGATGTGCCTGGGTCTGGCTGCCTGCCAAGGCAGCAATCCCTATGTCGCGACCTCCAAACCCCTGCCACCGGCACCGCCGGGCGCGGCGAATGTCTTTGATCGCAGTGCCTATCCGGCGCCACCCCGTGATTACGGGCGCTACCGCAGCTGGGCCTGGCGCGACGGGCGCCTGCCGCCGGGCACTGCGTTCGCCGATTCGGCGCAGGTCGCCGAAGCGGTCAGCAGCGCCCTCGACCAGCGTGGTTTGCGCCCGCTGCATGACAATCGCCCGGCTGACCTCTTTGTCACCGCCGACATGCGCGTCGAAAGCCGCGTGCGCCAGGTGCGCGATGATTATTACGACGGTTACGGTGGCTATGGTGGTTATGGCGGCTACAACCGCTATGGCCGTGGTTATGGCAATGGCTACGGGGCCTACGCTTCGGTGCCTATCGTGCGGACCTATCAGGTGCAAGTGTTGGTGGTACGGGTCGACCTTTTCGACGCCGGCAGCGGTCAGCCCGTGTGGAGCGCCAGCGCCGAGACCGACACCAAGGGCAGCCAGAGCAATCGCGCCGATGCCATCCGCGAGGCTGTGGAAAAAGCCATGTCGGCGTATCCTCCCAGTTAACAACCATTCTTGTTTGCGCGTGTTCTCAACCGGAGATCCATCATGCTCAGCCGTTTTGCGTTATTGGCCATGGCCGCCCTGCTCAGCGCTTGTGCCGGCAAGCAGGTCAACCATGACTTCGATGCCAGCCGCGATTTCGCGGCGTATCGCAGCTGGAGCTGGAAAGACCCGGCGCTGCAATACCGCCCGGATGATCCCCGGATCAAAAGCGACCTCACCGAGCAGCGCATCCGCCAGGCCGTCACCGATCAACTCGACCAGCGCGGTCTGCGCCCGGCGGCCAGCGGTGCCAAGGGTGATGTGAATGTGCAGACCTACCTGATCGTCGAGGACCGTCAGCAGCAAGTCACCACCAACTACGGCGGCGGTTGGGGCGGCCCGTGGAATGGCTATTGGGGCGCGCCGATGTACAACGAAACGCGCAACATCACCTACAAAGTCGCGACCATCCAGGTCGACTTGCTCGACGGTAAGGACGGCAAATTGGTCTGGCGCGGCAGCGATGAACAAATCCTCAGCAGCTCGCCCAACCCCAACGACCGCAGCACCGCCATCCGCGAAACCGTCGCGCGCATCCTCAGCAACTATCCACCGCGTTGATGCAATACACATGTGAGGGAGCGAGCCTGCTCGCGAAGGCGTCGGCACATTCAACATCGCTAAGTCAGGCAAACCGCTTTCGCGAGCAACCCCGCTACCGCAATGGATTGTGTGGATCCCTTGACTACACTCAACCTCACCCACGGAGGATGTGCTCGGCCCCGGGCCGGCAAAGGAGTGCGGGATGTCCCCGGCAATGCAGTTTCGCGGCCCGGCCCGGCAACGGGGGGCGATTGGCCTGGTGGCGGCGCTGACCCTCGGGGTGGCGCTGGTATTTATGTTGCTGGTGATCGACAGCGGCCGGTTGTATCTGGAGCAGCGCAAGTTGCAGCGGATCGCCGACAACGCCGCCCTCGAAGCGGTCAGCCGTGGCGGCACCTGCCTGGCAGGCCTGACCGCCGCTGCTTACGCCAGTCAGAACGCCGCGCGTAACGGCTTCGTGATTGATGCGGACAGCACCGTCACGGCCCGTTGCGGTTCGCTGCTGACCGGCGCCGACAACCTGCGCACCTTCACCGTCGATCCCAGCAAGTTCTCGGCAATCCAGGTCACCGTCGTCGACACGGTCGCCACCAGCGTGGCGCGCGGTATCGGCGCGCTGTTCAGCGCCGGGCCGGTCAGCCTCACCACGCAAGTCAACGCCGTTGCGGTGGCGGCCGTACCGATGCCGCCGCTGGCGCAGTTGACCATCCGCAGCACTTTGGGGGTGGTCGACACCGCCAAATCCAACCTGCTGAACCCGCTCCTTGGCGCCTTGCTTGGGGGCAACGTGACCCTGACGGCCGCCGGTTATAACGGCTTGCTCAACACCCAGATCAACCTGCTCAGCTACCTCGACCAACTGGCGATCGACCTGCACGTCTCGGCCGGCAATTACACGCAACTGCTCAACACCGCCGCCACCGTCACCCAATTGATCCACGCCGCCGCGACCGTGATTCAGGCCAATGGCCCGACCGCCGACGTCACGACCGCCCTCGGCAATTTGCAAATCGCCGCGACCAACGCTACGCCCGTGCGGCTCGGCGACATCCTCAAACTGCAAACGGGCACCAGCACCACCGGGCTGGACGCTAACGTGGCGGTGTTCGACCTGGTGCAAGCGGTGATTCAACTGTCCAACAACAAAAACGCCGCCGCCGCTACCTTGCCGGTGAGCGTGCTTGGCCTGCTCGGGGTGACGGTGAAGGTCAAGGTGATCGAGCCGCCGCAACTGTCGGCGATCGGCGATCCGCGCCTGGCCAAGGCCGACCCCTTGGGCCCGGACCGCATCTACGTACGCACCGCGCAAGTACGCACCCTGGTTAACGTCAATATCCCCGCCATCACCGGATTGGGCGCGGCAGTGGGTAATCTGGTGGCGCCGCTGACCCCTGTGCTGAGCAGCTTGTTGAGCCTGAACTTGGTGGCGACCTTAAGCTCGACCCTGTGTCTGCTGGGCGCCGGCTGCGATCAGCTGAAAACCGCGATCGCCCCGACCTCGCAAATTGACATCAGCCTGGATGCCGGTGGGGCCACCAGTTACGTGACCGATTTTCGTTGCCCGGTGGACGACGTCGGCAGCAAAAGCCTGACCGCGCGCGCCACCACCTCGGTGGCCGACATCAAACTCGGTAGCATCGACGGCGCCGCTGCGTTCTCGTCCAGCGCGGCACCCACGGTCACGCCCCTGCCACTGGTGGATTTCGGCCTGCAGACTTGCTACCAGTTTCTGGTCCTGCCGGGCCACTGCGACCCGGTCCGCCATTACGCCGCCGGCGGCCTGGCGATCGTGGCGGACAGCAGCGTGGTAAAAACCTCTCAGGACCTGGTGTTCTCCAGCAACGTCACGCCGTTTCCGATACCGCCCAATCTCAAGCAGCCGCCGAGTTACCAGACCGCGACCCCCAGCAGCAATATCGTCGGCGGCCTTTCCAGCACCCTGGCCGGGGTCAAAGTCACCGCGTACAAGCCGGTAAATGCCAATCCGTTCGGCACCATTGCCAATATTGCCGCCGGCCTGATCAGCGGTGTGGTCACGCTGTTGCAACCGGTGATCACCGGGCTGCTCAGCCCGTTGCTCGACCCGCTACTGAACAACGTACTGAAGCTGTTGGGGATCAATTTGATGGCGGTGGATGTCGGCGCCAACCTCAGTTGCGGCCAACCAGGCAAAGCGTATCTGGTGATCTAATCGACGATCGCAATCGGCAGTTCAATGCAGAACCGTGCGCCTTCGGCCGCGTTGCTGACACTGAGGCGGCCGCCCATGTTGTCGACGATGCCGTAACTCACCGACAAGCCCAGGCCCGTGCCCACGCCCACCGGTTTGGTGGTGAAGAACGGCTCGAAAATGCGTTCCAACAGGCGCGGGTCGATACCGCCGCCGTTGTCTTCGACCCAGAGCCGAACGCAGTGCTCATCCCGTTCGGCATGCAGGGCAATCCACGGATTGAAATCCCGGTTGGCCTCGCGCTTGCTCAGCAGCGCATCGCGAGCGTTGACCAGCAGGTTGATCAGCACCTGCTCCAGTTGATCGGCAAACCCGCGCACCTGCACCTCAAAGTCGATCTCGCTGATACGCAACTCCACACCTTTGCCGCGCATGCCTTCGGCCAGCAGCGACAAGGTGCCTTCCACCGCATGCGCCGGGTTGAACGGTTGCGCTTCGATTTCCGAGCGGCGCCCGAACACCCGCATGTGGTCGACCACCCGCGCGGCGCGCTGGACCTGGGTGTCGATGCGGTTGAGTTTGTCTTGCAGGTAATCGATCTGCACCTCGCCGTTACTCAGGCGCTTGAGCACGTTGACGATAGCCATGCGCATCACGTTCAGCGGCTGATTCATTTCATGGGCGAGGCCGGTGGCCATCTCGCCGAGGGTGGCCATTTTCGCGCTCTGGGTCAGCTGCATCTGCGAGCGCCGCAGTTCGGTGTTGTCGCGGCCCACCGCTTGCACTTCGGTCAGACGCCCCTGCTCGTCGAACACGCCGCGATCGGACCATACCCACCAGGCGTACTCGCGTCCCGGCAGTTGCAGGCTGATTTCGGCGGTGCTCACCGGATGCTCGGGGCTCAGCTGGCTCAGGCGCTCGTGGAACGCGGCGCGCTGGTCGTCCGACATCCATTGGCCGAGGTCGATCCCCGGCAATTGTTCGGGCGTGCACTCAAGGTACGTCGCCAACGGACGGTTACCGAAAGTCAGGGTCAGGTCGGGCAAGTAGCGGCAGATCATCGCCGGCGAGTCTTCGACCAGGATTCGGTAGCGTTCCTCACTGTGCTTGACCTGCTCGGCGGCGAGGGTTGCTTCGGTGACGTCCAGCCACAGGCCGACCGCTTCCACTGGCAGGCCCAGGTCATCGCGCAGCAACTTGGCTTCGTCGAGCAGCCAGTGATAGTCGCCGCGCTGATCGCGCAGACGATAGCGCGCCTGCACCGACCCCTCGCGCAGCAAATGCCGGGTGCGGTTGAAGTACAGGTCGCGGTCGTCCGGATGCACGCGCTCGATCAGCCCCCCGTCGACGCAATCGACCAGGGTCCAGCCCAGCAGCGGTAACAGGCTGGCACTGAAAAACGTTGGTTGCAGCGCACCTTCTACATAGCGCTGCACGTAGATCACCGCCGGCGAACTGGCGATCAGGTTGTCCAGCCGCGCATGGGCGACGGCGGCCTGTTGCTGCTGGTTTTTGATGTCGCTGATGTCGAGCATGAAACCCACCAGCCGGCGCTTTTCTCCGACGCCCAGGGCCTGACCTTGCAAGCGATACCACAGTGGCGTTGCGCTGGCATCGGTCCGATGCAGACGCACACTCAACTGCAACGGCTGACTGTCGCGCTGCAAATTGTGCAGGCGGCTGTGCAATTCCTGACGGTCCGCCGGGTGCACCAGAGCCAGCCACTCTTCGAGGGACAGATGTGCGCTTTCAAGGTGCAGCGCTTTGGCCAGCGACGGTGCCAACAGCACATGACCGGCGTCACTCGACAGCTCCCACCAACCGGTGCCGAGCAATTCCTGCAATGACTCCAGGCGTTCGAGTTGTTGATGGTGATGTTGCTCACGCAGCCGACTGATCAACGGTGCGGCCAGGGACGCGGTCAGTTGCAGCCAGTCGCGCTCGCCCAGATACGGCGCATGCTGGCGCGCCGAGTAATAACCGCAGAGCAACCACGCCGCAACGCCCTGATCGTTGCTGTAGGGCACCGCGAAGCCCTCGCTGTTGCCGAACAGGCCTTGCAGGCGCGGGTGCTCGCCGGGGCGCAACTGCACCGGGGTCATGCCGTTGAGGCTGTCGAGGCCGGTGCCCAGTTGCTGGCCGGGCTGCCACAATTGCGGCGCAGCCTTGGCGCTGTGGGTGCGATGGACCTGCCAGCCGTGACCTTGCTGGTCGAGCAGGGCCAGGGCCACGCACGGGATGCCCCAGCGCTGTGCCAGTTCGTGCAGTTGCTCGCCGGTGACCTCCGGCAAACGTCCCAGGCTGCAGACCCGCAGACGCTCGCTCATCTGCGCGGCAAAGCGCTGCGCCTGGTCGCGGTGTTCGGTCTGCTGGCGCTCGAAGAGCAAGTCGCTGATGTCCAGCAATTGCAGCAGCCACTGATCCGCCAAGGGCTGGACCCAACCGCGCAGGTGCAGCACGTGCCCGCCGAGGCCGAGGAAGTCCAGATCGAGGCTGTGCGCCACCCAGTCGGCAGGCACACCTTCGATCGCCAGGCGACTGCCCGGCACCAGGCAATCGGCCAGCAGCGGACCTTGGATCAGCGTGGTCTGCTGCATCAATAAATGCCGTAACGGTCCGGCCAGGTGCAACACTCGACCTTCAGCGTCCAGGTGAATTTGCAGCCCGACACTGGGCGCCACCAGGGCGTCGGGCCATTCGCCGGGGGGAGCAGTTTGCCGTTTGAGCAGGCGGGCGAATAATCGGTCGGCGGAACTCAAAATGTCAGGCTCGATTGGGCCTGGAGATTCACTGGCAGATTCGGCACGGTGCCGATGCCGGGGAGCACCAGCAGCGGAATCACTTGCGCCAGTTTGGCGCTGGGATAGGTGATGCTGACCCGCAGCGTGCCGGCGCTGTACACCGCGTTGGTATCCACCCGTTGCACCAGATTGAAACGCGCGGGCACCCAGCTCAATTGCTGGTCCAGCACCTGATACGCACGCTCGACCACCGCCGTGCTGTAGTTCGGCGTGTTGGGGTCCATCGCCACGCTGCGACGCACCGCTTCGGACGTTGCCTGGTTGAACGACTGCATCAGCAACAGCGGCAAGCTGTAGGCGACCAGTCCGTAAAACACCGCGAAAAACACCACGAACACCAGCGCGAACTCGATCGCGACGGCACCTTTTTGCTGGCGTGGGGGGCTGTTCTTCATGCGAGCGTCTACCCTGACAGTTACTGCTTAATATCAGCATAGGATCATTCAGCCGAAACGGATGTTTTTTACCTCATGCACAGTGCGGCTTTATTGGTCTGGTTATCGATTTGCGCGATTCAGGATGCGCGGCAGCGGCATATCGCCAATAGCCTGACCGTGGGCGTGGGGCTGGTGGCGCTTATCTGGATGTTATGGACCGGTCATACTTGGTTGGGCGCCACTGCCGCGCAAGGCGGCTGGGCATTGCTCTTGGCATTGTTGTTGACGCTGCCGGGCTATGCGCTGGGGCAGATGGGCGCCGGCGATGTGAAGCTCATGGCGACGATCGGTCTTGCCAGCGATCCGGTGCATCTACTCGGCTGTTTTATCGGCGCCGGGCTGGTAAGTGTCCTGTGGCGGCTGCTGGGGTTAAGGGTCTGGTCGTCTATGAGTCAAGGACTTAGGGCGCGAGTTGCCTGGATGGCGCCGGGACTGTCAAAAAAAACACCGTTCGCACCATTCGTGCTGGCCGGTCTGATCCTGACCCTTGCTTGGATCCATTAGTCGTCGGGCAGCGCCGCTGCTATGTACAGAGTGGCGAAGTGCAGCTACTTTCAAACCAGTAGTTATACAACTCACGACTGTGGGTACAGGAAGGTCAGTCAGTTTTAGGCCAAAGGCATGGAGTGGCGCGTGAGCAAGCTTACATCGGCAGTAAAGGTTCTAGTGGTCGACGATCAGCCGCTGATTGTTGAAGAACTCTGCGAATTTCTGGAAAGCAGCGGTTACCGCTGTGTGCCCTGTGAATCCGGTCAGCAAGCGGTCGAGCGCTTCAGGGGCGATGGTGACATCGGCCTGGTGCTTTGCGATCTGCACATGCCCGGCCTCGACGGCATCCAGCTGGTGCAGCAGCTGCAGCAGATCGCCGGCAAGCACCGTGCGTTCGAGGCGATCATGCTCACCGGTCGCGCGGACAAGCAGGACGTGATCAAAGCCTTGCGCGCGGGCATCTCCGACTACTACCAAAAACCCATCGACCTCGATGAACTGCTGGAAGGTTTGCAGCGCCAGGAAGCCGCGTTGCAGGAACGGCAGAAGAACGTGCAGCTCGGCCATCTGAACCAGAAGTTGCAGGACCTTTCTTCCTCCATTGACGACTTGTACCAGGACCTCGACAAGGTTCGCCGCAGCCCGGCCGCAGTGTCGCGGGATTCTGCGGGCGCGGGTTCAGATGAGGTCGACATCCCAGATATTTTCCATCAGTTGTCGCCGCGGCAACTGGATGTGGCGCGGTTGGTGGGCAAGGGGCAGACCAATTATCAGATTGCCTGTGAGTTGGGGATTACCGAGAACACGGTGAAGTTGTATGTGTCGCAGGTGTTGCGATTGACGCATATGCACAACCGCACGCAGTTGGCGCTGGCGTTGTCGCCCCGGCAGGTGGGGGGGCAGCAGCGGGTGACGGCGCACTGAGTTTTTCGCGGGTTCGCATTTCTCTGTGGGAGCGAGTTTGCTCCGGGCGGCGTTCTGACGAAGGCTTTGTGACTGGCGACCTAGCCGTTGTCGCCTGAGTACATATCCATTGCTGCGGTAACGGCCACTTATGGTTTCGCCCTTACGGCGAGTCACCTTTTTCAAACGCCGGTGTGCCGGCCCAGCAAAAAGGTAACCCAAAAGGCTCGCCCCTGACGTACGGCCCCTCGCTAAGGCTCGGTGTACCTTCGCTCCGGCATTCATCCGGGGGCATCGCCCTCCGGTTGGCTTCGCTGCACCTACTTGCGATGAGCCCGACTGAGTCGTGCGGCGCTGCGCGCCAATCCCCGGATGAACGCCTCCACTCAGCCTCCCGACGGGGCGGGTGGATCAAAAGCCAAAGCAACAGCAAGATCAAGATCAGAAGCGCGGCGAGCTGACACTCGACCTGATGGCGTACACAATTACCGCGCACACCTCCAACCTCTGTGGGAGCTGGCTTGCCAGCGATGACGTCCTCACAGCCAATACATCACCCAAGGATTAACCCAGCTCCAATGTGAGAGCGAGCCTGCTCGCGAAGGCGCCCTGCCGGTTGATCATCACTGTCGCATGTACGCCAACCAAGATGGGGAAGCGAGTTGGCGTCGGGCGGCGTTCTGACGAAAATGGCCTCACAGTTGACTCATCCTGTGCGGGATGTACGCCGTCGGCTACCGGCAGGATTAACCCTCACTTGCTATCAACCTTCCCCCCCGCATCCGCATCGTAGAAATCCGGGATTTCGTATTTGTATTTCTTTAGCCAGCGGTCGAGGGCTTGTTCGCGCTCGGTGGCGGTTTGGGTTTGTGGGATGGGGGAGGAGGCCAGGTTGCGGCTTTGCAGTAGCAGCCAGCCTTCGGTTTCTTGTTGTTGTGCTGAGGCCGGGCCGGGGTCGATGGCGAGGGCGGGTGGGGTGGTGAAGAGCAGGCTCAGCACGCACAAAATTTTGATGTTCATCATCACGGCGCCTTGAGGGTGTTGGAGGAGGGTTGAGCGGCGACGGCGGCGACTTTGTCGCTGGCGGGTGCGGTTGGTCTTGCCGGCAGTTTGAGGCTTTCGGCGTGAGCCTGGGCATCGGTGAATTGCTGGGGGCTGAGGCCGGCGCGGCTGACGACTTCGGCGGCTTGTTGCCAGTTGTTTTGGTACAGCAGCAGGGTCACCAGGTTCACCGAGGCCAATTGATCGCTTTGCTTGAGTTCGATGGCCGTGAGGAATTCGAAGCGGGCATCGTCCAGGCGCAGTTGGTTGAGGTAGACCACGCCCAAATCGTTGCGGATTTTTTCATTGGTTGGCGCCAGGCGCGCGGCACGTTGCAGGTGGGCCTGGGCCTGGCCGTTGTCACCGCGTGCGGCGTACAACTGGCCGAGGCCGTGTTCGGCGTCGGCGGCCACGCAACTGCCCAGCAGGTTGCGATACAACGGTTCCGCCTCGTTTCGCCCGAGCAAGCGATACACCCGCGCTTTGCGCAGTTTGACTTGGGCGAGGTCGTCGGGGAGGTTTTCCAGGTTGGCCAGGCTGGCGTGCAGTTTGCCGTCGTTGGCCATGTCGTCCGCCAGGTTCAGCGCCAGTTCCTGATCCTGGTTGAGCTTGCCGCAACTGGCGGCACTCAACCCGGCCCAAGGCACCTGGCCGATACTGGCGCATCCGCTGAGCAGCAGCAAACCGGCGACCACGAATAGAGTTTTCATCAGCTTCCCTCTAGGACGAAAACGCCCGGGCGATGGCGGTGAAACCCGGCCCGCCCAGGACAATCAACAAGGCTGGAAACAAGAACAGCATCATCACCACCGACATCTTTGCCGACATTTTCGAGATGTATTCCTGCAAGCGCGTGAGGCGGCGGTCGTCGAGTAATTGCTTGAGCGCCAACAGCGATTTCATCGCGCCGCCGCCCTGTTGGATCAGTTGCTGGAGGATCACGCAGGTATCGGTGAATTCATCCACCGCCAACAGCGTCGCGGTGTTGTGCAGTTCCTGGCCGAGTTCCAGGCCGGAGTCGACACGGCTGAGCATCAGGCGCAGTTCGTGGGTCAGTTCCGGCAGCAGTTTTTGCGCTTCGATGCTCAGCACGCGCAGCGCTTGCTCCACGGCCATCCCGGATTCGAAGAGGATGCGCAGCAGCGGAATAAAGGTCGAAATCTCAGTGGCGATTTGTTGTTGTCGACGCTTGGCGGCGAACGCCAGGGCGCGTTTGGGCAACAGGTAGCCGGCGCCCAGCGCCAGCATCGGCGCAACCCATGGGTGCTGCGCCGTCGGGAAGAATACTTGCTGCACAAAAATCGCCACGCCCATCGCCAATAACGGGGTGCCGACCTGACTGGCGGCGAACAGCGAACGCTCGCTGGTTTTGCGCCACCCCAGGCGGCTGAGCAACATTTGGGTTTCGCTGTCGATGCTCACCGAGCGCTGGCCAAAACGGCTGCTGCCCAATTGCCGCAGCCAGTCGCCGACACTGTTTTCACGCAGCATGTGGCCTTGCAGGCGCTGGGCGATCTGCCGTTCGCGGCGACGTTGTTGCAGCAAGTGGCCGAGCACCAGCACCAGCGCGCTGAGCAATAACATCACACTCGCCAGAATCGCCATTTCAAATACTCCGCAACATGCGCCACAGCGCCAGGCTGCCAATCACCTGCAGCACAGTGGCGGTGATCAGCATGTTCTGCCCGCTGGGGTCACGCCACATGCCGACCATGTATGAGGGATTGGTCAACATGAAATAGGCCACCAGGAGCACCGGCAGCAACCCCAGCACCCACGCGGTCATGCGGGTTTCGCCGGTCATGGCGCTGAGTTGCCGGGCGCCTTGCTCGCGTTCGCGGATCAGTTTGATCAGGTTCTCCAGCAGTTCGCTGGCGTTGCCGCCGTAGCGGTGATTGACCTTCAAGCCGAGGGCGAACATGCGCAGTTCGTCTTGGTCGTAGAGCTCGGCAAAGTCATGCACCGCGTCCGGCAGATTGACCCCCAACAGCATGTTGCGCTGCACCCGGCCCATGGCGGTTTTCAGTGGGTCGGTGCTGTTTTCTATGCCACCCAGCACGGCATCGGCCAGGGTGCGGCCGGACTTCAAGCTGCGCACGGTGTGGTCGAGCAATTGCGGCAGTTGTTCAATCATGCGCTTGAGCCTGCGCTGGTAACGCCACGCCACATACAGGCGCAAGCCCAGTGGCGGAAGGATGATCAGCGCCAGCAAACCGAGCCAGCCGCCCAAGGCAAAACCCAACAGAATGCCAAAGGCCCACAGCATCAACCACAGCCCCAAGCGTTCAGTGGGGCGGCCGAGACCGGCGCGCAGAAAGGCCCGTTCAAGACCAACCCATAGTGGTTTTTCCGCCACCAATTGCGGTTGCCCTTCGGCCAGTCGGCTAAGGACTTTTTCCGTATCGTTCTTGCGCATGCCTTGGTAGAACAGGCGGATCGACAGCCCTAGCAGCAGCAGGCACAGCGCGGTGAGGACGGTCGGCGCGTACATGGCGGTCAGTCCACGATCACGCCGGGTTCGCGGCGCAACTTGTCGCTGGCGGGGTTGACCGCCTCACGCAGGAAGCCGAAACCGGTGCGCCGGTCGAGCCGGAACAAAGTGTTGGTGACGTAGATGTCATCGCGCACACCGACCACCTCCACCACCTCGCTGACGCAACGTCGGCCATCGGGCATGCGCGACAGCTGGATGATGACGTCGAGCGCCGCGCAGATCATCTGCCGCAAAGTGCGCTCGGCGACGGTGCGCCCGGTCAGGCCTACCAGCGTCTCGAGGCGCAGCAACGCGTCCTGGGCGTTGTTGGCGTGCACCGTGCTCATTGAGCCGTCGTGGCCGGTGTTCATCGCGGTCAGTACGTCGAGCACTTCGACGCCGCGGATCTCGCCGAGGATGATGCGGTCCGGGCGCATCCGCAGGGCGTTGCGAATCAGGTCGCTGGCCTTCACTTCGCCGTGGCCCTCGGCATTGGGCGGGCGGGTTTCCAGGCGCACCACATGCGGGTGGACCAGTTGCAATTCGGCGACGTCCTCGATGGTCACCAAGCGTTCGTGGGGGTTGATCAACTGGCTGAGAATATTCAGCAGGGTGGTTTTGCCGGTGCCGGTGCCGCCACTGATCAGCACATTGCAGCGCTTGCCGACGGCTTCCTGGAGAAACTCGAAAATCGGTTGGTCGATGGTGCGCATCGCGACCAGGTCGCTGCTTTTGAGCATGTCCTTGCGAAATTTACGGATCGACAAGCACGGCCCATCGAGGGCAATCGGCGGGATGATCGCATTGACTCGGCTGCCGTCCGGCATGCGCGCATCGACCATCGGCGAAGATTCGTCGAGGCGCCGGCCCAGTGGCGCGAGGATGCGCTGCATGACTCGCTCGACATGGTGTGAATCGATAAACCGCAGATCGCTCTGGTGCAGCACGCCGTCCCGTTCGAGGAACACGCGGTGCGGGCCGTTGACCAGGATTTCCGTCACGGCCGGGTCGCGTAGCAGTACTTCCAGCGGGCCGAAACCGGTGAGCTCATCGACGATTTCTTCGCCCAGGCGCTCCATCTCATAACGCGAAATGGCCAGGTGCAAACGGCCGATGTACTCGGCGACTTTCTCGGTGACGAATTGCGCCAGCACCTGCCGCGAACCCTCCAGCAGGTTCTTTCCGGACTCCTCGATGGCGTCGATGATGTACCGGTGCAAGGCCAGTTTGAGGCCTTCGTGGTCGGTGTTGCCGGCCGAGCCGCGGGACGGTGCGCCGAACAGTTTTTCGCCTTTCATCAGCCACCTCGCAGACGATCAAACCAACGGGTTTTCGGCTTGGCCAGGCCTTCCGAGCGTTTTGCCAACCGATCACCCAAGGTGCGCAGGCCTTGGGTCAGCGCCTCGCGAGGCGCCAGTTCGAACAGGGTCACGCCCTGGTTTTTCGCGTTCAAGCGCAGTTCCGGGCTGAACGCGAGGCTGGCGATCACCTCCAGACCAAAGCTCTTGCCCAGGGCATCGGCGTCCGGCGCGACGTTGCGCAAATAGCGGTCGACCAGCAACCGCGCGTGGTCCAGCTTCATGCCTTTTTCCCGCCAGAGGTTGAGGATCGCCAGGTTGCGGCGGCAGTCGAGCACGCTCTGGTCGGTGTACCACAGCAACTTGTCGCAATGGCTGACGAAAGTGCGCAGCGCTTCGCTGTCGGGCTGCCCGGTGAGGTTCACCACAATGTGCTGGAAGTGTTGGCGCAGGGCGCTGAGCAGCATGTACAACTCGGCGGCGCTGGTGCGTTCCAGCGGTTCGTCATCGCGGGCGTAGGCGAGGATGCGCAGGCCGGAGTCGGTGCTGGTGAAGGCGCTGTCCATTAAGGTCGCATCGAGTCGACGCAAGTGGCGCACGGCATCGCCGAAGTGAAACGAGCTCTCCAGCCCCAGCAGCGCCAGGCTGTCGCCGGTGGGCAAGCCGAGGTCAAGCAGCAGGGTTTGCTGGCCGCTCTTTTGCACCACCAGCGCCAGGTGCGTGGACAGCAGCGCGCCGTCGGCGTCGCTTTGCGCGCCGTACATCACGGTCAGCCCGCCCAGGTGAGTGTTCGGGGTCACCGGCGGCAGGCGTTTGCTCAAGCGCCGTACCAGTCCGGCCACTTCGCTGGAACGTGACCCGTAAGCGACGAAATCCCGGGCGCCGGCGCGCATCGCGTTGAGCACCAATTGGTTGTCCATGCCGTCGCCGAGGGCAACGATCGCCAGCATCGGCTTGGCTTCCAGGGTGCCTTCGATCAACGCGCTCTGCGCCACCACATGTTCCCGATCAAGGCCGACAAACACCAGGTTGGCGAAGGTTACGTCCACCAGCGCGAGCAACTCGTCGAGGCTGCCGTTGCCGGCGCTCACCACTTGGCCCAAGGGCGCGAGAGCGCCTTGCAGCCATTCGAGATCAGTCTCGTTGCGGGTGATGGCGAGAAAGGTCTGGCTCAGGCTCTGGCTCATTGCGATAACCCGCTGCGCTTATCGAAATTGCCGTTTTCGAGGAAGTACATGCGGTAGAAATTCGGGTCGTAGTTGCGCAGTTTTTCTCCCGGCAGCGCCGGCAATTGCGCATTGGCGGCCAGCGGTTGCACCAAGTGCGGGGTGACGATCATCAGCAGCTCGCGCTCTTCGCGGCTGATGTTGCTGTCACGGAAAAAGGCGCCGAGCACCGGGATGTCGCCGAGGCCTGGAAATTTGTTCACCTGCGAACTGTTGCGGGTGCTGATCAGGCCGCTGATGACAAAGCTTTCGCCATCGCCCAGGGAAATGCTGGTGTCGGTGCGGCGCACGGTCAGTGCCGGGACCAAGGTGCCGGCGATGTTCACGCCGTTGCTGTAATCGAGCTCGCTGACTTCGGGCGCAACCTTCAGGGCGATGCGGTTGCGGCCGATGATGGTCGGCGTCAGCGTGAGACGAATGCCGAATTCCTTGTACTCGATGGACACGTTATCGCTGCCGGAGCTGGGCACCGGAATCGGGATTTCGCCGCCCGCCAGGAAACTCGCGCTCTGCCCGCTCAGGGCCACCAGGCTCGGCCGCGCCAGGGTGTAGGCGAAACCGCTGCCTTCCAGGGCGTTGATCATCACCATGGTCTTGCCGCCGATCCAGGAGAAGTTGAACTGGCTGTTATCCACCGGCAATCTCGGCTGGACTACGCCGTCGATGGTGGGCAGCGTGCGCGGTGAACCGAACAGGAAATTGCCGCGGGTGCCGAAGATCGAGGTTGCCGCTTCCTTGAGTTTGGTACGACTGACTTCGACGAAGCGAATGTCGGTTTGCACCTGGCTCGGCAAAATCGGATCTTCCGAGGGCAGTGCTGCAGCGGTGAGGGCCGCAGTGGCTTTGCCCTGGACGAACACCATGCTTTGCCGTGGGTTGCTTGAACAGGTGGTCCAGACCATCAGGCTGGTGGCGCCGGGCGCCATGCCGGTGAGGAGAAAAGCGTTGTTGCCGCTGGGTTGTACGTCCGCGATTTTCGGATCGCCGACCGCCAGCCGGGTAATGGCCGCACTTGATTGCAATTCGGTTTGCAGGCCCTCACCGATCTCCAGCGTGGCAGGCAAATCGAACGGCCCCGTGCAATTACTCGACGCTGCCCAGGCCTGCATCGATAAAGGCGAAGCAAGCAGCAGGGTGCACATCAATCGCTGAAACAGCGGCAGGTAACGACTGGGCATTTAGCAGCATCCTTGCTCGATCACGGGGTTTGTTGAGTCATTTGATTGCCGCGAATCACTTCTATCGCACGGCGTGGCGCAGGGTTGACGGCACCGCTGGCGGCTGCTTTGGGCGCGTTGCCCATGGCCAACTGGTTGAACTGGAACAGTTGGCCATTGACGGCTTGCAGATGCTGAGGCGCCTGTTCTTCACCCGCCCAATAACGCGCCAGGCGTTGCTCTTCGTTACTGCGCACCGCCAGGCGCAAGGTGCCGACCTGGGTCGCTAGCATCAACCGGCTGAGCAGCGGCTCGGGCACCGCCAGCACCACGCTGCGCGCGCTGAGGCGGCGTTGGTCCTGCTTGAGTTTGTCATCGGCGCTGAGGGCCGGTGAAGCGGGTTTGCCGTCGTTGGTCAGGCCGAGTTGATCGCCGACCCCGAGCACGCGCAACGCCGGCACTACAATTTGCGCCGATTGCTGCGGGTTGTCCTGATCCTGGCGCAAGTACAGCAGCACATCGACGTAGTCACCGGGAATCAACTGCCCGCCGGCGCCGGTCACTTCGTCCACCGCCACGGCCAGCGCGCGCTCGTCGCTGCGGATCATCCGCGCCAGCGAGCCACCGGCCTCGAAGCTCTCATCGCTGAGCCAGGTGCCGGCGCTGAGGTGGCGCCACGGCGTCCGGCCGATTGCCTGGTCAAGGCTGTTGAGGCTGCCGGCCGGTACCGCGCGCAGTTGCTCCAGGGCCAGGTCGGCGGCGGTCAGCGGGGTGAAGGGCGGTACATCGTGCAGCAACACCACCACCGGTTGACGGGTCTGGTCTTCAGCGGTCGCCACGGTTTTGTCGATGACGTTGGCGGTAGTAAGCGGTGCCGAGGGGGGAGAGGCTTCAACCACGGGCGTCGGTTGCCGACTGAGCACCAGGCCCCAATAGCCGACGATGATCGCGCCGACTAATAGCAACCCTGCCAATCCCATGGTGAAACGGCTGTTCATGACGGCTCTCCCTTTCCTGCTGCATCTCCAACTCGTCACTTTCAACGAGATTACTTTTGCAATCAGGTAGCTATGAACAAGTGACTGTTTCGCTATTTGAAGGTAGCCCAGCTCATGCAAAAAGCCATGAACGGCATCAAAAAACCTCACGAAAGTAGGAGCTTGGCTTTCGATTTTGGCGTGTTTTCTGACGTCAACCTTCTAACTAACACTTTGTGATTAATCCGTTCTTACAGTTGTGGCTCCCGGGTTTGTTGACAATGCTGAAGTGGCGCAGCGCAATTCTGTTGCGAACCTGTTACAGCAGCGCCTCTGGCGCAAGGAGAAGTCTGATGAACCTTCACTATTTATGGATCAAGGCTCGTCTGTTTTTTGATCGCACTGAAGGGGCTTCAGCGATTGAATACGCGATCGTGATCGCCATGGTCGCAGTGGTGGTATTGGTATTCGTTGGCCCGCTGGGTGATCGGGTGCTGGCGATGTTCAACAACATCACGACCGGGTTGGGTGGCGCTGCACAAACTCGGCCGACGCCGTAGAAAACCTGCTTCGTCGGCAAGAGTCGGCTATGGTGGTTTTAACTTTGGATTATCGGTAGTTGGAAACACCCCATGACCGACTCTGCCCGTCAGCAATTGCTATTGGTCGACGACGAAGAAGATGCACTGCTGGAATTGGCCGAATTGCTCGAAGGTGAAGGGTTCAGTTGCTTCACCGCGACTTCGGTCAAGCTGGCCCTGCATCATTTGACTCGACATCCTGATATCGCCCTGGTGATCACCGATCTGCGTATGCCGGAAGAGAGTGGCATGTCGTTGATCCGGCGTTTGCGTGAGCACACCTCGCGCCAGCATTTACCGGTGATCGTGACGTCGGGGCATGCGGATATGGAGGATGTGAGTGATATGTTGCGCTTGCAGGTGCTGGACCTTTTTCGCAAGCCGATTTATCACGTGAGGTTGTTGGAGACTTTGGATAATTTGTTTCCCAAGCCTAAGGGGGATCGGGCGAAGTCTTGATGGTTTCTTTTGATCGTTCGTGCGTTTCGCTGTGGTTTGTGGTTTGTGGTTTGTGGTTTGTGTACATATCCATTGCTGCGGTAACGGCCACTTAGGGTTGCGCCCTTACGGCGCCT